>NZ_CP091881.1:8520000-8837500 GCF_022163125.1 Paenibacillus sp. HWE-109 | reverse complement strand
TTTCGCTCACTGCCGTGTTACCGGAGCAGCGAGAAGTAATATACCATGCTGAGTTTTTTAATGCAACTACTTTTTTTCGAGTTACTTTCGCCAGCCATCTTGCGGCCGGATTTGTAATATAGCACGGTTCGCATCTACTTTGCAATGGTTTATTCTTCCATTCGACAACTTTTTTATTCTGGCTTCTTATCCATATTCATATTTCAACTATTTTGCTATTCCACGTATATATCTATTAAAAATAGCCAAGTCTAGTAGCTATAACTCTATTAATTTATCTAAGAGGAGGAGCTATCATGTTTCGTAAAATATGCTTTATGATTTTGACGCTTCCTATATTGTTCAGTTTTATGCAAGCCAACTCAGCTTATTCGTATCCCATCGGTGACGAGGATCTGGGTATGCCGCCTACCTACAGTTTTGCTTCAAATCCTAGCTCGGCTGAACCTTCCGCAGAAATCTCGCAAGTTTTTGATCCCGCACCGACACCGTCGCCTCAGCAATATCAAGTAAACAGTGGAGATACTCTTTACCGAATTGCCCGCAATTTCAACATTGATGTTTCAGATTTAATCGCTGCTAATCAGATTGGGGATCCCAACCACCTTACGATAGGACAAAATCTATCCATTCCAATAGTAGAAGGTAGCTCTGGCCTGGCAGCGGAACAGCCCAAAATTATTAAAAAAGTAATCAATACCACGCTTACAGCCTACACCGCTGGCTTCGAATCTACTGGCAAAAAAGCTTCCCATCCTCAATATGGCATTACTTACAGCGGCAAAAAAGCCAAAGAAGGGCGGACGATAGCTGTCGATCCAGCCGTTATCCCCCTTGGATCTACCGTGTTCATTGAAGGAATAGGCATACGCAAAGCCGAGGATATCGGCTCAGCCATTCGGGGCCCGAGAATTGATGTCTTCATGAATGATCTGGGGGAAGCACAGGAATTTGGCGTAAAGAAAAATGTGAAAGTCTATCTACTTGATAAGGAAAATGTTTAATACAAAAGAAGCCCCTATCGCCTACTCGGCCATGGAGGCTTCCAGCAACGCATTATTTTCGCAAAATTTGCTTGGAGACAGCATCAACTTGTTGAAGCTCATCCTCCGTTAGGGTGAATTGCATAGCCTTCACATTTTCCTCGGCATGATGCACTTTGGATGCGCCCGGAATGGCGAAAACCGTAGGTCCGTGCGCATGAATCATCCAATTCAGCGCAATCTGCGTCGGCGAAGCGTCGTACTTATGCGAAAGTTCCTCAAGCTGAGCGATCAGCGGCTGCGACTTGCGCAGTCCGGACTCGCGGAAGGCAGCCGTCCATTTGCGCGGACCCGTGATGGCTTTCACCAAAGCCGGGTTCTTATGGAACTTGCCGCTAAGAATCCCTTGCTCCAGAGGGGAGTAGGCAATGATCGCAATGCCTAATTCCTTGGCAGCGTCCATGATTCCGTTCTGTTCGATACGGCGGTCCAGCAGGCTGTATTTCACTTGATTGGAAATAAGACGAAGTCCATGCTCGCGGAGCACACGATCGGCTTCACGCATTTTGTCGGCGGAAAAGTTGCTGACGCCAACGTTCTTGATATGGCCTTGCTTCACAAGCTCCGCCATCGCATTCATCTGGCTGCGCACCGACGAGAAGGAATACGGCTGATGAACCTGGTGAAGGTGAATCGTCCGGTTCTCAAGCAGCTTCAGGCGCTCATGAATCGTTGCTGTAATGCTGTTTGCCGTACGAAGCACTGGCCACCACTTTGTCGCAATATGAGCACCATTCGCCAAAACGCCTGATTTACGCAGCGCTTCAGCAAGCATTTGCTCGGATTGCCCCCTGCCATAAACTTCGGCGGTATCGAACCAATTAATGCCGCCTTTGAGACTAGTTTGGACGATGCGAAGTACATCCTCTTTTCCCAGAACCGGCCAGAATTTGCCGACCATCCCCTGTCCATTGCTGAATTGCCAGCAACCAAGACCTAGGGGCGATAGTTCTAAATCTGAGCTGCCCAGTTTGCGCAGTACCGTTTTGCCGTCCATGAACACCCACCGTTCCTTCACTTTGTTAAGGTTCTATTTTCGTTATTTCTATTATAGGCTTAACTCCGTGAGCATACAACGAATGCAAAAAGAAAGCAGGCTGTGTCAAAAGGTTGAAAACCTTGCGAACAGCCTCTTTTTTATGTCTTGCTTGTAAATTAGGGTAGCTGATATCTATAGAAACGTTTCGATTCTTACTCATATATACTTAAAACTAGATCTTCATTGCAGATTTCAACGAATACAAGCACCAAACACGGAACCCCCCCTATATAAATTTGTTTATTGACGCCTAAACTATTGCTGTCTATAATAATTTTACATCAATCGAAACGTTTCGATAACGTATATACCAACTCAATGGCCATTTAAGAAAGCGAGTGGAAAACATGATTAGACCTAATGACACAGACATCTGCATCCGAACCGGGGAGCTAGCGTTCACTTTTATGAACAGCGGGGATATTAGACAAATCACTTACAATCAGACCATGATCAATCAGTTGATATCCAACCCCATTGACGGTTCGATGAACAACATCTTTTTGCGTATCCACCGGGATTCAGCAATCTCCTTTGTCCCGCTGCTTGGCATCCGGTCTTCCAGCCGCATCCGTCGAACCGACAGCCAGATTTCTTGGACGGGCCATGCCGAGGACCTTGAGTATGAGGTCATATTTACACTCACGCCTCAACTAGTCTGGTTCTGGGACGTACGAGTCCATGGTCATGGAGCTGATATCGATCTTGTTTACGGGCAAGATGTCGGCATTGCGGATCAAGGCGCTGTCAGATCGAATGAAGCGTATCTGTCCCAATACATCGACCATTCGGTCTTTCAAGACCCTATCAAAGGCTGGGTAGTCTGTTCTAGGCAAAATATGCCGCAACAGGGACAATTCCCTTATTTGCAGCAGGGTGCTTTAACCCATGCTGCGGAATATGCAACAGATGGTTTCCAATTTTTCGGCTTATCCTATAAGGCAACGAACAAGCCAGAAGCATTGACGCAGGTCAAGCTGCCCAGCGAGATCTATCAATATGAATTTGCCTATACGGCTCTGCAATCAAAGCGTGTGATTGTCGATGGCATGGCGCGATTTGTTTTTTACGGTCTGTTCAAGCCTCACCATCCAGATGCGGTTGTTAGCCTGGCATACCATCATGACATAGAGGAAGCATGGGCACATGCTGAAGCTTTGGATAAAAAGTGGGATGAAGAACTTATCTCGGTCAACCTACATCCTCGAATTGGTGAGCCGCTTCTAGTTGAATCTTTGACATTAGAGGAGATCGAGCGCTCTTTCCCTAGCCGTCATCAAGAGGAATGGGAGAATGGTATTCTACTGTCTTTCTTCACAGAGGGGCACGAGCATGTCGTGTTAAAAGAGAAGGAGCTGCTTGTAGAGCGTCCGCATGGACATATCCTCATGACTGGGGATAATGCCAGGATGAACGAGCATGTGCTTACTACCACCTCATATATGTACGGGATATTCAACTCGCAGCTTGTGGTGGGAAACACCTCCGCCAACAAAATACTGACGAATGCCCGCAATGCGCTGAATGTGCTCAAGACATCAGGCCAGAGGATCTATATTGAGCTGCATAATAAATTCCGCATGCTCACGATGCCTTCAATGTACGAGATTGGCTTCAATTATGTGCGGTGGACCTACAAAACGGCTGACGATACGATTATTGTCACGAACCTCACAACATTGGACACGCCGGAGGTTCATCTAACCGTACAATCTGCAAGTGGAGCTCCCTACCGCTATCTCGTTACGAATCAGGTAACCATGAACAATAATGAGTACGGTGTTCCTTCCCACATGGAACGTGAGGGCGAGGTTCTGGTGTTCCGTGCTGGAGAAGGCTCAGACAACAGCAGCACCCTGCCAGACCTGTGTTACCGTATGAAGCTCACCGGAGCGGATGTGACCGTGGCTAACGAGACAGCCTTAGCCGATAAGGTCGATCCAAGTTCCTCTTCGCTCGTTGTGCTTGAACTAAGCGCCTGCCCGGAATGGAGCTTGACGGTTCAAGGCCTTATTCATGGCGAAGAGCTGCCATTTGTGAAGCCCAATACGGCTGTAGAAATTGAACGATACCGTGACTATTTTGGCAATGTAATGAATGGTTTCCAATTATCGCACAATGGTGAAGCGACGGAAGCACTCAATAAGGTGAATGCCCTTGCTTGGTGGTACACCCATAATATGCTCGTCCATTATTCCGTGCCGCACGGGCTGGAGCAGTACGGCGGAGCCGCTTGGGGCACGCGAGACGTCTGTCAGGGACCTACGGAATACTTCATGGCAACACAGAAATACGAGCAAGTGCGCGAAATTATCAAAACTGTGTATGCCCATCAATATGAGGATGACGGAAACTGGCCGCAGTGGTTTATGTTCGATCAATACTATCGCATCCAGCAAGAAGAAAGTCATGGCGATATCATTGTATGGCCGCTTAAAGTTGTCGCCGATTATATCTCGGCTACGCACGATTACGGCATTCTTCAAGAACGAATTCCCTATACGCAGCGGAAGGATTTCGCCTTCACCGATCAATGCCCTACCCTGCTTGAGCATGTTCAGAAGCAGTTGACTTATATGAAGAATCACTTCCTTCATGGTACGCATTTGTCCGCTTATGGCGACGGGGACTGGGACGATACGCTTCAGCCAGCCAATGCGCAGCTCAAGCAGTATATGATCAGCAGTTGGACGGTCGCATTGACCTATCAAGTGCTGAATCAATTATCCGCCGCTTTAACGGATGAACACCAAGTGTTCTCTGCGGAGCTCGCCGAGCTGGCAGTTGGCATTCAAGCCGATTTCAATCACTATATGCTGCAAAAGGATGTCATTCCCGGCTTCGTGTATATGGAGAAACCGGGGGAAGCCGAGCTTATGCTGCATCCGACCGATACGAAGACGGGCATTCAGTATCGATTGCTGCCGATGACGCGCAGCATGATCGCCGAATTGCTGACTGAAGAGCAGGCAGAATCTCATTATAGGCTTATCAAGCAGGAACTGTACTGCCCTGATGGCGTACGCTTGATGAACCGCCCAGCACGATATGCCGGAGGGGTAAGCACGCACTTCAAACGTGCGGAGCAAGCGTCGAACTTTGGCCGTGAAGTCGGGCTGCAGTATGTACACGCACATATCCGCTTCGTAGAGGCGATGGCGAAGCTCGGCAAGGTCGACGAAGCCTGGCTGGGCCTGGCTATGATTAACCCGATCGGACTAAGAGAAGTGGTGCCGAACGCCGAATTGCGCCAAAGCAATGCCTACTTTAGCAGCTCAGACGGCAAATTCAATACCCGTTATGATGCCCAAGAACGCTTCCAGGAGCTGATCGAAGGAAAAGTTCCGGTTAAAGGCGGCTGGAGAATCTACTCTAGCGGACCGGGAATCTACATGAATCAACTTATCTCCAACTGCCTCGGTATTCGCCAAGAGGGAGGCGATCTGATCATTGATCCTGTGCTTCCGACGGACATGGACGGTCTTCGATTCGATTTTGCCTGGATGAACCGCCGTGTAAGTTTCGAATATCATATCAGCGGATCAGCGGAATGCCGTATCGTGATTAATGGTCATACAGCAGAAACCGAAGTCCTGCCCAACCGTTATCGCCATGGTGGTACTAGAGTTCGCCACGAGCAGTTAGCGAATATGTTAAGCGACGCAAATAATGTTATTGCCATTTACATCTAGTGGAACGGGCGATCTTTCGAAAACTGCGATATATTGATATAGTAAAGGCAACGATGGCATGAACGATAGGGGCGGTTATTGTGGTTAGTATTAAAGATATCGCGAAAAAAGCGGGGGTCTCGATCTCCACGGTATCCTACGCGATAAACGGGAACCCCAAAGTGACGAAGGAAACGAGCTCAAGAATACTAGCCGTGGCCAAGGAATTAAATTACGTCCCGAATGCAGCGGCCAGATCACTGAAGAAACAGGAAACTAAGATTATCGGGGTATTTCTTACGGATTTTACTGGAGCATTCTATGGAGAACTGCTGCAGGGAATCAAAGAAGTGCTGAATAAACAAGGCTATGACTTAATCGTATGCAGCGGCGTGCAATCCCATCGTCTGCTGCCGGAACGGAATATCGACGGCGCTATCGTGCTTGACGCCTCTTTCTCCAGCGAAGAGCTGCTTCAATATGCGGAGCGCGGGCATAAGCTGGTTGTGCTCGACCGGGAGCTACACCATGCGAATGTGAATCAAGTTCTGCTCGATAATAAGGCAGGCGCCGCATTAGCCATGGAGTACCTGATTGAAAAAGGACATCGCAAGATCTATGTCATAGCAGGGCCTGAAGCCTCATTTGATTCGATGCAGCGCCTTCTGGCTGTCCGTCAAGTCGTGGATCGCCATCAACCTCTTGCCTATACGCAGATTCAAGGCGATTTCAACAAATCTGCCGGTGAAGAAGCCGCCAAGCAGATCATTCAGGAATATACGGAACCTGTTGCAGTCTTCTGTTTGAACGATGAGATGGCTATTGGCTTATATAATGCCGTGAAGGAATCCGAGTACAAGATAGGCACACACATTCATATTATCGGGTTCGATAATATCGAATTGACACAGTATACAGAACCCCGCCTTGCAACAATTGATTATTCGAAGCGAAAATGGGGAGCTTTGGCTTCTGAACAGCTTTTAAAGCTGATTGATGATAAAAAGATCGACCACGAACGAATCTATGTGACATTGGTCAAAGGCAATTCGGTACACACGGTATAAGAAAGAGGTTGTTTCCTTAGTCATTCATTGACTCAGGGAACAACCTCTTTCTGCCATCTTATAATCTGCGCAATTGCTTTGGATAGCGTGTCAACACTTCGACATGGCCATCGGGATGCACATACACGTCATCCTCGATACGCACCCCGCCAAGCGAAGACAAGTAAATCCCCGGTTCAATCGTGAATACATGACCGGGCTCAATGAGCATCTCGCTCTCACCATGTATGGAAGGCGCTTCATGCAAATCCATTCCTAGACCATGACCGATGCGATTATTGAAATAAGCGCCGTAACCCATAGCTGCAATGACACTTCTTCCTGCTTGATCGATAGTTCCGTATGGGAAGCCAACCTTGACCGCCTGAATAGCTGCCAAATTCGCCGTTAGAACCGTTTCATAAATCGTGGATTGCTCCTTGGTTCCTTCTCCCATTAGAAACGTACGCGTGATATCCGAGCAGAAGCCTTCCATATATACGCCAAAATCGAAGAGCACAAAATCGTTCTCCTGGATTGCGCAGGCACCTGGTTTGCCATGCGGCATGGCTGACCTTTTTCCGGTTAAGATAATCGATTCGAACGCGGGCTTATCGCCGCCGAACATCCTCATCTTGTATGCCAATTCAGCGGCAAGTTCTTGTTCCATCATGCCAACTCTGACATTTTGTACGGTGCTCTCGAGTACTTTCTCGGCAATATCTACCGCCCGACGGATGCTGACAAGATCTTGTTCAGATTTCACCAACCGTTCTTTTATGATAAATGGCTCGATATCCATAACTTGCAACCCGGCAAACAATCCCTGCAATTGCTCCACCTGGTGAAGATTGACCGCTTTCTTTTCCAAACCCAACGCACCTATTCGTGTTCTACCCACTTGCTCTCTCAACAGGTTGTAAGGATTCTCGCTATCCGAGCAGGGAATCAGTTCGCGAACAAAAGCATGCTGCTGCGCAGCTTCCAAATCCAGAGCAGGAAGGATCATACTTTCCCTAGCCCTGCCCAGATCAACGATCAGCCCCATAAATCGCTCATGTGGATTCGAATGGAATCCTGTGTAGTAATAAATATTCGTCGGATTCGTGATCAAAGCAATCTCAATTCGTTCTTTCTCCAAATAACCACGCAGTTTGTGCAATCTCATCTCATATATCGAACTCATGCCCAGTCCCTCCCTGCTCTTTCAAAGGTACCGCTGTCACACTCTCCCCTACCGCCACCTGGACTGTAACACAACTGATCATTACACCGTTAACGGTTTTGATTTCTGCCTTCATGGCTAACCCGTTCACTAGAATAATTCGGCAAACGCCTACAAACTGAGCTTCCCAACTAACCGCACTCGCAGCGGAATTATTCCTTAGCGTACTCTTGGTCGCACCGTCATGTCTCAGGTAGATATCGCAGTCTCCCAAAGCTAGATGATTCACTGCCAGCCATTGGATCTCTTGCGGCAATCTGGATAAGGAGGACAGCCCGTTATGCGGTGCATTCGGGGTCACCCCCATCAATCCTTCAATTGTTTGACTGATTAACGTATAGGACACTTCCGGATAATCGCCGTTTGTTCCTTGGCTGCTGATCTCATGCGGTTCGTCCAGCCTGTCGATGATAAACTTCATCCACTTCCAGCCCAACTCATTTTGGCCATAAGGGAAAAATGTATCCGGCAAATACGTGAATGCCTCGATATTTGCCGGCGCTTGTCCGGGCATCTCGCACATGCTGTCGATCAGGATAAGGAATTGATCGGTCCGTTCGCCGGCTTCTGTCAGTTTCTTCATCGGCATGAACCAGCTAGCTTCTTTGCCGAAGCTGCTGTAGGCTTGGCCGCTAGCCTCATAGCCTCTCACATAGCCTGACTCAATACCCCTAACTCCCCAATCTGTGTTGAAGTATGTTTTCAAAGCGCTCGCTTTATCATTGAATGCCTCGTAATTCGCGATATCGCCTTTGGCTTTGGATAACTGGGCATAAGCCAGCAGCGCTTGATACTGGGACGCGATGCCGTCCCCCGCTTCCACAATAGCTTCGCCGCAGTGTTCATCGTAGGATGCTGCGCCATCGAAAATGCCTCTTCCGGTTCCTTCCGCGACTTCGTTTATCAGTTGATTATCATGAAGACGTATAAAATCAGTTACTGATTTGGTGTAGTAAGTCCACAGCGTTGTATCATTCAAATAATTCTCGTCACCCGTCCATAGGTATAAGTTGTAGGCTTTCTCCACTAACTCGAACACAGCGGGAACTTCTCTTACAAATTCATTGGCGTTGCGGTAGTCTAATTGAAACAAAGAGCCATCAAAATTAAGCGCCCAAGCCGGGTACCATTGGTGCAGTTCACTAGCTGTTCCAGCAAAGGCCTTGAGCATGGAGAAGTTCTCCAGGACAAGGCCCAACAAATGAGCGCCCGACATTTGGTGAGCCATATCCCGCGAATAGAAAGCAGAGCGATGCGCATATCCCGCCCAATAGGAGGGTATATACGACTTGATTTCCGGTAAATGGCGACCTGTTTCATCTTGGTTAATCAGACCCTCCATACCCGTTCTTACATAGGATTTGGCTTTGGACTTTGCCCAATGAAAAGCACTTTTGAGCTGCTCATTAGAAGAATCAATCATAATTTCTTTCTCAGCCACTGAATACTCCACCGTCCCTGAAGGAAATCTTCCTATCGCCTTATTTATAAGCTGGAAGCCAATTTCCATGTGCTTCGATAAGCTCGTCGCACAGCGCCACCGTATCGTCGATCGACAGTTCTGCAGCCGTGTGTGGATCTAGTAATGCCGCGTGATAGATATGCTCTTTCTTCCCGGTCATCGCCGCCTCTATGGTTAAGAGTTGCGTATTAATATTCGTTCTGTTGAGTGCTGCGCATTGCGGAGGCAAATCCCCCACATAGGTCGGATTCACGCCGCTTGAATCAACCAAACATGGAACTTCCACGCAAGCTTCTTTGGGCAGGTTAGTAATCAAACCAGTATTCATCACATTCCCGCCGATTTTGAATGGATTGTTCGTTTCCATCGCTTCAAAGATGTATGAGGCGTATTCAAGCGTTCTCTTATGCGTCAAACTCGTGTTACTAACAAGTTCTTCGCGCATCGTTTTCCAGCGATTTATCTGGTTGACGCAGCGGCGGGGGTATTCATCAAGCGGAATATGAAATCGATCAACAAGCTCCGGATACTGCCGTTTGATGAAATATGGATGGTACTCCGCATTGTGCTCGGAAGATTCCGTAATGTAATAACCGAACCTAAGCATCATTTCAAAACGAACCATGTCATCATGCTTTTCTTTCTGCTTCTCACGTGCACGTTCTTTGATTTCCGGATATAAATCGATACCGTCTTTGGTAACTTCCAGCAGCCATGCCATATGATTAATGCCTGCAATTTTCCACTGCACACCTTGATGGTCCATCCCCAGATGTTCGAAAATATGAGGTACGCAGACCTGGACACTATGGCACAAACCAACCGTTTCCACACCGCCATAAGTGTTCATCACATTCGTCAATACAGCCATCGGATTCGTATAATTCAAAAACAGGGCATCCGGACATACTTCCTGAATATCTTTGGCGAAATCCAGCATGACCGGAATGGTACGCAAATTGCGAAAAATCCCGCCAATGCCGACGGTATCCGCAATCGTTTGACGCAAGCCGTACTTTTTGGGAATTTCAAAATCGGTTATCGTACACGGATCATAGCCCCCTACTTGAATCGCATTAACCACATAAGCAGCCCCACGCAAGGCTTCCTTGCGATCTGAGTACGACTTGACTCTACATGTGCTTCCCAAAGTCTGCTTTAAATGAATAAGCATGTTTTCCGAGTCTTTCAACCGTTCCGCATCAATATCAAACAGCGCAAGTTCGAAGCCTTGAAGCGCTGGCGTCAGCATGCAGTCTCCTAACACGTTTTTGGCGAATATGGTGCTTCCCGCACCTAAGAAAGTAATTTTGGACATGTCTGTTTCCTCCTAGTATAGGGGTCTTTATCCCTTGACTGCGCCTAGCGTAAGCCCGCCGACAAAATATCTTTGCATAATCGGATAAACGAAAAAGATCGGCAGCGTAACAATCATCGTTAAGGCAGCACGCAGTGTAGTGGGCGATAATCCTCGTAGTTTTTCACTGAGGGCTAACGGATTTCTTAACTCTTCGAACGCTTCTACTTCCAAAAGCAGTCTTTTCAAATAAATGGGAAGCGTGTCCCAGTTCCCGCTTGAATTGTAGATCACCGTATCCAGCCAATAGTTCCAGTGGCTCACCGAACTAAAAATAGCAATTGAGGCGCACACAGGAATCGAAACCGGCACGGCAATCCGTACGAATATGCCAAGTTCGCTTGCCCCGTCGATTCTGGCCGACTCGAACATGGAGTCAGGAATACCTTCCATATAAGAAGCCATATAAAGCATCCAAGTCGCGTTAAACATAGCAGGAATCCAGTAAACATTGAAGGAATCCGTTAGTCCCAATCCAAGAAAAACCAGATAAGTCGGAATTAATCCACCGCTAAAATAGATCGTTATGATAAAGATGACTTTCATCATCTTTCTTCCCGAGAAATGTTTGATCGTAACTATATAAGCCAAGAGGCCCGTTGATAACACACAAGTTAGCGTACCAATAAAGACCCGCATGATCGAAATCGATAAACTGGAAAGCAGTCTTTTATCCTGAAACAGGAATTCGTAAGCGCTGAACGACAATTGGCGCGGCCATAAGTAAATACCACCTTTCAAGGCATCCGTGCCATCATTGAAAGACAGCGCAAGCAGGTTTAAAAAAGGATAAACAACAAGCAAGCCAAACAGGAGCAAAACGATTATATTTATCACATCAAAAACTTTGCCCCCAAGCGATTGTTTCGAGAATACAGTAACCATCGTGTGCTCCTCCTAGTAGATAGACGTATCCATCACTTTTTTCGTAAAGCGATTGGCCCCGAATACTAAGCTGACCGCGATGATTGATTTTACTAGTTCAATAGCGGTTGCAAACGAATAGTTTCCGAGTTGAAGTCCATACGTGAAGACGTATGTATCCAGGACTTCCGAATAGTCCCTGGTCTGCGAGTTTCCGATCAAAAGTGGAGCTTCTAGGCCTGCTGTAAAAATACTACCCAAGCTCAGAATCCACAGCACGACTATCGTAGGACGAATGGCAGGCAGTGTAATGTGCCAGATGCTTTTAAATCTGCCGAGGCCATCCACTTTCCCCGCATCATACTGCTCAGGGTCAACACTTGTAATGGCCGACAGATAAATGATCGAGTTCCATCCAACATTTTTCCACACGCCAAGTCCTGTGATAATCCCCCAGTAATATTTGCCGCCTTCCCCCAGGAAGGAAATCGGTTGGTCGCTGAAGCCGAAACGCAGCAAAAATTCGTTGAAAACCCCTTCGTTGCCAAACAAGGTAAACGTAATGCTGGCAATGACTACCCAGGAAAGAAAATAAGGCAAGTAGGACGTAGATTGAATAAATTTACGAAAAGGCTTGCTGCGAACTTCATTGAGCAGTAAGGCCAATATGATCGGCGCTGGGAATCCAAATAAAATATTCAACCCACCGATGGCCAGCGTATTGCGCATAATCATCGGGAAATCCGGTGAGGCAAAGAATGTTTTGAAATGCAGGAGGCCTACCCACTCACTTTTAAAAACAGAGGTTCCAGGAATGTAATTCATAAAAGCCGTAATCACGCCTAGCATAGGCAAGTACTGCATCACCGCAATAAAGAGGAGAATCGGGATGCAAAGCATCCAGATTTGACGCTCTCTATAGAATCTTTTCCTAAACGCTTGAAACTTCGTCTTCTTCAGCATCGAGCTTGTTCTAAGGTTATTTAATTCATTCATACTGCTCTCCATAAGGACCTCCGTATCCGATTGTTTGGATTTACTGGGACAATGCGGACAAAGGAAAGGAAGGGTTGACCCTTCCTTTCGTCATTGTTATTTCCACTCTTTCAATCTTCTTTGGTATTCATCGGTTTTATATTTCTCAATCTTATCCAGACCCGCCGCATTCAGTTTTTCTTTCAGGGCAGCGAAGTTGGTTCGACTCTCTTCCTCCGTCTTGCTCAGCACTGCCTTGGCCCACTGCGACTCCAGCAAATCTTTCACTTGCTTATCTGTAATGGCAAGCGGATCGTTGGCCGGAATTTTGATGTCCCCAACGGTATTGTCATAAATCGTATCCTTCAAATTCTCGTTCATCATCTTTTTCCATTTGGCATTATCATTGAAGTTTTGGTCAAACCAATAGGTGCTTTTGCCATCATCCTTCGTAACACCCTGGCTTGTGACCAGATTATACAAATCCATACCAAGCAGATCACCAGCATCGTAATCAAATTTGGAATCAATGATCGCTTGTTTCTGCGATTCAACGAAACTCGCCTTCCCGTCTTTGAAAGTCCATGTTGATTTGTCGGTATTCGGAACTCCCCAGCCGATTAATCTTGTACCGATATCGCTGACCGAGAAATTTAGCCATTTCATAATTTCTTCTGGATTTTTGGCCTTATTCGTGATGACAGTCATACCTGTACTTCGCGAATTCTTCCCTGACAAATTAGCTTTATCCGCACTGGCAGCTTTGGCACTCACTTGCATAAACCGTTTCTCTTCGTTCCAATTCGGATCATTCTTCTGCCAAACTTCGTGGCCTGCGTTCCAACCGATCCACCAAGCGCCGATGAAGCCCATAACGCGATCCGTTGACATTTTGGCTTTCATGTTCTCGTACTTGTTGATAAACGTATCGGGATCCAGCAAGCCATCGCGATAAACCTTGTTCATGAAAAGCGTAAGCTCAAGCCCCTCTGGCGTGTTAATCCAATGCGTAATCTTTCCGTCAGATGAGATCTTATTTCCGTCTTTCAATCCCCACATGCCCGCCAAGGTCGGAACGATCTTCTCTGTAACCGGCGCAAAACCTGAAAGGGCGTACGTCTTCTCACCCTTGTCATTCTTAGGATGCTTCTCCTGGATTTTCTTCAGGACATCATAGTATTGATCCGGCGTATCAAACTTAGGAGTCCCAAGTTCTTTCCAGTAGTCATAGCGAATATGAGCTGAAAAATCCGGGATCGGCAATGATCCCCAATAACCTGGAAGGGCATACATTTTACCGTTCGTTAAGTAAGTTTTATAAAGATCGCCTAGCTGTGACTTGACGTTGGGTGCAAACTTGTCGATATAGGGACCAAGCTCCAGCACTTTTCCCTGCGCGACCCACTTCGCTACTGTCGCCTCATCCATATTGGCGATCACCTCAGGGTAATCGTTGGAGGCCAGCATCAGATTCAGCTTATCCTCTTTCTTCGCGTCAAATGTAATTTTATTCAAGTTAACGTTGAACTTCTCCAATAAGTATTTATGCATTAGATCGCTATTCTTCTTGGTCTTGTCCGGGCTGATCGAATCTGCGTAATAGTAACTAAACTCAATTGTTTTGCTTGGTACTTCCCAACCAAACTCATTCGTTGCGGCTTTGGACGTTTCTACTTTTGTTTCGCTGGTAGCCGCCGCTGTTTCTGTTGCCTTGTTCTCAGCTTTCTGGGCGGAACAACCAACAACTACACTCATCGATAATGCCGTTGATAATACTACTCGCATTTTTTTCTTCAACTTTTACCCCTGCTTTCCTGTAAGTTAAATAAAATGAGTGCGCTTTCAAAACCCTCTCTTAAGATTTCCTCCTTCATCTCAGCAATCCAATTACGCTGTAAGCAAGTTGATCTGGGTATGGACAGCAAATATCTTTCCACACTTTTATTTTACTGATATTTACTTAAAAACACAATAGATTTTACTAAAATTATAGCGAAAAATATCTGTTTTAGAGAAAATATTTACTAAAACTTCATCCTGTTAAGTGAGAAAGCGAACCTACTCGCTTTCTCACGACAGAGTCGTTTATTGTTTTACTGTGCGTTCGCGCCACAGCTTGTTCTTATTCTAAGCTTCGTTGGAATGGTTACATGCAACGCCCGTTCACGTCCTTTCAGACGGTCAACCATTAGCTTCACGGCTGTTTCTCCCATTTCCTCCATAAACACTTTGACACTTGTTAAAGGCGGAGTCACGAAGGAGGCAAGTTCTATATCATCAATACTGACAATGGCTATATCGTTGGGCACTTGATAAGCGGATTCGCTCACTGCTTTAAGCGCAGCTATCGCCATGGGGTCACTGCCAATTACAAAAGCGGTAGGCACATCTTCTGCCTCCAGAGCTTGTTTCATTAATTGATAGCCTACTTCCGGGCGCCAATCTCCGGCAAACACATAGCTTGGGTTGAATACATTGTGCTCTTTCAAGATAACTTCAAACTCTTTTTGCCTAGCATCTGTATTAAATATTTTTCCTTCTAGGGTTCGGATGTAGCTGATACCGCCAATATAACCGATCTTTTGATGCCCAAGTTGAAGCAAATGCGTCAAAGCCTGCTTTGTCGCCTTGGGCAAATCAAACATCACGGAGTCATACTCTTCACTTAATACATAATCAATCGAAACGATATTAGGCGTTTGCGTCGTTTTATGGATGATATCCAGATGAACTTTGCCAATTACGAATAATCCATCCAACTGACTTGCATCGATATCCGTACTAGTTTCATCTATGAATCGGAATACTCTGCTTATGCTAATCCCATATTTGACGCACTCCTTCTCAATCCCCTGCCGAATTGACAAGTAAAAGGGATCCGAGTATTCCATCTGCTCAGAACACCAGATCAATAAGCCAAACTTCAAGTCCTGCATATCCGGTGATACCAGTTTCTGTTTCCGCTCACTTCTGCGATAATTCAACTTAACGGCGGTCTCCATAATGCGAATCCTCGTTTCTTCGGGTACATGAAAGGTGGTATCGCTGTTGAGCACCCTTGAAACCGTTGCTGAGGAAACCCTCGCCATTTTGGCGATATCTTTAATCGTGGCGATCATCATCACATACTCTCCAAGCATTTTTGGTGCTATTCATATACAGCTGCCACACCGCAAGGAGGAATTTCCAAACGATGAATGCCAGCATTCAATTCCACAAGTTCCTTTTTCACCAATTGCCCTTTGCAATCTCGAACCTCCAACCATCTGCTGCCCCAATCCTCTTCAAGCTCCACATTCAGCCGCGAATTCAGTGTTCCGTTCACGAACAGAACCAGTTCAGGAGGATTGCCGCCGGGTCGAACAGTAACATCTCCATAAGCGCAAACGACTCTTTTGGCAGCTGTATCGGCGATGACCAGAGGAAAGAGAAAGTCTGGATGCTGCGGCATTATCCGTCCGTCTACCAACACATCGCGATGCTCTCTCCAAAAAGTCAGCCAAAACCGTACCATTTGCAGATGCTCCTCAGGAAGACCATCCAGCTTAACGGATAGTTGCGGAACAGAAAATAAAGTGTTCACGATTTGCAGCGCTGAACTTTCAACCATTTCGTGCGGATGCCACATCACCATATCGGAATGCACAGCCGTATTTCCGCTGATTAACCGAATATCCAGTGTCCTGACTCTATTTTCGATCGCATCATTCGGACAATCCATAGCCCTAAACATGTTTCCATATTTCCTCATTAACGGACCGATGTAATTCTGGCGGAACTCGATCATGACCTCAGGCTTAATGAACCTCAATCTGTCGATGATATTGCTCATTAAGCAGTCAACAGCTTCAGGAATCGAGATATAATCCATCTCGCTATCGATCTTGTAAATCGTCTCTTCCGTCCCCACAAAACTATCGATAAAATCAAGTTTAAAGCCATCCAAATCCCATTCCGTCAGCGCTGTTTCATACAGGTCAATAATGAAGTCCCGGACATCAGGATATCGCGGGTCGAGCACACCCGTTTGCAAGCTATCGACCGTCTTTAGCATTTTCGTTTTAAAGCGCTCCCAATTTCGGCTCTTGAAGCCCACAAATGGCACCGAGTACCACAACAAATACTTCAACCCCATTCTATGAACGCTGGCAACATGGGATCTCATATCCGGAATCTTCTCTGCGCACACTTCCCAGTCTCCGCAAAATGCATAGCCGCGAGTATGATCAGACGTTTGCCAGCCATCGTCTACAATGACGGCTTCACAACCTATTTGTTTCGCTAACCTGCACTCTTGCTCGATCCCCTCTGATGTAAACTGCTGATGAAAGCTATACCAAGTGGAGTACATCGGTAATTTAGCTGACTCAGGCACAACAGCTGGCGTGTAACCTGGGAGCGTTGCCCACCACTTCTGAACATCGTTCAAGCTTTCATAATATGGCACTTCCCTGGAATCCAATCGCAAAGTCGCTTCATACACAGATAGAGGCGCGATTGGTTCAACAAATAATTTGACTCCACAGCGGAAAGTCGCAGTCTCCTCATTGACGCCAGCCGATAAGGCGACAGAATTAAGCGCATCCGAGAAAGCAAAGGTGAGACGGTTGCTGCCCAGCACATTGAACAAACTAAAGACAGGCGCCGAATAGGTTGATTTGGAAACAACTCCATCTTCCCAGTCCACACGCAGTCTCTTGGAACGATAGGCGCTAGGGTACCAACTTCCCTGAATATCTATGCCTGGATGAAACCAGACCAATTCGATTGCTGGCGGCTGCTGCAGGCTGTCACCTTCCAACTTAATGTGAATGAGTTCTACACCTTCTTGAACCGTCGTCGAAGTTAGCGAGCCGCGAAATTGATCATTGCAGCCTACTAATTGAAAATGATACGTGCCTACGGTTAATTGGATTTCGTTCAAAACTGTTGGTTTCATTGCGGTTCTTCTCCCTCACCATTATAAATTTACTAAAAGTTTACTTAAATTTAGCATTAAAATGAGATTTACTCAACAAATTTTATTTCATTTTAGTAAATCAAATATTTGTGGGCTGCGTTGAGACAATTCCGCCTTTTAACTGCTTGATAACGCCTATCCAGTTCATTAGTGAGTTGGGAGATACAATCTCTCACCGCAGAATTGGAAGCAGATAAGGATTGACCTAAAAAAAACATCCACCAAATCAATGAAGATTTGATGGATGTTTACCTATCATTCCTATGTTTTGGTGCCACAGCTTTCACGAATGATCAGTTTAGTAGGAATTGTAACATGCAATGGAACATCACGACCGTTAAAACGGTCAACCAGCAGCTTCACAGCCGTAATCCCCATATCTTCTGTCAGCACCCTCACCGTAGTAAGGGCCGGAGATACAAACGAGGCAAGCGGAATATCATCGAAGCTAACAATCGCGACCTCATCAGGCACTTTAATTTCCTCCTCATGCAAGGCTTTCAGCGCCGCTATCGCCATGGGATCGCTGCCGATCAAGAAAGCCGTCGGCGGATCGTCCAATTCCAGCGCTTGCTTCATCAATAGATAGCCCTGTTCGGTGCGCCAGTCGTTCACAAACAAGTAGGCGGGTTCGAACCAGCCTTTTTCCCGCATGATCGCTTCATATTCTTTTTGCCGGACATCAATGTTATGGACTTTGCCTTCCAACGTGCGAATATAGCTAATCCCGCCAATGTAGCCGATCTTTTGGTGACCGAGCTGGAACAGATGATCCATGGCATGTCTCGTCGCCTTTTGCAAATCGAACATCACAGAATCATAATCGTCGTCCAACACATAATCAATTGAAACTATGTGCTGAATGGGAGTCAGTTGTTTGAGCAAATCAATATGCACTTTGCCGATGACAATTAAGCCATCCAACTCCTGATCCGCAATAATCATATCCCAATCATCCATGAACAGCACCTTGTTAACGGTAATACCTTGCTTGGCGCATTCTCTGCCGATGCCTTGACGAATAAACATGAAATAGGGATCGGAAGATTCCAACTGCTCCGAACCCCAGATCACTAACCCAATCCCTTGTTTTTTCTCGGTTTCTGGCTCGCTGTGCTTGTTTGCACGTGATTTCACTTTTTTATAATCCAACTGCTTGGCAACTTCAATGATACGCTGCCTTGTCTCATCAGCAACTTGCAAAGTCATGTCGTTATTTAGAACGCGTGAAACGGTGGCACTTGAAACTTGCGCTTGATTCGCGATATCTTTAATCGTTACCATGTTATCACACACTTTCGCCATATAAATAAACAATATTTACTAAACATTCTACAGACTAAAGGTGGTAATGGCAAACCTTTTGATATCCCCCGGAACTGGCAGCTATGGGCGAAATAGCGTCTCTACGATCCGCGGACTTGCCATCAACCGCCGATTTGGAGCAAATAGCGCATCGTCGTTCCACGAGCTATAACGCCAAAGAACCTGGGCCAGCGGCCTAGGTTCTTTACGTTTATGTGCCCCTCGTGCTCCTATATCGCAGACCTGGGGAGATTGATAGGCTCAAGTGCGACTTCCCTGTCCATCCTCAAATGTCTGAGGCGCATAGAAATCGAAGCACTGTATCATTCCCTGAGTTCCTCCAGAGCGTCAGTTTTACTTTTTCTTCTTTTTTTACGGCATTGTCGGTTTGCTGCGGTGCTGCGGTGTTCGCGGCCCCTCCATCACTTTGGGTCGAACATCCGGCCAACAAGCCTCCAACTACGATAGCGATCTGCGATTGCCAATCTTACTCCCTGAGAGATCAGCCTCTTAGTAGCGACAAAACCTGTTAAGGGAACTAGAGGACGCTATATAGGCATATACAGGGATGCTATGGTATTAAGCGGAACTACAGGGTCTTATTTCTACGAAAAGTGCTGAATTCCCCCATTAGACAGCAAAATAGCGCACTGTAGTTCCCTCTGACTCGCGATAATGTCACTTTTGGCCAGAATAGCGTACTGTGGTTCCCTTATCTCCGCGCGAGGCAGCTGAGATAGTTCCGCGTACGTTCCTATTTTAAAAAAGCGCCCACCCGGAAGGGTGAACGCCATCTTTCTTACACATGTACAGCGCTGGTCTGCTGTTTCTTGCTCGCCTCAAGTCGGCTCGATCCCACGAACAACGCGGTAATGAAGCCCACGATGCCAATGCAGATGCTGAGAATAAAACCGTGATTGATGGCTGTTGCCAGAGCAGTCTGTAGAAACTCGCGAATTTCTGGCGAGATTGTACCGCCTGCCCGCATGAGCAGCTCCGGGTTCGCCAGCGTACTAATTTTATCCGCAGGAATACCCGCTTTAGCCGCGCCATCAGTGATCAATTGATGGAGATTATTGTTCACAATCGTCGCCATAATCGAAGCGCCCATGATACCGCCAATGCTGCGCCAGAAGCCGACGATCGAGGAGCTGACGCCCATATATTTGGGATCTACATTCGCTGCAATCGAACTTTGCGCGACACTCATCAGCGGTCCGATCGCTCCCAAACCAAGCAAAATCATAAGGAGGATCATATAGCCACTGGAAGCATCGCTGCTCACAATGGTCAACAGCCACGCGACGATAATCGTCATCGACATACTGACAAGCATCAGCGTGCGGAATGCAAATTTGGATTGCAGGAAGCCGAAGAGGATCGCTCCAGCTATTAAAGAAGCCATCATTGGCGTAAGTACGCCATTCGAATTCGTGTGGCCTAACACAGCCACCGTAAAGATTGGGAGATACGTGATGGCTGAGAACATCAGCACACCTTGGCAGAAGACGATGATGCTGGTTCCGAGAACCATTTTATTTTTGAAGATGCTCAGCGGGAGTACGGGCTCGGAAGCACGCAGTTCGACCATAATAAACAGAGTTCCAAAGATGACCGATACAGCGAATAAGCCGATTTCCTGCCAGGAGCTCCACGCATAATCCTTGCCGCCCCACTCCAGAGCCAGCATCAAGGAAACGGTTGTGATGACAAGGAAGATTGTTCCCAGATAATCGATTTTGGGTTTACGTTCTGAGCGCGTCTCTTTGAGCGCAATCATCAGAACGATCATGGAAGCCAACCCGATCGGTACATTGATATAGAAATTCCATCTCCAACCTAGATGTTCGGCAATAAAACTGCCCAATTGAGGACCGGCTACAGAAGAAAGTCCGAAGATCGCCCCGAAAACCCCCGACATTTTGGCGGCATCCTTAGGATCGCTAAAAATTGTATAAATAATCGTGAAACTAATCGGGAATAAGGCGCCTGAGCCTATGCCCTGAATGACCCGAAACCAGATCAACTGATCGACACTTTGAGCGACACCACACAAGGCGGAACCGATTAGAAACAGGCCAATCCCGATCATATAGAACATTTTTCTGCCGAATAAATCAGACATTTTCCCGAATATTAACATCGTGCTCGTCGCCGCTAGCATGTAGGCGGTGAATACCCAGCTAATTTTATCAAAAACGTTGAAATCCTCACTTAATTTACTGATGCAGGAAGCCACAATCGTGTTATCCAGCGATGACATCAATAATCCTAGCGCCATGGCTAAAATAATCAGTTTCTTGTTTGAACTCGAACCGTTCAATCTAATCCCTCTCCTCTAGTTGGCATTGTTGAATGCTAGCTATACCCTCGCGAATCACTTCCAGCTTCGCCTGATATTCCTTGATCCCGATTTGGATGCAAATAATTTGGGCAGGATGCATTTGATCACTGTAAAGCGCATATTTTTCACTTAAATCATCAAATTGCTTCTGAGCATGTACTTGCTCCTTCGTCAGCCAGGACAGCACTTTGTCATAGCCAACATGTTGACCAAAATAAAGTCTCATCAAAAAATCAGATTTCACACTATCGGACTCCACAGGACTTAATAAATAGTCTGTAAATTGGATTTTCCCTTTGTCCGTGATGGTGTACACATTTTTATTCGGTTTCCCTTCTTGGAGCACGTTTTCCTTCGTTATCAGCTCATCCTTCTCCAAACGGTGAAGCATCGGATAAATCGTACCGTAGCTCGAGTTATAGAAATAGGAGAATAAGCTTTCAAATAGTTGTTTGATTTCGTAGCCTGATAACGAGCGTTTCATAAGCATACCTAGAATGACATCCTGACTGTTCATGTTGTAAAGCCTCCAAGTTCCTCCTCAGATTTATATTACGAAAGTTAATATATCATTTCGATATATATCACGTCAATATAAGAATTCCAAATTTATGAAATCTTAATACGGAGGCGGGAAGCGCAAGCCGTTGTCTTCGCGGATCGCCGTTCCTCGAGATGGTCAAAGCAGCCGATTGTGTACAACTAGCTGATCATCGTTCCTCGAGATAATGAATGTAATTCCGTTTCATCCAAAAAGAGGCTGTCCCCAAAGTCAATGTAATGACTTAAGGGCAGCCTCTTTCTTTCAATATTAAACTACATGGAAAATCTTCCGTTATCTCTGTTCGCCTACCTTATTCTCCGTGCATTGTCCCCCTTCATCAAGGTCGAGGTCCCAAAGCGCAATTAAGGGAACTATAGTGCGCTATTTAGGCAAAAAGCAGGGATGCTAGGGTCATAGCGGAACTACAGGGTCTTATTTCCAAGAAAAGCGCTGAATTTTCCAACAAATAGTCAAATAGCGCCCTATAGTTCCCTCATCCCCGCTATAATAGCACTTTAGGCTAGGATAGCGCACTGATGTTCCCTTATCGTCCGTGAGGCAGGAGACAACTCCTCGATTACTCCAAAACATACCATGGTAGCCGAATAGCGCTATTTTGACCAGTGAGGTTGCCTTTTTAAGAAAAACCCAGTCCAACGCATGACGGTGCGCAATCATCCATAATAATCCAATATTTCACGTAGCATCCGCTTTATCGTCTCTATTAATTCTTGTGGCTGCTCAACTTTCACATCATTCCCCAGTCCAATGAAAAACTTCGCGTAGAACGGGATGTCGCTCTTAGGAATAGCCCCATTCAGCGAACCTGTTCCATCCTCATGGATACGCAGTTTGGAGGATGACCACACTTCCGATTCGCAAGCAGTGACCCCTTCCTTAGTGAGGTAGGCAGACATTGGAATCATAGCCTGCTCCATATGACCAACCGTCTCCCTATTCCCGAGATGAATATCTCTAAGATCTACGGGCTCCGTTTCTGAGGTATCGATTTGAGCGGCATGCATCCGGTCACATCGAAACACGCGAAAGTCCTTGCGGAGGAAACAATAGGCAGGGCAATACCATAGGCCATTGCTCGCATAAATACCGATCGGCTGAATTTTCCGGTCAGAGACTCCTTCTTGAGCCTCGTAAGCGATCAGAATTACCTTTTGATCAACAGCGCCTTCAAGCAAAATTTTGAGAAAAGGAGATTCAATCTGACGCGTTGGCGTTACAAGGTCAAACCGATTTTTCATTTGATCGATGCGATCCCTGACGTCACTTGGCATGTAATAGTAAAATTTATTCAATGCCGTAGCGGACTCCGTTTCAAAGGGGAGAAATCGGTAGTGACGCAGGGCATGACTGGCAAAAAATATGGCTACAGCCTCGTCCTCGGTGAAAGCAATCGGCGGCAAAACCCGCTCCTTCAGCACTTGATATCCGCCATGCGGTCCCACCTCAGAGTACAAGGGAACACCGATTTCACTTAGTTCCTGCAAATCTCGCAGGATTGTCCTCGTCGAAACGCCGAATTCATCGGCTAACTCCTGTACTTTGAATCTGCGCTTCCGATTGACCGTCATCATTAATTCCAGAAGCCGTTTGGATTTAGACATGCCCATTCTCCCTTATTTTTAGTTCATGACAATCCTTGTCACTATTATAAGCTATGATTGAAATCAAGAACAACGAAGTGATTGATAATCAAATAATCACAACCCAAATCAAAGGAGATGTCGGAAGATGAGCATGCAAATAACAACGTACATCATGTTGGATGGAACCGCGAAGGAAGCAATCGCCTTTTACCAAAAAGCATTGGGGGCCAAGCTGCTTTTCATGCAAACAGCGGGCGAGGGTCCACAAAATCCTGATAAGCCCATGTCTGAAGCTGAAAAAGAGCCTGTGGCGCACGCCGTATTAAAAGTCGACGGAGGCGAACTGATGGTTGCTGATTCCCTCCCTGACCAACCCCCGCAGCAAGGAAATCAAGTGAGCGTCTGCCTGACTTTGGACGAAGCCGCGCAAGCCAGAGAGATCTTTGAAGCTTTGAAGGAGAATGGACACGTGGAAATCCCTTTAGGCGAAATGTACTTCAGCCCAGCTTTTGGATTGGTCGTAGATAAATTCGGTGTAACTTTTCAAATTTTCACCAAGCGAGCCCGTTAAGCGCTGTAAAAACACCGAAAATTAGTATGGTTAACAACCGTCAGTAAGGTACTGAAAGTTCATAACAAATTAATATTAGCCAACTAACTTAAAATAAGCTATAATGAGAACTGTAATTATTTTAGGTATAGAAGGGAAGTATTAATAATGGCAACTTTATTGTACGTAACTGCACATCCGAACGATCACCAGACTTCTTATAGTTTGGCAGTAGGTAAAGAATTCGTTGAGGCTTACCGTGAAGCAAATCCTTCCGATGAAGTCATTCATGTGGATCTATACCAACAAGATATTCCTCAAATTGACGCAGAGGTATTTGGCGCTTGGGGCAAATTGCAATCCGGAACGGCTTTTGATCAACTAGCGGATTCAGAAAAAGCGAAAGTAGCACGCTTAGGCGCACTTGTTGACCAATTCGTTGCTGCTGATAAATATGTATTTGTATCCCCAATGTGGAATTTCTCCTTCCCTCCAGTTTTGAAAGCTTACATTGATTCCGTAGCTGTTGCGGGTAAAACTTTCAAATACACAGAGGCAGGTCCTGTTGGCTTGCTGACAAACAAAAAAGGTCTGCACATCCAAGCAAGCGGCGGCATCTATTCCGAAGGTCCAGCGGCTGCTATGGAAAGTGGCTTCAGCTACCTGAAAAAAATCTCCCTCTTCTTCGGCATCCCTTCCTTCGAAGCGCTGTTTGTAGAAGGTATGGCTCTTGCTCCTGACCAAGCTCAAGCCATTAAAGAGAAAGCCATCGTTAAAGCAAAAGAACTTGCAGCAAGCTTCTAAGCTTTACCTGTGCCAAAAGGCTGCCGACACGACGTCGGCAGCCTTTGCTATTTATCCACGCATATGCAGCAGCTTTCTCTCATACTTCTCAATCATTTCGAATAGAATCCCGCTTTTAATCGGCTTACTGATGTAATCATCCATGCCGGCTTCCAGGCATTTCTCACGATCACCCATTAAAGCATTCGCGGTTACCGCAATAATAAAAGGGGTTTTCTCAGGCGGCATGTTAGCCTTAATCTGCTTCGTAGCTTCCAGGCCACTAAGCTCCGGCATGCGGATGTCCATGAAGATGATATCGTAAGATTCATAAGCCAGTGCGCGAATGACCTGATTGCCATTTTCCGCGATACTCGTGTTATGGCCCATTTTTTCGATCATTTTCCTCAGTGTAATCTGATTAATCTCATTATCTTCTGCTATCAAAATGTTAAGCGGTCGTTGTTTAATCATATCCTCACCGATTGAGAAAGGCGTTAACGCGGCAGCTTGTTCATGCTCCTTAAGCCAAATCGTACAGACAAAAGTTGCACCAAGCTCGTCTGTATGTTCAACCCAGATATCCCCGTCCATTAACCCCACCAGCTTTTTACTGATCGCCAAGCCGAGGCCGGTTCCTTCTGATTTGCGTGTCATAAAGCTGTCTAACTGATAAAACGGATTAAATAAGTGCTCAAGCTTTTCTTTCGGAATGCCAATGCCCGTATCCTTGATCGTAAATTGAAGCTGACGCCTCTTGCATTCACTCATGCCATTCTCCACTACAATTGAAACGCCGCCATTATAGGTGAACTTAATAGCATTGCTAAGCAGATTCAGCAGAATTTGTTTGATCCGGTCATAGTCACCGATTAATGTATAGGGGATCTTCGGACTCACTGAAATATCAATAGACAGATTTTTCTCCTGAGCTTTGGCGAATAAAATATCGCGTGTTTCAGAGATGCAATCCCTGATATCCATCGCTTGCTGCTGCAGAACCGTCTTGCCCGCTTCAATCTTCGAGAAATCGAGGATATCATTGATAATCGTTATTAGTGTGTTGCCGCTTTTATGGATGATTTGTACATATTCTTTTTGTTCTTCGTCCAACTCCGTCGTATGCAGCAGCAAATCGGTCATGCCGATCACCCCGTTCATGGGTGTCCGAATTTCATGGCTCATCATCGCTAGAAACTCACTTTTGGCTTTATTGGTTTTCTCGGCAGCTTCCTTGGCGATAAGCAATGTTTTTTGCTCGGTCATATCTTTGGCGATCACGTAATAGCCGACGTTTTTCTTATTAATGATGATCGGTGCGATCGTTGCCAAAACCTCGATCTCCGCGCCGTCTTTATGTTTGATTGCATTGATGTGGCGCTCAGCCGTCACATCTTCGATCACACCAGACAAGATGCGGGCAACATTTTGTTCCCCGATGAATTTGGAGATGTTCTCCCCTCTCATTTCCGAAATACTAAAGCCTGTCAGTTTGGCCGCCATATCGTTCGTATTTATGATCGTCCCCTTCACATCCAGCGAAATGACGGCATCATGGTTGTATTTCTTCAAAGAAGTATAACGTTCTACAGACTCCTGCAGGTTTAACTCAGCTTTCTTGCGTTCCGTGATATCCTGCGTTGTACCGCTCATCTTGATAGGCTTCCCCTCTTCATCGAAGAGAACAGAAACGCGGATCTGCATATACTTCACCGTACCATCGGATTGCAAATTGCGAAATTCCAGGCTCGTAGGGCCTTGTCTTAACTGCTTAGCTTGGTTAATAAACGTTTGAAATTGACCCCTGTCTTCCGGATGAACAAGTATAACTAGAGCCGTCGGGTCTGATGGCAAATCACTTTTGGATATCTGATAAATGCGATAAAATTCCTCGGAAAATGCAATTTTTTCTTCAAGGAAATCAATTTCCCAACTGCCAAGCGCGGCGATATGCTGAGCTTCTGCGAGGCTGTCTTGATATGTTTTGCGTTCTGTCACATCACGTCCGATTCCCAGTATCTTCTGGAGCCGACCTTCCGCATCATGAATCAGTTTGGTTGCTGTTTCTAACCAAACATAAGTCCCATTCTTATGACGAGCCCGATAGGTCAACGTGGGCTGATCTGACAAAATAACCGATTGCAACATCGCCATATCTTCTGGATGATTCAGTTCATTGCTGTTTTTGCCAACCAATTCTTCCGGGTCATACCCTAGTAAATCACAAATAGAGGGAGACAAATATTCAATAGTGCCATCTGGATTGACTAATGTAATAATATCCCGGGCATTTTTGAAGATAAGATCATACCAATGGTCAATCCCCTCTAATTTCTGTTCCTTGCCTTTGGGGGGTGAGATCGTAGTGAGATGTAGGATAAAATAATGAGGGTCCCCATTGCCATCGCGAACCAATGAGAACTTGATGGCCTTCCATATCAGACTCCCGTTATTCGAGATGCATCGTATTTCAAGCTCATGGTTCCGTTCATTCTGAAGATGTGCTTCTTCCAGACAGGTGCGGAAACTCTGAAGATCCTCGGGCAGGACCAACTGCTCAAGTGTCATTTCAGCCGCCATTTGCTGCGAGTAGCCCAGGGTTTGAGTGAAGGCTTCATTAACCTTGCCGATCTTGCCATCTATACCTGCCAAAGCAATAGCGTTTGGCGCCAAATTGAACACTTGCTCAAAAACAGGCTCGCCATTGGAATTTATTTTCATCAATAAAGACATCAGAAGTTCATCTCCTTTACTCATATCTTACCATGGTGGGAGTCACCCTAAACAATTAGGCAACAAAAAAGAACCGTCCCCAGTCCGCATTAGCAGATGTAGGAACAGTTCTATCATAACTTATTATACCTTATGGAGTCTCGGTCCATGTCCGTCTGGGACATTCAGCTTGCTTATTTCTTCACTGTTGCATACCAGTCATTAACTTCTTTGAAACTATCGTCAGCGCCTGCGGCTTTGAATTTCGTTATGAAGGCATCAATCCCGCTAGCCGGCTCAGCGCCGAAAATCAGCTTCGTCGTATAGTCGCTCGACATCGTGTTCAATTGCAGGAAGTTTTTCGAGAAAATAGCCATGTAAGGCGCATAGCCTAACTGATCCACAACTTTGGTCGATGCTGGCGCCAAACCGTTCATCAAATTCCAGGCATCAAACAAACGCATATCTTTGCGGACGCGTGCCTGCCAGTACGTCGGGTAGTTTTTGTCATCCGTACCCGTCAAGAAATTGTTGGCCTGATTGCGTTCTTCTGTAAAAATTGGTTGAATTGGCGCATACGTGCCGTCTTTGAACGTATAGTGCTTATTTTCTTCCCCGATGGCCATCGTTTTGAATGTTTCTTTCTCCAGCTTGGCATTCATCCATTTGATGGCATCTTCGGGATGCTTGGAAGCTTTGGGGATGAAGGTAATGCGGTCAAACCCTTTGGCAGCGGATAACGCTGCTTTGCCATCTTTGCCTTTGAGTGCGGACATAAAGCCAGCCTTCGCCGTAGGAACATTTTTGACCAACGCATCCGTAATCGCCGGCACATCCGACCAGTTCATCATGATGACCCCGGCTTTGCCGCTCGTGAATTTCTCCTTGGAGGTAGCGTCCTTGTTCGCTGCAAACTCTTTATCGATCAATCCTTGTTTGAATAGATCGGCAACGAAAGCTGTGTATTCTTTGAATGCAGGATCCATCACACGAGGGGTCAGCTTACCATTCACCTCATTCCAGTAGTTCGGCATTCCGAAAGCGCCTACAATATTGCTGATGAAAGAAGCTTCCCCGCTCATGGTCAATCCGATATTCTTATCGCCGTTGCCGCCTGGATCTTTCTCCTTGAACGCTTTCAATACGGCCACAAGCTCATCGAGCGTCGTTGGCATTTTGAGACCTACTTTATCGAGCCAATCCTGGCGAATATATAAGCTGGAGACGACGGTATTCAAGCTTTTGGTTGGAATGCCGTACAGCTTGCCATCGATTTTGGCGGCTTCCAGCGCTTCCGGGTCAACGGCCGCTTTGATGTTGGGGCCAAATTTATCGATCAGCGGTCCCAAATCGATCAAAGCGCCTTTTTTGGCATAATCAGAGTAAAGCGCTTTGAAATCAGTGGACCCGAGAGTTGTTACAGCATCATACGGTTCGCCGGATGCGATCAAGATGTTTAATTTATCCTGCGGCTTATCTTGCGGGAGCATTTCGTATTGCACTTTATATCCTGTTGCTTGTTCCAGGAATTTGGCTACCGGATACGTGTTGTAATCTTCTTTTTGATAAATCTGCAAAGATTTCAGTTCAGGCTTGGGACCTGCTGCGGTAGGCGCTGCAGATGCGGCATTGGAAACCGCTGGAGAAGCGGAGCTTCCGGAGCTGGAGCCACCCGAGGAACAAGCGACAAGCGATGAAGCGGATAAACAAGCTGTAAGCGTGACAAGCATCAGCTTCCTGTGTTTTTTCAACATACATAAACCCTCCCTATGTCATTATGTAACTATATCATTAAGCCTGGAATGAGAACATCCAGAGCGTTAACGCAGCGCTAGCCTTTCACAGAACCAATCAGAACACCTTTGACAAAATGCTTTTGCAAGAACGGATACACCAGCAGCATCGGAATTATGGAAGCAATCACCGTAGCGGCACGAATGCCTTCCGGAGAAATATTCATCATATCATCTACACTTTTATTAAGGGCAGATGAACTGTCGGCATCCATCACAATATCGCGCAGGTACAACTGCAATGGCTTGAGACTCGGATTGGAGATATACAGCATCGGATGAAAATAATCATTCCAGAAATACACCGCATAAAACAACGCAATGGTCGCAATCACTGGCGTACTTAATGGCAGAATGATGCGAAACAGAATCGTGAAGTTGCGGGCCCCATCCATTTTGGCCGATTCCTCCAGCGCTTCCGGCAATGATTCGTAGTAGCTCTTAATGACCAGCATATTGAACACGCTAATCAAAGCCGGGAGCATGAGCGACCACAAATTATTAATGAGATGCAGTTCTTTCATTAACAAATAGTTCGGGATAATGCCGCCGTTGAACAGCATTGTGAATATGAACATCAGCAGGATGAACGGAATGCCGGGCAGATGCCTTTTGGACAACGGGTAAGCCGTTAATGCCGTTAACAAAATGGCAAACACCGTCCCGATGACCATCACGAGCAGAGAGACCGAAATCGCATGCAGAAATTGACTGGATGACACCACATATTTCATCGTATCGAGTTGGAAACCAACAGGGATAATACCTACCTTGCCGGAAATAACAGCGGTTTCCTCACTCAGCGCTTTGGACAGTACATTAGCCATTGGCAGTAAAGTGAGCAGTCCCGACAAGAGCAAAGCAGCGTATACACATAAATCAATCGACCAATCGCCTAACGTTTTCTTATTCATCGCTGCACCTCCTACCAAATGCTTCGCTTGACTACTTTTTTGCTAAGCTCGTTGCCCAGCACGATCAAGAGAAATCCGATCACGGAATTAAATAAACCAACAGCTGTACTAAAGCTGTAATCCTGTTGGCCCAAACCTTGGCGGTACACGTAGGTACCGATCACGTCGCCGGATTGATACACAACCGAATTGTACATCGTTAGAATTTGTTCTGTTCCCGCTTCAAGCAAGTACCCCAGCCGCAAGACAAGAATCAGAATGATCGTGGGTACGATACCCGGGAGCGTGATGTTCAGCATCTGACGGATACGTCCCGCTCCATCGATCGAGGCCGCTTCATACTGTTCCTGCTCAATGCCGGCAATCGCCGCGATGAAGATGATGGTATTCCAGCCCGATTCTTTCCAACCAGCCGTGAATACGACCACACTTCGAAAGAAATCATTATTGAGGAAGAACGAGATCGGCTGGCCCCCGAAAAACTGAATTACATTGTTAACCAAGCCGCCGCTCGGGGAAAGAATCGTGATGAACAAGCCCGAGATAATAACCCAAGACAAGAAATGCGGCAGAAAAATAATCGTTTGAATCGTCCGCTTAAACCAGCTCTTGCGCACTTCATTCAGCAGCAGCGCGATAATAATCGGAACCGGGAACAGCAGAACAAGCTTGTACAAGCTGATCAACAAGGTGTTCACGAACACTTGGAGAAATTCTTCCGAGTGAACTAATTTGGAGAACTGCGCCAGCCCAACCCATTTGCTTCCTGTGAAGCCATCGAAAATATTAAAGTCCATAAACGCGATAACAATCCCGTACATGGGCGTATATTTGAATACAAGCAAAAACAGCAGACCTGGAATCAGCAAAACATAGAGATCTATGTTGGTCCGGAACAGTTTCCACCTATTCTTGCTAACCTTTGTCGTTTCGATACGTGCTTTCAATTCTGTTGTTGTAACACTCATATCGCGCTCACCTCCAAGTTGGTATATTCGTATTATATAGTCGGGCTAAGCCTGGCTGTAGATGGTGATCTTTGTGTTTCTGGTAGTATCTTATGATCTTTATACGTAAAAAAAGAGCCTCCCCTTTGTGAATAGGGAATGCTCTTTGGAATTTGCTGTGGCTCATTGGTTGATCTTGGGGTTGAGACGAACGATAACCGTCGTTCCCTCTCCGGGAACCGCTACAATCTCCAGGCCCGCTGTTTCGCCTGTATACAACTTAATTCGCTCATTAACGTTATACAAACCATAGGAACCTGTTGCGCCATCCGAACTCTTGATTGGGCGTGGTTCCGTCAACAGACTTTGGGCGAATGCCTGCTCCATCCCGATCCCGTCATCCCTGACTGACAACGCCAGACAGCTTCCATCCATATAGGCGCGAATCCATATCGTTCCTGACTTCCCCTTGGACTTGCGAATGCCGTGCAGCAGCGCGTTCTCTACAATCGGCTGCAGCGTCAACTTAGGCATTTCGTAAGCATCCAGCGGTGTCTCAATTTGGAAAATAACTTCAAAGCTTTTGGGAAAACGGTTTTGCTGAATATCCAGATACACACGAGCCAGCTCCAACTCGTCCATGACGGTCACGACATCTCTCCCTTTATTCAGGCTTAGCCTGAAATACTTAGCTAAACCATCAATCATTTGACTGATATCATGAGCCTTATGCCCAATCGCAATCCAATTGATCGTATCCAGCGTATTATAGAGGAAATGAGGATTGATTTGTGCTTGCAGCGCCTTAAGCTGCGCTTCCCGTTCCTGCACCTTCGATTTGTAAGTTTCCTCCATTAGGTCCCTAACACGATGGATCAAATGATCGACGCTTTTCTCCAGCAGGTTAATATCTCCGCCTGATGCGCCATATCGCTCATCCAGCCCCTCGATGCCCTCCCGTTTAATGACCCTAATGACCGTTTGCACCCGGCGATTCATCCCTCGCACAATGAAAGCCAACAGAATAAACACGAGAATAAGAAATAGAATCGTCACCCCTGTCAATGTCGCCACACTGGAGAATTGATTCAGAGATGCTGCTCGCGAGCTGATGCCTTTCTTAGGCACCTCTGCGATCAGTTTCCAGCCTGTAGCTTGGACAGTCGTATACACGATATATTGCTGTATATCATTATCCTCAATAGCCGAGACACCTTCTTTGTTCATCCCGATAGCATTCAGCACGGCACTCGATTTGAGCTTAGTTCCCAATAGCGATTTATCGCTATGCAGAACGATCGTGCCGTCAGGCGCCGTTAAGAAGACATGCTGATCATCATTCAGCTTAATATTCGAAACGATATTCTCCAAAATCTTCGCATCCACATCAATCGATAAAATGCCGGACAAGTGATCGTAATGTTCAGGGTCCCGCAAAATACGAAGACCAGAGAAGATGTAAGGGTCTTCCGGAATGTCGATAAAATGTTCCAAATAGGCGCCTGTCCATACAAGAAGCCCACCGGCATTCACGACTTCCGGATACCACTTGCTTTGCTCAATGCTTGCCAAAGGAAAGAAATTCACTTTCTCATGCGAGAAAAGTTTCGATTCATCGACATATAAGCGAACGCGGAAAACATTCAGATTCGTTCTGGCATTATCCACCATGTAGCGCAATTCATTCATAGCTACGAACTGATCGTCATAGGAGGATGAACTGCTCAAATAAGTAAGCAGCTTGGGATTCATGAATATAGCATTCGATGTATCACGCAGGGAATTAATTTGGTGATTCAAGTTAATTTCAGCCTGCTTCAACGTTTGAAGCATTGTTCGCGTGACTTCTTCTTCCAATATGCGTGAATATCGCTGGGAATACGCATACAGAAATATAGAAGCCGGAATCAGAATGAGTACCACATAAGCGATCAGCCATAATCTTGCGGCAAGCACACTTTTGAAAATGATAGCTATATTCGTCCAACCTCTGTTCATGAGGTTATTCATAGGCCCTACCGCCTTTACATGACTTGATCACGAAATGAGCTTGGCGTAAACCCCGTGTATTTCTTGAATATTTTGCTAAAATAGCTGGGATCCGAATAACCGACGGCATAGCATACCTCGTAAAATTTGTTGCTTGGATCTTTGAGCAGCTCCTTGGCCTTGTCGACCCGAACTTTGGTCATATATTCGTTGATCGTTTCACCTGTCTCCTGTTTGAACAACAGGCACAAATAGGTGGAAGACAGGAATACTTCCTTCGCGATATCCGCTACCTGCAAGTTTTCGGCAAATCGCTTGTCAATCATTGCGCGTATGCGTTCAATGCTGAGCTTAGGCTTGCCGCTGCGTTTCTCGCTAATCCGCTCACAAACCTCCAGCAGATAGGAAGCAACCAGCTTCCTCAAATCGCCCAGCGTTTCTTGCAGGAACACTTTGGCCAGAAGCTCATTCTCCTTCTCATCCATCCCTTGACGCTGAATGTGAAGCTCCATCAGAATGCGGCTTCCAAGCAGCAGCAGTTGCAAGCTCAGATTGCGCCCATATTGGATGCCCTCGGCACGGTTGCGTGACAGCGCACTGAAGATATGCTCAAGCTCATCTTGCACCTTGTCCGTATCGGCTGCTTTGAGCGAAGAGATTAGCCGCTCATCCTGCATCGGATCGAATCGATACATGCTGTCTATGCCCTGCTCCAATTGGTCCATGGAGATAATTTGATTTTTCCCGAGATACCATCGCTGATCGGCTGCTTCCTTCGCCTGGGTATAAGACTGCGGAAGCTGAGCCAGCTTCGCTATTCGCTCGCCAACCCCGATCGTTACGCTGATGCGCAAATATTGCTGCAGATTGCCTCTGACTTCCTCCGCCAGTGTGAACAGCAAACTCTCCTGATCCTCTTGATCAGACAGACGCAGAATGCCAACGAATTCGCCCGTCTGATTTTCAAAAACGTAACCGCCAATTTCCCTGTCTATCAGCTCCTGCACAATATTAACGATCGAATAAGACAGCAGTTGCTGGTCACGTTCGGACCTGGCTTCCGCCACTTCCGTGGCATCGTCCACGCGGATCACAATCACCCAATAGGCCGCTTCCAGTGGAAGCTCGAGCCCCAGGAAAGCGATACGATCCTGCATGCGAGAAGGGACCGCACCCCCCTTTTTGATCAGGGACATCAGAAATTTCTCCCGCAGCAGCGGCATGCTTTGCAGCAGCTTCACCTGCATATCGACGATCAGCTTGCGCTCCTGTTCTTCGGCTTGCAGTGCAGCCACCAGGCGTTCAACGACGACAGTCAACTCTTGCAGATTAACGGGTTTAAATATATAGTCAATCGCTTTTACCTTAAGCGCAGATTTCAAATACTCGGCATCATCGTGCCCGCTTACGAACACAATTTTGATTGCAGGGAATCGATCGCTCAGAATATTCGACATTTGAATACCGTCCATCGTGGGCATGCGTACATCGGTCAGCACAATATCCGGCTTTGCACGCTCAATCACCTCTAACCCAACATCCCCGTCGTCCGCTGTATCGACAACTTCAATGCCGTACTGACTCCAATTAAAATAGGTGCTTAATCCAAAGCGTACAGTCGGCTCATCATCTACAATTACAAGTTTATACATCTCTTCGTAGACCTCCCGTCCTGCTGTACTCTTCATTATATCCTGTTTAAAAGGCCCTAGGCACCGGAGAATCTTATGATTTCTGGTTGTATCTTCGCATTGTTGCCGATTGCAGGCCGTTGGCAGCTGGTCGTGATGTCGTACTGCCGATGTGAAAATCGCCTTGAATGCGGATATGTTCAAAAGGCAATGTCGGATTGGCAAGCCGCCACAACATACGGTCAGCAGCGCGATAGCCTGTCTCTCGGATGGAAAGCAAAGGTCTAGTGAACAGGGGCAGATCTTCCGTTTGCTCATTGAGAAATCCTACCAATGACACTTCATCCGGTACGCGCCATTGCAGCTTGTGACATAGGCTTGCGACGATGGACACTTCATTATCGATCCCGCAAATAATCGCTGTCGGCATGAAATCTACCATCTTCTGCTCCAGTTCTTCGAGCCATTGCCGGCCTCCTCCGAACCGCTCGCCGATAGAGTGCTGACTCGGATCAACCTCGATGCCCTGCACGTGCATCGCATGACAGAAGGCCTGCCAGCGCAATATAAACCCCCGTTGCAATTGGATGTCCCCCACATACATAATGCGTTCATGTCCGAGGCTGTGCAAGTAGCTAACCGCTTGGAAGGTGGCTTCATAGACGTCCCAGATCACACTGTCTATTTTCACTCCGGGAGGCGGAAAACTAAGCAATATGCGAGGTTGGGGCAAAGCAAACAGGTAGGACTCCCACACCTTGGGGATAATGCTCGGCGCGATGAATATCCCATCTGCGTAAGCCATGCCGCTCTCCTCGATCCAAGATGGCATATGCTCCTCCTTGATATTTTGCGGCAGCATCAGCAGCTCGATGCGATGACCGAATGAGAAGAAGCGGTCCTCTAAGCCTTGCAGCAGAAGCCGATTGTAGGAAACGGATTCCGCCGTTTGCACCAACAGAAAGCGAAGTCTTTCGCTTGGATACGGTGCGATGCGGTCCAGCCGCAGGCTGCGAATCTGTTCCATCGTATAATAGCCCAGCCTCTCGGCGGTCTGGACGATCCGTTGTCGGGTTGCTTCGGACATGCCGGGTTTTCCTTTTAGCGCTTTGAGCACGGTCTGTACCGTTAATCCAAGCTCGTTTGCGATCGTCTTTAACGTGACTTGCTTGCGGGTCGGCATTCAGGCTGCCCCCTTTCATCGGATAACGTTGAAGGATACTTTTCGGCGCAAGCCGTTTCACTTCCTCTTTTAGATTAAACAAAAGTTAAACTAGTTCCTCCATGGCGGACGCCTATAATAAGACTCATAAGCATCCCTAGGAGGAATAAAACATGACATATGTGTCTACTCAAACGATAACGATCCCTGCACAACAACTCCCTGTCAGCTATACGCCTGACGTGGTCGTCGTAGGCGGCGGCGCATCCGGCATAGCCGCAGCAATCGCAGCTGCCCGCAATGGGGCAAGCACCCTTTTGATTGAACAAAGAGGCTACCTCGGCGGAATGGGCACCGCAGCATTGGTTCCTGCCTTCTGTCCCTATTCAGATGGGGAAAAACCTGTCATTCGCGGAATCGGTCTTGAACTGCTTGATAAAATGAAACAGGCAGCCGGAGACGACTTCTTACGGCATTACAAAGACCAGCTCGATTGGGTTCCCATCGATGTGGAAACGCTGAAACGCGTCTATGATGCCGAACTCTTGGCCAGCGGAGCCAAAGTGCTGTTCCATACCATTGCCGATCAAGTGCTGTTGGAGGGAGATCGCATCAGCGGACTTGTCATCAGCAATAAATCCGGGCGCTCCGTCATTCAAGCCAAGCTGTATATCGATGCTTCCGGTGACGCGGATCTCGCGGCGCTTGCGGGTGTTCCTTTTCTGAGCGGAGGCGAACACGGCGAACTCCAGCCTGGTACGATGTGCTATGTGGTCACGGGCGTGGACAGAGCACGTTTTGAGCAATATCTGGTGGAGACAGATGATAATAACCAGATCGAGAAAACGGTCATGAAAGCTCAACAAAACGGCGACCTCCCTGAAGGGCGCAAACGCATCTCGGGGATGGCCTGGATTACCGACTCCGTTGTCGGCTTTAATTTCGGCCATATCTTCGGGATTGACGGTACCAATGCGGAGGATTTGACCCGCGCAGCGATCGAAGGGCGCCAGTTGATTGATACGCAGCTTCGTTTCCTGCGCAAATATGTGCCAGGCTTCGAGCATATCTTCCTTGCTCATTCCGGCGACCAGATCGGGATTCGTGAAACCCGCCGCATCCAAGGCGACTACACGCTTGTGGTGGAAGATTTCCTGACGATGCGCAGCTTCGAGGACGATATTGCCCGCAATTCGTACTTCATCGACATCCATCTTGCCAACGCCAGCAGCACGATGACAATCAAGCATTTGCCGAAGGGCAAATCGCATGGCGTTCCATTTCGCTGCATGCTGCCGCAGGGCAAATCGAATTTGATCGTAGCTGGACGTTCCGTTTCGTCCGACCGTCCCGTGCAGGGCTCGCTTCGCGTCATGCCCAACTGCTTTGCCATGGGTGAGGCCGCCGGCGTGTCCGCCGCTATGGCAAGCTCGGCGGGCATCGGTTTCCGCGAAGTATCGATCCCAGAGCTGCAAAACAAATTGATCGCACAAGGCGCATGGCTTGGCGAACGGCCAGGTCAGGCCGAGGCCGACTCTCTGGTTCTCGTTGATGCCGTCAGCTACGATACCGAAAGCAATGAATAAGGAGCGGCACTAGCATGCTAAACAAGTGGACAGGAAAAACATGGGGAACGCTCGGAGACAGCATCACAGAAGCAGGCGGCTATCAGCCGCTTGTGCAGGAAGCTCTCGGCTTCTCCAGCGTATTCAATTATGGCAAAAGCGGTTGTCCGATGACAGCCGGCGGCGACCGTGACTACGGCGCAACGACGCATGTCGGCAAGACGATCCATACCGAGTTGGACTGCGTCACCATCTTTGCGGGCGTGAACGATTTCCGCTTGGATAAGCCGATTGGCTTGCTGGAATCGGATAATATCTATACCTTTTATGGCGCGTATCGGTCGCTGATTGAGCATATTCTGGCGGCGAATCCGCGCTGCCGCCTTAGCTTGTGGACGCCGCTGCAGCGGGATAAAGATGGCTACGACATCTTCTCCGTCAACGCGGCGGGCCATCGGCTCTACGACTATGTCGAAGCCATAGTCGAGCTCGGCAGGCTCTATGCCCTGCCGGTGTTGAATCTGTATGCGCAAAGCGGACTGAACAAGCTGACGCTGCCGCACTTCACATCGGATGGCTTACATCCGAATGAGGCCGGACATCGGCGGATTGCCGATATGGCCGGGCCTTTTCTGGCTGGCTTGTAGCGGGGAATTGTCACACGCTTGCTTCATTTGCTTCTGCCGCGGAACGTCGATGGGCCACTCTCATTGGAAAAATCCAATGAAAGTGGCTTTTGACGGCGTTTATTTCAACTTTCATTGGATAAATCCAATGATAGCCCCCCATACGGCACGAAATCTAGAATTCCATTGGATTTATCCAGTGGAATTGATTTTTAGCGCCCCTAATTCTGGATTTCATTGGATTAATCCAGTGAAATCTATGTCTTTGAACGTCATTGCTGCATTTGGCGCTGTCTAACCAAGGAGAATGCTACTTGTCTGGAATCATACCCTGGAGTTTGATTGAGAGGTTGGATGGGTGAGATACTTTAATGTGGCATATCCGACTGTGTGAATCCCTCTGCTGTGAGATCGCATCTACGAAAACTAATATACTCTGCTGCGGAACGTTGTTCCGCGCTGAGTCACTCTCATTGGAAAAATCCAATGAAAGGGGCTTTTGACGGCGTTTATTTCAACTTTCGTTGGATAAATCCAATGAAAACAGCTTTTAGAGGTGTTTGTTTCAACTTTCATTGGAAAAATCCAATGATAACAGCTGCACCCCGCCCCATACGGCACGAAATCTAGAATTCCAGTGGATTTATCTAGTGGAATTGATTTTTAGTGCCCCTAATTCTGGATTTCATTGGATTAATCCAGTGAAATCTATGTCTTTGAACGTCATTGCTGCATTTGGCGCTGTCTAACCAAGGAGAATGCTACTTGTCTGGAATCAGACCCTAGAGTTTGATTGAGAGGTTGGATGGGTGAGATACTTTAATGTGGCATATCCGACTGTGTGAATCCCTCTGCTGTGAGATCGCATCTACGAAAACTAATATATTCTGCTGCGGAACGTTGTTCCGCGCTGAGTCACTCTCATTGGAAAAATCCAATGAAAATGGCTTTTGCAGGCGTTTATTTCAACTTTTATTGGATAAATCCAATGAAAATGCCTTTTAGAGGTGTTTGTTTCAGCTTTCATTGGATAAATCCAATGAAAACAGCTTTTAGAGGCGTTTATTTCCACTAGCCTTGCATCGAACCTGACATGAAAACTTATAGATATAATAATTTCTATATTATGAATATATTTCACTATTTTATCTGGTAAGACATAAAAAAATCCCCTAATGTTAAGGAATAGGCATGTTACCCATTTCCTCATCAAAAGGAGAAATCGCATGGGTATCGTACCAGATAAAACCGTTATTAGTCAATGTCTTCAATTGTTGGATTTACCAAAAGCAGTCTGCGACATTTTGGATTATCGGACTCAAAAACTTACCGTTCGCAGTGCAATCCTACTTTTCATCGAAGCTCAGTTGGCACGGCGCGAAGAGCCGACTGCCATTGAGGAGCATTTGCGTTCTAACGAAAATTTGCAGGCTCTTGTAGGAACAAAATCGATTAGCGCCTCCCGTTTCTCGCGCAAATTGAACGAGTTACCTACTTTTTTACTCCAGTACGCTTTTCAAGAAATCAATCGGCGTATTGCACAGACCTTGCGAGAATCATCCCATGTAAAGGTGCGAGATGTAAAAAAGCTAACGATCATTGACTCTACCACCATCTCTTTACCCAACTTTCACGGTCAGTGGGCCTACTGCAGCAAAACGCAAAATAGCGTAAAAATGCATACCTACCTCTGCACAGATTTCCCGGATATGGCCTATCCCAGCAAAGTTATTTTATCGACGGGAGCTGTAGCTGACTCGGAAGTAGCGATCGAACTTCTCACAGATAAAAACACAACGTATGTGATGGATCGCGGATACATTAACTACGCCTTTTTCAAGAAATGGGCAGAAGCAAACATTCGTTTTGTCGTGCGAATACAAGCAAATAGTAAGACAACCGTCATCCAGGCACGACCTGTTCCAGAAGATGATCCTGGCCTTTTACGAGATGCTGATGTCCAAATGGTGGTTCCGAAGCACCCTGATCAAAAAGTAACGCTCCGATTGGTTGAATTCAAAGATGACAAAAAACGAATCTACCGCGTGGTTACAACAAGGTGGGATCTCTCAGCACGAGAAATCGCTAACTTGTACCGAGATCGCTGGATGATCGAATTGTTCTTTAAATGGATGAAGCAGCACCTTCACTTGGCTAAACTTTATAGCTATAAACCTGATGCGGTATGGAACCAAATCTACATGACACTTTTAGCCTACGGACTGTGCATCCTGGTCAAGTTGCAAACGAAAACAACAAAAAGTACATGGGAAGTGCTGAAGTTAGTTCGCATTTACGTGATGATGAGCTGGGAAAAGTTCCTTGCTGCTTTAAACAGAGCGCCCACGCGAAGTTCAAAAGGACGTCGAAAGAAAAATAAGGGCGGGCGTCCTCGAATTCATCCTATCAAGAAAAAAGCGCAGAAAAAGAAACTTGAACAGAACTAAAACAATTGAAGAGTAAATTGAAAAAAATGGTAATTTGTCTATGCGTATTTGAATGTTACTGTTTTTGTTCTTTTTCACAACAATAAACTGTAAAAATATTCCTTAAGCAAAACAATGATCTGATGTCAGCTTCTTTGCAAGGCTAGTGGTTTATTTCAACTTTCGTTGGATAAATCCAATGAAAACGGCTTTTAGAGGCGTTTATTTCAACTTTCGTTGGATAAATCCAATGAAAACATGCTGCCCCCCCCCATACGGCACGAAATCTAGAATTCCAGTGGATTTATCCAGTGGAATTCTAGATTTCGTGACCCTAATTCTGGATTTCATTGGATTAATCCAGTGAAAGCTATGTCTTTGAACGTCATTGCTGCATTTGGCGCTGTCTAACCAAGGAGAATGCTACTTGTCTGGAATCATACCCTAGAGTTTGATTGAGAGGCTGGACGGGAGCGCGACATATCCAAACACGCAAAAAAAGCTGAAGGAGCAGGCTCCTTCAGCTTTTTTCTATTTCAACATCCGACCCTTGCCATGAGGGATCACCATCGGTGTCCCGAACAACGGGTCTTTGGAGACGACGCTTTCCATGTTGAACACGGATGCAATCATATGCTCGTTCACGATGTCTTCGGGATGTCCGGTAGCCCAGACTTTCTGCTCTTTGATGGCGACCATATGGTGGGCGTAGCGACAGGCCAGGTTGATATCGTGCAGCACCATCACGATGGTGCGGTTCTCGTTCTGGTTCAACTCGAACAACAGATCAAGGACATCCACTTGGTGAGTTAAATCCAAGTAGGTGGTCGGCTCGTCCAACAGAATGGTGTCTGTGCCCTGCGCCAAGGTCATGGCGATCCAGGCTCTTTGCCGTTGCCCGCCAGACAAGGAATCCACCGTTCTCTCCGATAGATCGGCAATTCCTGTCGATTCCAGCGCCATGCGGACCATCCGCTCGTCTTCCTGCGACCACTGCTGGAGCCAGGATTGATACGGATATCTGCCCTGTTTAACGAGCTGCAGCACGGTTAATCCTTCAGGCGCTACGGGACCTTGCGGAAGGATCGCCAAGCGCTTGGCGATTTCTTTGGTGGACAGCTTGGCAATTTCGTGGCTATCCAGCAGAATGGACCCATCTTTGGGCTTCAACAGACGTGCCAGCGAGCGCAGCAAGGTGGACTTGCCGCAGCCGTTGCTGCCCACGAAGACGGTCACTTTGCCTTTGGGAATGGTTAGATTAAGGTCGTTAAATATTAAGGTATCTCCATAGGAGAGACGAAGATTTTTGGCTTCCATGGCCGTCATGGTACCTTCCCCCTTTATGTTCAGTTTAGTGATGACGATGGCGATAAATCAGATATACGAAAAAGGGAGCACCGACGGCTGCTGTGAATACGCCAGCCGGAATATCGAGCGGTGTAAAGGCTGTACGGCCAATCCAATCCGCGAGCAGAAGAATTAATGCGCCTAATAAAGCCGAAACCGGCAATACGCCGCCGAACGCCGGACCTACCAGCTTGCGGGCAATATGCGGAGCCATGAGTCCGATAAAAGCAATTGCCCCGCCAATCGATACCGCTGCTCCAGCCAGCGCAACAGCGATGAGCAGCAAGATCAGACGGTGCTTCTGCACATGACTGCCTACTCCTGCCGCCATATCATCTCCAAGCTCCTGAACATTGACATGCCTCGTATACAGGAAGGCAAGGGGCATAAGGATTAGTGTCCAAGGTAGAAGCGGCAGCACGTCTTTGGCCCAGGAAGTGCCATAGATGCTGCCTGACATGAATGTCAGCGATTTCTGCGCCAGAATATAAGGTGCTGAGATGAGGAGCATATACGTAACAGCCGTGAACGCAGCGGTCATGCCGATCCCGATCAGAACGAGACGAAGCGGTGCTACGCCTTTTTTCCATGCCATGGCATAGATGAGCAGCGTCGAAACAAACGCCCCCAGAATCGCCCCTATCGGCAGCAGATGAATGCTGACTGCCCCTGCGAAAAAGTAAAAGAACGTTACTGCCCCAAGCGTCGCCCCGCCTGTAATACCAACAATATCCGGCGATGCTAGCGGGTTGCGAATCATCCCTTGCAGAATAGCCCCGGAAACAGCCAGCGACGAGCCTACGAGAATCGCGATGACAATGCGCGGCAGCCGTAATTTATAAATAACAACATTGTAAGCACTATCGTTGCCAATATGAAGAAGTGCTTTCAGAACGTCCAATGGCGGAATTTTGAGACTTCCGCTGCTTAGGCTGACCACAATGACAGCAAGCATGAGAACAGTCAACAGCAGCGTTGCCCAAACCACTTTTTTGCTGATTAAATACGAAACCATGGGACTGCGAACCGTGAAAAATTTACTCATTTGGTTTCGCCTCCTTTGCGCGCGATATACACGAAGAAAGGCACGCCAATGATCGCTGTCATCACGCCAACCGGAACTTCCTTAGGCATGACAATGAAGCGCGCGCCGATATCCGCAGTAAGCAGCAGCAAGGCCCCAAGCACAGCACTATAAGGAATAATCCAGCGATAGTCCATGCCGACCAAATATCTTGAAATATGCGGAATAATGATGCCAACAAAAGCGATCGGCCCTGCAACAGCAACGGAGCCTCCGGCTAGAATGACAATAATGAAGGCTGCAATGGCCTTGATATAAGCAGTATTTTGCCCCAAACCAGTTGCCACATCTTCACCCATGCTCAGCACATTGATATGCCGCGACATGATAACCGATAGCAGAAGCGCCACAAGCATATAGGGATACACCGCATTCAGCATGCTCAACTCGCGCCCTGCCACAGATCCGACTAACCAGAATAGGGTTTCTTCGAACACTTTCCCGCTCGTCAATTGAATTCCCTGTGTTAAAGAAGCGAAAAAAGCCGTCATGGCTGAACCAGCCAGCGTAATTTTGATTGGCGTCATCCCATCTTTTCCTAATGATCCAATCCCGTATACCGCCCCCGCGCTTACCGCTGCTCCAAGAAAAGCAATCCACGTCAAAGCGATCAGTGAAACATCCCCGAACCAGGAAATGGCGCAAACGATGAAAAAAGCGGCCCCGGCATTCACCCCGAAAATACTCGGCGAAGCTAGCGGATTCCGCGTAACAGCCTGCATATAGGCCCCAGCTACGGCAAGAGCTGCACCAACTGTAGCAGCAATCAGCGCGCGAGGTACGCGGGCACTTTTGATAATCAGATGCTCATTCGATCCATTAAAAGCAGTATAAGCATCTACAATGCTTCGCAATGGTATTTTCGTAACGCCAAACCTAACACTGCAAGCCATCGCGATAATGACAAGCATAAAAAGCACGGTTAGTCCCAGCCATTTGTAATGTTTGGTAATAATGCCAGTATTCATTCCAATCTACTCCGCCCACGATGTATAGTAATTTGAATAAGTCGATTTTATTATTGTAGGAGACCGCCAGAATGATGTCAATGAGGTTGAAAATCATTTTCAATGAACTTGACAGATGCTCGTTTACATATTAGTATGTTAATGATAATCATTATCAACGAAAACGTTTTTAGGGGGATTACTTACATCATGTTCACGAACAGAAGAAAGACTCGTTTTACAACATTGATCACCGCAGCACTCGCTGTTTCTCTACTTCTTGCAGGATGCGGCCAAAAAGCGGCTGAAGAAAGCAAAGACAGCAAAACAGCAACACCAGCCACAGAAGAAACACGCACAATTAAACACGCTATGGGTGAAACACAAATTAAAGGAACTCCCAAACGTGTGGTTATCCTGACAAATGAAGGAACAGAAGCTTTGCTTGCGCTGGGCATTAAGCCTGTAGGCGCGGTCAAGTCTTTCACAGGAAACCCATGGTATGATCATATTAAAGCAGATATGGAAGGCGTCACCGTGCTGGGCGAAGAATCACAGCCTAACGTCGAGTTGATTGCCGGTCTTAAGCCAGACTTGATTATCGGTAACAAACTGCGTCAAGAGAAAATTTATGATCAGTTGAAAGCCATCGCGCCAACAGTTTTCTCCGAAACGCTTAGAGGCGAGTGGAAAGCCAACTTCTCACTGTACGCCGATGCCTTGAACAAGAAAACAGAAGGCGTGAAAGTCATTGCTGATTTCGATAAAAAAATTGAGGATTTCAAACAAAAAGCTGGTCCTAAGCTGCAAGAGAAAGTATCGGTTGTTCGTTTCATGGGCGGCAGAACACGTATTTACCTCTCTGATACGTTCACAGGCATTATTTTCAAACAAATCGGCATTGCTCGTCCAGCAACCAATTATAAAGATACGTTCGTAGAAGAAATTACCAAAGAACGCATTCCAGAAGTGGATGCTGACATGATGCTTTATTTCACGTATGAAACCGGAGACGGTAAAGGCAACAAGCAAGCGGAAGAATTCATGAAAGATCCGCTCTGGCAGAACCTTCCTGTTGTGAAGAAAGGCAAAGCGGTTCAAGTTAGCGATGCTATCTTCAATACAGCAGGTGGCGTGCGCGCAGCTAACCTAATGGTGGATGAGCTTTACAAAATCTACGGCGTTCAGAAGTAGGCTATAAGAAAAACCAGCGACCCTATTGGGTTTAGCTGGTTTTTTTTCACACCTTGGGTATGACCACATGCACCTTGGTTCCAACACCCGCTTCACTTTCGATGCGAATCCCATATTCGCTGCCAAAATGAAGCTGTATACGCTCCTGCACATTACGCAGGCCGTACCCGCCATTGTCTGAGGCAAGGAGATCAACCTGCCTCGCGCCTCCATGCCCTTGCCGTTATCCCTTACGATGAAATGAATCGAGTCCGCTTCTTCTCTCACCTCAATTATGGAGCACTATATTTAACAACACTGACAGCTGTCGCTTTCTGTGGCTGAGATAACTCGCAGACAAGTGACATCCGAGCATCAGGTCCCTGTCCCCCAACCCGCCGACTAAGCAATCTGTCACTCAACGAACTGTATGATGCTTATAGACCAGAAAAAGGCTACTTTTGCGAACTAATGAACTTTATTGGCGTTATTGAGTAGTTTATAGGTGGAATGGTGATGATTTGCTTGAAGTAACAATTCTGGAATTCGTTAGATTTTCCAAATGAACTATTTTGCTCAAATAAAGGTTATTGAGTTCGTAAGGAGGTTTGCCTCGAGGTTTGTTCATTGACTTTGTCGAAAGTGTTACATGCTTACAGTGGGGTAGATTCCTGTCCCCGTAAGCGAGGCAAATAAGAGCCTTGAAAGGCTCGTATTTCTTCAAAATGGCTGCCTTTTATGCAGATAAGAGCCTTCAGAGGCTCTTATCTGCTCACAATGGGGCTAATCCCCCGTAAGTGAGACACATAAGAGTCCTGAAAGGTTACTACTTAGGTCCCCTTATTCAAACCCCTAAAAATTGGTTAAGAATACTTAACGAATTTAATGGAGAAGAGGGATCAGGATGAAAATGAGCCTCGAAGAAATCAAACAAATTAGCCACAGTAGTCCAGATCAAATCGAGAAGGTCATTACGAAACTGCTAGAACGGATCACTGAACTGGAAAACAGAGTAGCCGAGTTGGAGCGCCAGCTAGGGCTTAACAGCAAGAATAGTAGCAAGCCGCCTTCAAGTGACGGGTTTCGTAAGCCCGCAAACTCCCGCATCGCTGGTGGCAAAAAGGGAGCACCCCTAGGTCATGAAGGACACACACTTAGTATGGTGGATGATCCGGATGCCATCCTCGACTTTTGCCTAACTACCTGCCCTGCGTGTCATGCTCCAATGGACCAGGAGAACTGTATAGGCTACGACCGGCGTCAGCAGATCGATCTGCCTGAACCACGCATCCAGACAACCGAGTTTCGCGCTCATACGAGCTGCTGCCCGCAGTGTAGCGGGGTTCATCAGGCTGCTTTTCCGTCGCATGTCAGCGCCTCTGTCCAATATGGAGCTGGTGTTACGGGCTGGATCGTGTATGTGAGTGCGTACCATATGATTCCACTGAAAAGGGTGAGCGAGATGTTTGCGGACCTGACCGGGCATTCGCTGAGCGAGGCTACGGTCATCGCCCATTTGAAGAAATCGCACAAGCAGCTAGGTCCCTATGAGGAACAAATTCGCCAAAACCTGCTGAATGCCGATGTTTTGCACGCTGATGAAACCGGCATTCACGTCGATGGCAAACAGCGATGGCTGCACACCCTCTCTAATGTGGACTGGACGTTCCAGGCGGTTCACGAAAACCGGGGCACCCTCGCTTTTGATGCCATCGGTCTGCTGCCGGCTTACTCGGGCATTCTAGTGCATGACTGCAACGGGCCGTATTTTAAAGAAAAATACACGTTCCAGCATGCCTTATGCAATGCGCACTTACTGCGGGAATGCCAAGGAATCGCCGATTATGATCATCACCAGTGGGCCGTGCAGATGAAACGCTTGCTACAAGTAGCCTGGCGTCTCACGCTAGCCGCCCGTAAAGTCTTGTGCTGCTTAGCTCCGAGTACGGTTAAATGGCTAGAGAATTGGTACGATGACATCCTGCAGCAGGGCGAGCTGGAATGGAATCAAGGGCGTACCAAAGCCAAAACCGGACCGCAAGGCAGGCAAAGCAAAAGTAAATCGGCCAATCTGGGTGAACGTTTCCGTCGTCACAAGGAACCGATTCTCCGGTTTATTCAAGATGTCCGTGTTCCTTTTGACAACAATGTCGCCGAACGAGACTTGCGGATGGCCAAGGTCAAAGCCAAAGTCTCCGGCTTATTCCGTACCTGGGACGGGGCTCATCAGTTCGCCCGCGCGCGCGGCTTCATTTCAACCCTTCGTAAACAAAATTTACCTGTACTCTCGACGCTTATTGTTACTTTTCGTGGGGAGTTTCGTTTTCCGCGTTTGGAAGAAGGTAAGTAGTAACCCTGAAAGGCTCTTATTTCTTCAAGATGGCTGCTTTTAGTGCAGATAAGAGCCTTCAAAGGCTTCTATCTGCTCTGAATCAGATCTTCTCTTGGCTACTCTTTAAGCGCTTATCTACTCTTATCCACTCTTATCCACTCTTATCCACTCTTATCCACTCTTATCTACTTTTTATCCGCTTATCTACTCTTGGCTACTCTTATCTACTCTTTATCCGCTTATCTACTCTTGGCTACTCTTATCCGCTCTTATCTACTCTTTATCCGCTTATCTACTCTTGGCTACTCTTTATCCACGCTTATCTACTCTTTATCCGCTTATCTACTCTTAGCTACTCTTATCCACTCTTATCTACTCTTTATCCGCTTATCTACTCTTGGCTACTCTTATCCACTCTTATCTACTCTTATCTACTCATTGCCAATCGTACCTACTCCTAACGCAGCACCTCATCAAACCGCAGCTTCAACCGTATAGCTGCCCTTGCTCGTGCCCGCCACTTTGTGAAGAAATTTCGACCCAAACCACAGTATGCAGCGCGGCAACCTGCTCATACGCCGCCGGCTATCAGCTTCTCCGGCTGCTAAGCCTTCACACTGACACGGACGTGCATGAGCGGCAGATGCCCTTCTCCAGTTAAAGCTTCACTACCGGGCATCATTTTTCAGATTCGAAATCTGAATGCCCTGTTCAGTGAAGTCAGCGCCAACGCTCGGGCTGATTTGCGGCGACGACCCAGACCGACGCTGCGGTCGTCAGCCCTTTGATGACATTGCCGCCTGCGCAGAATCGCGCCTGCTCCCAGAACGCCAATGCCGCTAATGCCCTGTGCGGTCAGCCGAGACGGATCTAGGCACAGCCTGCTCCTGCTGTCCAAGCCAATTCTTTAACTTCATAACCTCAGCACCTGCCAGCATCATAATACCGACGCCATGATTGTCATTGGTTACGGTGAGCAGATCCTTTTTATAATAATCCGGAGTAAACGCATAACGCGATCCGCTGCAAACGCCATGCACGTTCCCTTGACCATCGATAGCCTTGCGGGTTAAACCGTGCCATGCCAGCAACGCCGATGCGAGATATCGCCCAGGCTGCTTCAACCAACCAAAACGCACGCCACGCGCAAAACTGTACGTAAACATCGCCGTACAAGAAGCTTCTTCATAGGCATCCGGATCATTGAGTACCTGATGCCAAAGGCCGCTCTCTGCCTGCAATTCCACGTAACCGCTGCACAGTTCGTTGAAGAAATCCAGCAGTGCGGGACGATCCGGATGATCACTTGGCAGAACCTCCAGCACCTCTGTCAATGAGAACAGTGTCCACCCATTTCCGCGTCCCCATGGAATCCCGGTTGCCATTTGATATTTGAAATCATACACATGGGACATGATCCGCTGTTCCGGCATGAACAAGTATTTGCGGAATAAAAGAAACTGTTTGGCGGCTTCATCCAAAGCTGCATGGCTGCCTGTTATCCCGGCATAGCGGCATAGAAACGGCGTGCTCATGTACAAGTCATCGGCCCACATCGTGTTTTCCGCATATTCGCCTTGGCAAATGCGGTAGAAGGCGCCGTCTTCCTTCCGTTCCAGCCGGTGAAGGATGAAATCCGCGATCCGCTCTGCAATCAACAAGAAACCTGGATCCTGCTCCTCTTGGTAAGCTTCCAACATCGCTGAACCAAAGGAACCGCAGTTGTCCAGCATCTTCATCATGACCAACTGCTGGTTAATCGCTGGAAACCCATACTGCTCACGGTCCCACAGCGAGTAGTTGAACATGCGGGTACAACTTTGGACATGATCACGCGCATAACGGATCAAATCCGGTCGCTCAAGCAAGCGCCCTGCTTGCAGCAAGCCATAGATCGTGACCCCTAGCGGATAATCCCAGCGGGCATAATTGGTCACATTACCGACCGTCCATTTATTGCTCAGCATGGCATTCTCATAATAAGGACGAATCCAAGCTTCTGGCTGGTCCAACCGCCAATAAGCCATATCGTCAGCATCCAAACTAGTCGCATACAGCTGATCCGTACGTACTAAATCTGTATAGCGCAACTCCACTTTATTATCTAGTGGTCCTAAGTACAACCACGATTTATCCGAACCGTGAACCCTGAGAGGAGCAGCCAAAGGCATCGTTTCTCCAGCTATACTTGCACTCATGGTCCAACCCCATGCTTGATTCCCGCTTCTGCTCCGGATAACGAGATCATGTTTGCCCGGTTGCAACATCACTTCCGCTCGGAAGATGTCCCCTTCCCCGGTCACTTCCAGCACCTGCAAGCCATTCACCCATAGAGTTAGCGGACCTGCCGAGCTGCCTTCAAACACACACAACTCGCTCCGATAGCTGGTTTGGTTCAGCTTCGTCCAACCATAGAGCTGCTTGCCAGGCTGCACACCAAATAAGCGCTCGCCGATGGGCAGCGCAAGCTCGCTCGCGCTCCACTCGGTCTGCGGCAGCCAGCTTATCGCATCCTGCTGCTCTGAAGCCAAGGCATCAGGCAGTTGAGCATTCTCGAATAGATCCCCGTCCACTGGTAGCGAGTAAACCCACCCGGCTTGCCCCTGCCTCTCAGCGAAGGGAGCCAACACATTGAGAATCCTTACCTTGGCTTCATCTGATCCAAACAGACAGCCGAAACCGGCGGCGGTGTGTTTGGCTTTAATAAATAGACGATTCCAGCCTTTGACGAAATTAAAATTGAGTTTTACGCTAGCGTCTGGTTTAATTTCATCAATAACATTGGAACGGTACGCAAGCTCGTCATTTAAATACAAATGAATCGGTCCTAAACATTGCAGCAGCACATCCAAATTGCGTTCCCCATCACTCCAAACCAGCCCATACGCATAAGCGTACTGACCAGGTCTGGCTTCCGGAAATCTGTTGCCCAAGTTCAGATCGAACAGGCCATGCTCATTCTGCAAGATACCAGAGCGATAAAATGTGCGAAATGCAAAAGGAATCGGGGGATTTGCCCCCATATAGCGATCAGCAAGCACCTGCAAGGTCGCTCTGTCATCATTTCCCAAACGGGCAGAGATGCTTTCGATATCGTGAAAATATGTCGTCATCTTGAACCTTCCCCCCTAGAGCAAGCGAATCGTAAACGTACGATCAAATGGTGTCACCAAGTTCACATGAACGTACCGGCAGCCTATTGGATGCTGATCTTCCCGTAGGACAGGCAGTAAGTGCTCATAAGCGCCTGAGGAAATCTCAATAGCGTCACCCTCAGCCTCATACCTCATTCCACCGCTCTTCAAGAAATACTTGCCATCTCCGGCGTCCGCCAAATCTTCACCGCTAACCTGGCCTTCATCCCCGAGTATAAAAGATAACTGCGTAAACACATCTTCACGCGCATCGGAATGAATACGGATCTGCCATTCTGAGTCACTCTGCACGATTTCTGCCTGAATTTCATGCGTTTGCAGATGTGTCATAGGCCTATGTTGATGCGGCAGCAAGTACCAAGGACTTACTTGGCCTTGTTGGGCTGCTTCAGGCAGATACGACTGCGGGATAGGTCCGTTATATCCTTTTTCCATCACAATATTCAGCTTATAGCCGTTCTCTGCAGCAGTTAAATGATCAAACTTGATAATCCCAGGCGAAAAAGAGGTCGATAGCTTCATACCAAGCAACCGCACTTTCCCATGGCGCAAGGAGAAAAAGGAAGGTGCCAAAGGCATAATCGTCACACTCTGCTCGCGATCACGAATGCGTACGATCGGCGCACCGAAGGCGACATGCATACTGCTATGCTGAATTTTCATATGATGGCCAACACGGTCGATCTGCTTTAGATGCGTCTCCATCGGATGCTTCTCATTCAACATCAAGGTATACCGCTCTGGTAGTTCAGCACGTTCCAAATCTTCGATAGCCGTTTCTGGGTACAACAGCAAACCCAGCAGCGCATGATTGTTCACGGCTTCTGATTTGCGAATAAACGTCCCGGCATAATCCGACATCGCCGCAAACAACGGATTGCGATCGTGCGCTGCCATCAGACGGTAAATCAGGAAGTACGTAGCCATATCATATGTCTCTCCGAAATCCTGGCGACCTGAGTAATCGGTCACAACCTCGCCTGACGGATGGATCAAGTACACCATCATGTTCAGATTGCGGCGCACTCCATCCAATAAGTCAGGGCGATTAAACAACTTGGCTGTATGGTAGAGCGCAATATCACTGACTGCATTGTAGATGCCGTTGCTGCGCTCGGTCCATTCCCCGTCCTCTGTAATATCCATGCCCTCTGCCAGCCACTCATCGGCTCTAGCGACAAGCTCCGGCATCGGGAATATCTCATACAACAAGGCAAGTGCGGCTGTTATAACCCAACGATGGTTCGGCGTGTGGCAGCCCCCGGTCAGCATCGCCGGGATCGTTCTTTCCAAGAATAGCTTCAATTTGGCGGCTGCAGGCTTAACCGCTGCCCAATCATGCGCTGCCAGCAGTTGATAGAATTGCGTCACACCCCCAACGACGAACGCGGTATCCGGCGGCGAATTATAGTTCGTGGAGCCGAGCGAGACCGTACCGTCTGCATGCTGACGGTTCAGGATGAAGTCGGCTGCCATTTCGAAAGCTGTGAGCAGTTTCTCATCATGGTAATAACGCGAATCTGGATTTACTAAAGCGGAAGCCCAGCACGCCATAATGCTCGGCGTACTCATATGGTTGGCACGTGCAATGCCTGTTTCATCGATCACGCCGCCAACATATTTGGAATTCGGATCAAGTATCTGCCGCCCCAACGTAGAAGCGGTATAATCGTTATTTATTTTCACTAATTTTTGATAAATGGCATCCATACGAGTCACCTTTTAACCTTTCATCGCAGCAATTTTAGTTGTGATCAGTCGGTGACTCTCGTCAATCTCATCAGGCTGACATACCGCCTTAAGTTCATAGACCTTCACTTTGGCGAAATCGATAGCGCTCAGAAAATGATCGAAGTAAGCCATATCCTGACTGTGCACATATGGACACCAGTGATCGGATAACTCCAACGTTTCATGGATATGAACGCCATAAATATAGGTCTGCACCTCTTGCAGTTCTTTCAGGTTGTCGTACAAGCCCATTCGCCCCATCATCATGGCATGACCGATATCATACCAGAGGTAGACCGGACCGCCTTTCAGGTTATCACAAATTGTTTTGGCTTCCATTAGCGACGGCATCTGATAACAGCGCGATCTCGTCTCAATGCCGATGGCGATGTCCCAGCCTTTTTTGGCAGCATGCTCACTGACTACTTCCAGACTTTCCTGAATTCGCTTGGTATACAAGGGGCTTAACCGCTCGCGCCGTTCCATCATCTCCTGCCACAATTGTCGATAAGCCGGTGAATCCTTGCCTTGTTCCTTGTACAATTTCTTCAAATCAGAATCGATATTATAGTCAAAAGGGACTTCGCCAGGGTGCACAACCACGGCTTTGGCACCATACCGGTTCGCATAGTCCATCGACCGAATCAACAGCTCCACAGAGCGTTTACGCTTCTCCTCATCGTCGAAGCCAAGCATAACGGAGTCCGTGTCGTAGTCCTTATCGTTAATAAATGGAAATACATTATGAACACTGGACACGCCGATTTCACCTTTTTCAATCATCGGCTCGATTGTTTTCATCATCTCTTCGGTAACGTTGTAATTCAGTTCCACGTACCGGAACCCGAGATCTTTGATTTCCTCCATCATCTCTCTGCCAACGGTGTGTTTCTTAATGTTCCAACAAGTTGAGAACGAATATACGCCTTTATCCAACATGGTTGCGGCCTCCCTAAGGTGAACTTACTCTGAAAGGTCACTCAGCCGATATGCAGCACCGGATTGTGCCGACAAATTGGAAGCTTCCATCAAACGGGTCAAATCGCGTGCCAATGCTATATTCTCTGTTGCCGTCGTCCCTTGCTGAATATGAGATACCCACATCTCGAAAGCAGTTGGTACTGCTTCTGGCATCTCAGTCACCTCCTGCCACAAGGCAGGTCCGCCAGACTTGCGCATCAGCAGCTTGTTATCAGATCTGTCATACAACAGACTGCCTTCCGTACCCTGCACCTCGATGTTAAACTGCGAGTAACTGTTCACGAATCCTGCTTCAACGATACCCAGAGCACCATTCGCATAATGCATAATCGTTACGGCGCTGTCCTCAACCTGGCGTCCCATGATGGAACCATAACCGGCACTTACACGTTCTGGCAGACCGAGAAATAATCGCGCCAAGTACATCGGATGGCAGCCGAGGTCGATCATCGCGCCGCCTCCGCTTTCTAGCGGATCAAAAAAATGTGCCGGCAGTGAGCCATTGGGACTTGCGTCGGTCGGCAGCGCTCCGTTATGGGCAAGCCGGATACGAACCGTTGTTACGGTGCCGAGATCGCCTCCCTGAATGAGCCGCTGAGCCGCTTGCGTGAATCCGGTGTATAAGCGTGGCAGAGATACTACGAGCTTAATCCCCGCTGTCTCCACAGCCGCCAAGATTTCGTTGCATGCCTTCGTCGTTGTAGCGACAACTTTCTCCGTAAAAATATGCTTGCCCGCCGCCGCAGCTGCGATTAGAACCTCACGATGCTGCGTTGTAGGCGTAACAACTATCACAGCATCGATATCTGGATTTGCCAAAAGCTCCGGCAATGCCTCAAAGAAAGGAACCCCTAGTTCCTCTGCTTTCTGACGTCCCCGCTGTGGATTCTCATCCCATAACGCTGCAATTTCTGTTTGTGGATGTTCAGCAGCCATGCGCGCATAATCCTTTGCATGAACATGCCAATAGCTTAGAATAGCAACTCTTACCATGTCTGAACTGCCTCTTCCCTTATTTTAGTCGAAATAAATCGCTTTCCCTGTCCGATTCGATTCATAAATCGCTTCGAGAATCTCCGATACGACGCAGGACTGCTCAGGTGTTACCACTGGCTCCTTATCGTGGATGACGGCGTCGATCCAGACGCGAATTTCTTTATCCTGCATGCTTTCCTTTTTACCATCGTAAAAGTCTGCGCCCTTCGCTTCGAATTGCAGCTGATTCATATACAAACGGCTATGATTTTCTCCGTTAATACGAAGGCCGTCCTGCATATCAGCGCCGCCTTCCGTACCGCATAGCGTACATTTCGCTTCCTTCGTATCCAGCGTATTCAGTGCCCAACTAGCTTCTACCATGATGGTAGCTCCGTTCTTCATGACGATCATCGCAAACGCTGAATCTTCCACCTTAAATTTCTCAGGGTCCCACGGTCCCCAGGAATTAGCCGCATTTTCTTTGCTGGAAAGCTTATGGTAAGCAGTGCCAAGCACTACCTTGGGTTCATAGTTATTCATCATCCACAGCGTTAAATCAAGCGCATGTGTGCCAATATCGATTAGCGGTCCTCCGCCTTGTTTCTCTTCATCCAAAAATACGCCCCAAGTAGGCACACCGCGTCTACGAACAGCGTGGGCCTTAGCGAAGTAAATCTCGCCCAGATCGCCATCCTCAATAACTCGTTTCAAATATTGACTGTCCGCGCGAAAGCGATTGTTGTAGCCAATCGTCAGCTTTTTCCCCGTACGCTTAGCTGTTTCCACCATCCGACGGGCGTCAGCAGCCGTTTTGGCCATCGGTTTTTCACACATCACATGCTTGCCTGCTTCCAAGGCCGCAATCGAAATTTCCGCATGGGAATCATTCGGTGTGCAAATATGCACGACTTCAATTGAAGCATCAGCCAAAAGCTCCGCATAGCTTTCGTAAACCTTGGCATCAGGGGCACCATATTTGGCTGCCGCTTCCTGAGCCCTTACGCGTTCTATATCATAGAAACCGACAATAGCAACCTGCTCAATCTTGTGCAAACTCGGCAAATGCTTACCTAAGGCAATACCGCCACAACCGATAATAGCTACGTTAAGCTTATTCATTCCCGTATCCCCCTATGAGGCAATGACTTGTGCAAAGTGATCGGACAGTGCAAGCTCTGACGCCTAATCATCAGTACCTTCACTGTCCGAATCTTCACCAACAAGTATTACTTCACTTGCTCCATTTGTTGTTTTGCGATTGCCATGACATCTTTGGCAAGGAATGCTTGATCTTTATTTTCTTGGTACCATTTGTTCATGAAATCCTCAAGCTGCTTGCCGCCTGCTTTGTCCCAGGCTGCCTGTGAATCTTTGATCGCTTGTTCAGGCGTGTATTTACTTCCGCTAATAATCGCTTTAACGAAAAGATCGCCTTTTTCTTTCAGGATCGTCGTGTTGATAATTTGCAGATCGGCGTTGTACACCGGCATATGTTCACCAACGGTAAGACCTGGGTACTCTCTTTGCGGATCAAAGTACACTTTCTGAATCTCTTTATACATATCCATTGCGGACTTTTGATCAGGAACTTCGGCGTTGAAGCCGCTGAGCACAAAGCTGCATTTATCTTGGCCTGACGAGTAGAACATTTCGTAATCAAGGGCATAACCGACTTCATTTTTGGATTTGGCAGCGTCAATCGCTTGCGGACAGCTGTTCGCTGCTTTTTTCCAGTGCGTGCCTTCATCGCCATTGATTACTTTCAGAGCGGTTTCCGGTTTCATCATGAAATCCAGGTAACGGCCAACAGCTTCTGGGTCCTTGGCTTTGGCATTAATAACCGTCGTCATCTGAACCGGGTTGTCGATAGCACCCGTGAACGTCCCCACTGGGGATTTCGGATAACCTAATGGCGCAATTTCCGCAGTAGCCACATTTTTCTTCAGCGTGACCATATCATTCATCGTAAAGTCATACCAACCGCCCGTGAACTTCACGTAAATCCCGATTTTGCCATTCAGGAAATCTTGCTTCGCCTTGGCTCCATCTTTGTCATTAATGTAATCCTTATCGATGATGCCATCATCGTATAGTTTCTTCTTGAAGGTCAGCGAGGCAAGCTCATTGTCCCATTGACGAATAATTTTGCCGTCTTTCACGCCCCACGCCAGCAAGTCTTTGGAAGAGCCTTCCCCGAAGATCTCATTAATCGCTTGCTCGGAGTACGTGCTCATATTCATCCCGTAGGTATCTTTCTTCCCGTTACCATCAGGGTCGTTGTCTGCAAATGCTTTGGCAACTGCCATCAATTCATCCGTCGTTGTTGGCATCGAAAGATTCAGCTTTTTCAACCAATCTGTGCGTACGAGCAAAATGTGGGCAGGTACAGCCTCCTTCACTTTGCCGATTTCGTAAAGCTTGCCATCCGGCTTCGTTCCCGCCTTCTTCAACTGCGGATATTGCGTCAGTAATTTCTGATATTCAGGCATGTATTTTAAAATGTCATCAAGCGGCAGCAATTGCTTCTGATCATACAAACTGCCACGGAATGGCGTATTGTATTCACTGACAATGTCCGGAGCCGATCCTGATGCAAAAAGCACATTCAATTTCTTCGTTGAATCACTGCGCAGAATAGGCACGTATTTCACATTCGCCGGGCCGTTCTGATTAATCCATTTGGTCCAGCGATTTTCTTCATACGAGCCTTCGGAAGCCGGAACCGCACCACGATCATACATCGAAACGGTGACATCTCCACGCTTCGCTGCTGCCTTGTCTCCAGCTTTGGCTGTTGCTGCTGCGGTTGAGGATGCAGTTGTCTCTTTCTTATCGCTGCTGCACCCCACCAATGTTGCCCCTAATGCTACGAACCCTACTGTTACACCAAGCCACATTTTCTTGTTCGTCATTCGCATTTCCCCCAATTCATATATTGTGAAGTTTTGTTAAACGGGAACACCCTAATCAGTAACCTTGCTGTGATAACAACCATGAAACGATATCAACCCTTAACAGATCCAAGCATGACACCCTTCACAAAATACTTCTGGAGGAAGGGATATACCACCAACATGGGAACAACCATAACCACAACACCCACAGCTTTGACCATCTCGGTAGCGACGGCCGCTTGCTCCTCATTATTGAGAGAAGGCGAATTCAGCAAGTCGTTTTTTTGCAGCATAGCCTGAACGATAACCGTTAAATTCTGCAAGCTGCTCTTGTTAATATACATCAGTACGTTCATGAACGAGTTCCAGTAACTAATCCCGTAGAACAGCGCTAATGTTGCCAGCATAGGAAGCGATAAAGGGAGAATAATCCGAATGAGCAGCGATGTATCATTGCAGCCATCAATTCTTGCAGCTTCTTGCACCTCATAAGGAATATTCTCGAAATAGCTGCGCATTAGAAGCATATTGTACGTACTGATAAACCCTGTGAGCCAGATCGCCCAGTACGAATCAATCAGAGACATTTCTTTCACAACCAGGTATGTCGGAATTAACCCGCCTGAGAACAACATCGTAAAAACCATAGCCAGCACAAGAAAGCGACGCCCGATCAAATAATTTCTGGATAACGGATAGGCAGCCAATATCGTACCTAACAAGCTGAGAACGACCCCGACTATCGTAATAACAATACTATTTTTGAAAGCTTGGAAAGCTGGACTCGCGATAAAAAAGATTTTGTAGGCTGTGAACTGCAGCCCTACCGGCCAGAAGAAGACGTGACCGGAGTCGACCGCCGAGCGTTCACTCAGCGACAATGCAACAATATGAATGAATGGCATCAAACAAGTTAGTGCAATAACAGCGAGCAGCACATAGTTTATACCATAAAATATTCGTTCTCCACGTGATGTTTTCATGGGCTCCTCCTAAGCATTTGGCTAAAATAAAGCTTGGTCAAATTTTTGCGCAATCCGATTGGCAATTAAAACAAGTCTGCAGCTGATGACCGATTCGAAGAGTCCCATCGCCGTCGTTAAGCTAAACTGCGAACTGCCTAGTCCTATTTTATAAATATAGGTACTAATCACCTCAGACACATCGGCGACAGCTGAATTCTGGAGATTGTACACCTGGTCAAAGCCGACTTCCATCACGCGCCCCATCGCAAGGATCAGCAGCAGAATAATCGTGTGCCGGATGCCTGGCAGCGTAATATGCCAAATTTGTCGCCACTTCGTCGCCCCATCCATGCAAGCTGATTCATACAGTGATGGATCAATCGTGGTGAGGGCAGCGAGATAAATAATGGTGGAGAAACCCATTTCTTTCCAAACACCGGAGCCGATGAATATCGCCGTCCATGAATGAGACTCATATAGAAAAGTAATTGGTTCTATATTAAACAACTTAAACACCTTATTGATGGACCCATAATCGGTCGCGAATAACGAAAGAACAATCCCTGAGACAATGACCCATGAAAAGAAGTGCGGCAAATAGATGATCGTTTGAATCCATTTTTTGAACCAAGACTTGCGGATTTCATTGATCAGAACCGCGAGCACGATCGGTACCGGGAACCCGACAACCAGGCTTAACAAGCTGAGCCAGAACGTGTTCCAAATAATTTGCAGCGTGTTGGAGCTGGAGAACAATAACTTAAAGTACTTCAATCCAACCCATGGACTGTGCCAGATGCCGTCGGCGAAATTATAGTTTTTGAAAGCGATCACAAGTCCGCCCATCGGCCAATACTTGAACAAAATATAATAGGCGATCACGGGGATCAGCATAATGAACAAGGGAATATTTTGCTTCAATAATCTTCTTCTTCGTACTAACGCAGCTTGTTTAAGCCGTTGTACATCAAGGGTGACAGGAGTTTCCTCTAACCTGCTGCTCATCACTGCATCGCTCCTTCTTTGGTATACCCCTATTATAGAAGGTAGCGCATAGGGTTCCCTTAAAAAATTATAGATAAAACTATAATTTTATTGGGTGTTGCGAGCGCTGGCTTATTGCAGCTGCAGCTTTTCCCTTGCATTTACTCTCAGCGTCCTCCCAACCATCTGTCTACACTAGCTAACCTCAAGATTCCGCATCAAACGGAATGAGGAATTTCATTACATTGGATAAATCCAATGTAATCGTGAATTTGACCGCCCATTGGGCTGTTTGATTGGATTTATCCAACGGAATCCTAAAATATGCCGCCTATATGGCGTTTTTATCAGATAGCATTGGATAAATCCAATGTAGGTACGAATTTAACCGCCTATACGGCTGTTTGATTGGATTTATCCAATCAACAACGTGAGGTGTTCCTTAGACATTGGACGTGCTGCCGCACAGTCCGAGTATTTCAGCTACTTTCCTTTGCAACTACTCTCAGCGTCCTCCCAACCATCTGTCTGAACCAGCTAACCCCAAGATTCCGCATCAGACGGAATGAGGAATTTCATTACATTGGATAAATCCAATGTAATCGTGAAATTGGCCGCCCATGAGGCTGTTTGATTGGATTTATCCAACGGAATCCTAAAATATGCCGCCTATATGGCGTTTTTATCAGATTACATTGGATAAATCCAATGTAGGTACGAATTTAACCGCATTTACGGCTGTTTGATTGGATTTATCCAATCAACAACGTGAGGTGTTCCTTAGACATTGGATGTGCCGCCGCACAGTCCGAGCTTCTTTCCCTTGCATCTACTCTCAGCGTCCTCCCAACCATCTCATGTACGCCACCAACCAGACAAATCAAACTACAGGCGGATCGTAGATCCCCTATTTGGGCGAAATCCAGGCATAATCAGCCTGGTGCAGATCGTGGTTCCGCTATTTCGTTAATTTACTACAGAAATCAGCTACTTTCGGCGAAATAGCGCATCTACGATCCGCGTGGATGCCAGCATCGGCCGATTTGGCACAAATAGAGGATTGTAGTTTCCTTTCAACGTTGGACTTGCCACCGCACAGTCCGAGCTACTTTTCTTTGCAGCTACTCTCAGCGTCCTCCCAACCATCTGTCTAAACTAGACCAGCGGGATCGTGGAGCCTCAACATAAACAAAAAGGGCCGCCCCCCAAGTAGATAAATCTACTTGGAGGGCAGTCCCCTTTTCCCATTTAATCCACTTCAGTCGGCGAAGCCGTAGACTGTCGAATCATTAATTCAGGACGCAATACCACACGCTGCTTGGTTGTGGATTCTTTCTTCAGCTCCTGAATCAGCAGGTCGACGACCCTCTTCCCCATCGGCTCAATCGGCTGGGCGACCGTCGTGAGCGGCGGGTCCGTCACCGAAGCCAGAATCGTGTTATCGAAGCCAATCACCGATAGCTGCTCAGGTACCTTCAAGCCCAGCTGCTTCGCAGCCTGCAAAGCCCCGATAGCCAGCATATCGTTGCAGCAGAACAGAGCAGTCGGCCGAACCCCTGCCGACTCTTCCAGCAGCGCAATCGCCTGCCGCTTCCCATCTTCCACGGTATAGTGGCAGTTGCGCACACCGCTGTCCGGCAGTACAACACCCGCTTCCTCCAGCGTGTTCCGAAACCCGCGCACCCGCTCACGGCTGCTGATAACTTTGGCATGCTCCGCCAGAATAGCTAGGCGCGTATGCCCCAAATCCAGCAAATGCTTGGCCGCCAACGCGCCGCCAACGCAATCGTCCACAACAACGGTATGCACGCCGATGTCCGGCATTTCTCTGGCGATCATCGCAATCGGGATCCCTTGCTTCATTAGAGGCGTCAGCATCTCCTTGTTGTCCATCCCGGTCCCGATGATCATGCCGTCAATGCTTTTCTGTTGCAGCAGGTTCAGGTAGCGCTCGACCCGTTCATCCTTATTGTCTGTGCTGCAAATGACCAAGCTATAGCCCAAATGGTGCCCTTGATCCTCAACAGCCCGCGCAATTTCCGCGAAAAAAGGATTCGATATGTCCGGCACAAGCAGTCCCAGTGTGAAAGTCTTCTTGCCGGTTAAAGCGGATGCGATCACACTTGGCTGATAATTGAGCCGCTCCATCGTTTTGAGAATTTCCGCGCGCCGTTCTTCGCTGATCTTCCCCTTGCCGTTCATCACCTGCGACACCGCTGCAATCGAAACCCCAGCCTCGCGGGCGACATCATAAATTGTTGCCTTCATCCTATGACCCCATTTTTCCCGAAGAATACTTGTTTGTCTTCTATTATGCAGGGGCACAAGGGAAGTTGCAAACGGCCTACTCCTCCACTGGCTTCGCCATTAGCCAAGCATGCTCAGGATCATTATGGAACTTCCAGATCCGCGATGGTCCTGCCATCACATTCAGATAGTAAACGTCATAGCCGGGAGGAGCACAAACAGGATGATAGCCTCGCGGCACCAGCACAGCTTCCCCATCCTTCACCAGCAGCGTTTCATCCAGCGAGCGGTCATCCGAATACACACGTTGGATCGCAAAACCATGCCCGGGATCGACGCGATAGTAATACGTTTCCTCCAGAAAAGACTCCTCCGGAAGCGCATCCCGATCATGCTTGTGCGGCGGATAGCTCGACCAATGCCCGTTCGGTGTAAAAACCTCAACGACAAGCAAGCTGTCAGCCGGTTCATTTTCCGGTAAAATATTATGAATTTGCCGCTCGATATTCCCGTAACCGCGGGTTTCAACCCCCACATGGCTAGGCTCAATCAAGCGCGCAGGATAACCGCCAGCACCGGGAGCGCTGCAAATCGCAAGCTCCACAGCTGTTTTTGCAGCAACTTCGTACTGATCATCACTTGGGACATAGACCGAAAACGGCGGAATTTTCTCAAATACGTTCATCCGCTCTCCGATGTCACTCCAGCTTGCCTCCTTGGTCTGCACGTCCGCTTTGCCGCTCAGCAGCACTAAGCAAACTTCTTGCTCGCCCGTAACACGGCTCAGAGATTGCCCCGCCAAAAGCCTTACAATTTCAAAACCGACATAGTTCCAGCCCGCGGATTCCGGCGTTATTTTCAAAATGCTGCCCTCAGCATGAGGATGTTCCAAAGGTTTCACAATCAGATTAGGCATATCCCGCAGCTCCTTTCCTTAAAGCGCACTCTGCTGTAACAAAGCCAAAGCTTCGCTAACTTTCACCGGCCGACCCAACCTAGAAGATAACTTGGCAGCAAGTGCGATCCGCTCCGCCTGCATACCATCATGACCATCCACAGGCACAGCCTTATCGTTCAACAGACAATCTATGAAGATCTGCGTCTCTTCCATATAAGCAGCTTGATAGCGCTCGAGGAAAAAATGCAGCGGTTTCTCGCTCACAATCGCATCTGCGGTGCTAACCACAGCCGTATTCGGATGATCGTTGGCAACGGCTACGCTGCCTTTGGACCCGAACACTTCCACACGCTGGTCATAGCCATAGACGGCTTGACGGCTATTGTCGATGACGCCAAGCGCGCCATTTTCGAAGCGCAGCGTGACTATCGCCGTATCCACATCCCCATGCTCAGCAAAAACCGGATTAATCAGCACATTACCCTGCGCATACACCTCTTCAACCTCGCTGCCAGCTACAAATCTAGCCATATCGAAATCATGAATCATCATATCCATGAAAATGCCGCCGGACACCTTAATATAATCCTCATGCGGCGGATTCGGGTCACGGGAAGTGATTTTGATAATATGCGGGTTCCCGATGGTGCCTTCTTGGACAACCTCGCGAACACGCTTAAAGTTATGGTCAAAACGGCGGTTGAAGCCGATTTGCAGCTTCACGCCGGCTTTGTTCACAGCAGCAATCGCTGCTTCCGTTTGCGTAATATCCATGCTGATCGGCTTTTCACAAAAGATGTGCTTGCCTGCTTCAGCCGCTTGCTGGATCAACGGCACATGCGTGTCCGTCGACGAACAGATGAAGATAGCATCAATCTCTGGATGCTCGATCAATTCCTTACTGTCCTTCGTAACTAGGCCGATTTGGCGCGCTGCCGCCCAAGCCTCTAGCTCAGGACCTGCAAATAAATCACTCACCGCCACAATGTTCACTTGCGGCAGTCGCAGCAAATTGTCTGCGTGGATTTTGCCGATTCGCCCTGCACCGATGATTCCGATTTGAATAGTTTTCATGATAGACTCCTTCCGGCTTTGCCTGCGCTGCCGAACAATTGAATTTTGGCTCTTACGGATGCCCCAATCGCTTCCCGTGCCGGGATTAAATAATTCCGTGGGTCATAGGCCTCTGGATGCTCATTCAAAAACGATCGTATGGCCGTTGTACAGGCGATTTGATTGTCTGTGTTCACATTAATTTTGGCTGTTCCGCAGGCAATCGCCTGACGAATTTCTTCATCCGGCAAGCCGCTTCCACCATGAAGCACAAGCGGAAGACCCGTAACTTGGCGGATTTCAGCCATCCGTTCGAAGCCCAGCTTAGGCTGTCCCCGATAAGGACCATGCACGGAACCAAGCGCTGGCGCCAAGCAATCGATGCCAGTTTCCTGCACTAAACGCACGCAATCCGCCGTGACCGCATACATGCCTTCGGCTTCATCGACGACCAAATCATCCTCGCGTCCGGTAATCCGGCCCAGCTCAGATTCAACGGAAACGCCGAGAACATGAGCAGCCTGTGTCACTTGGCGGGTCACTTCGATGTTATGTTCGAGCGAATGATGCGAAGCATCGATCATCACGGAAGTAAAACCTGCGTGAATCGCCCGGATGCACACCTCATAGCTGCTTCCATGGTCTAGATGGAGCGCGACAGGCACCGTAATGCCGTAATGCTCCATCAACGATTTCACCATACCCGCGATGCAGGGCAGCCCGCCCATATAAGGAATGTAAGCCTCGCTGACGCCAAGAATGACAGGCGCTTGCTCCGCCTCGGCAGCCAGCAGAATGGCTTGCGTGAACTCCAAATTGTTTAAATTAAACTGCCCAACCGCATATTGACCGGCTAGCGCCTGATGCAGCATCTCTTTCATCGAAACAAGTCGCATGAGATTCTTCCTTTCTGGGCCTACCAGCGGGCTGTGACCATTTTTTTGCGTGTATAAAATTCAACGCCATCCGTCCCATTCGCGTGCAAATCACCGTAGAACGACTTTTTCCAGCCTGAAAAAGGAAAGAAGGCCATCGGCGCAGGAACGCCGAGATTGACGCCCAGCATACCCGCATCAATTGTTTCGCGGAATTGGCGGACATTACTGCCATCGCGCGTGAACAAGCAGGCGCCATTGGCGAATTCCGAGCGATTGGATAAAGCAATCGCTTCTTCCAGCGTTGCTACCCGAACGATGGACAGCACAGGCGCAAAAATTTCGTCCTCCCAAATTTTCATGCCGCACTCCACGCCATCAAAAATAGTCGGCCCTACGAAATATCCCTTCTCGTCGGAAGCCTTATCCTTACGTCCGTCGCGAATAAGAATCGCGCCTTCTTTTTCGCCGATCTCGATATATTTCAAGGTGCGTTCTCTGTGCTGGTCGCGAATCACCGGCCCCAAGAACACGCCCTCGTCCGCGCCATTGCCCATCGTGATGCGGTTAGCCGCATCAGTCAGCTTGCTGACAAGCGTGTCAGCCACATCGCCGACGGCAACGACAACCGAGCACGCCATGCAGCGCTCGCCCGCTGAACCAAAAGCCGCGTTGACGATTTCCTTCACCGCGATATCCAAATCCGCATCCGGCATCACAATCGAGTGATTTTTGGCGCCGGCTAAGGCTTGCACCCGCTTGCCATGGGCTGAAGCGGTTTTGTAAATGTATTCGGCTACCGGTTGGGAGCCGACGAATGAAATCGCTTTGACCTCTGGATGCTCCAGAAGTCCATTCACAACATCGTGCGCGCCATGAACGATGTTCAGCACGCCGTCCGGAAGACCGGCTTGTTGGAACAGCTCCGCCAAACGGTTAGCCAAGTGCGGCGTGCGCTCCGACGGTTTCAGCACGAACGTGTTGCCGCAGGCAATCGCCAGCGGGAACATCCAGCAAGGCACCATCATCGGAAAGTTGAACGGTGTAATGCCACCGATGACCCCGATAGGATAGCGGTACATGCCGGATTCTAGATTCGACGCGATATCAGGCAGTTGTTTGCCCATCATCAGCGTTGGCGCTCCAGCCGCGAATTCGACACACTCGATGCCGCGCAGCACTTCGCCGTACGCTTCGGTGTAGCTTTTGCCATTTTCACGCGTCACGATCCGTGCAAGCTCTTCCCAGTTGTCGACCAGCAGCTGCTGATATTTGAACAGAATACGTGCCCGGCGCGGCACCGGCGTGCGGCTCCAGGACTGGAACGCCTCTTGGGAGTTGCGAACGGCTTGATCAACTTCCTCCTTCGTAGAAATGGGAATGTATGCAAGAATTTCTTCCGTTGCAGGGTTGTATACGGGTTCTGTTTGAGTGGAGGCAGAAGCGATCCATTCGCCGCCGATCCAATTTTTCAAAGTCTCTGTCATCGTTAAGCTCTCCCTTTTCAGTCAATTATGAAGCTGTAATCTCGCCGCGGTTGCAGCGTTCGATATAATCATCCACCTGTGCAGCCGTTGGCATAGCATCCGAGCAGCTGTGGCTGGAAATGACGATACAAGCGGCTGCGCTGCCGTATTCCATACTTTTTTCAATCGTCCAGCCTTGCATGATGCCATAGATAAAGCCTGCCGCGTACGAATCTCCAGCTCCAAACGTCTTCACAACTTTAGCCGGGAAGCTCTTCGCACGGTGGCCGACACCGTCAGGCGTATAGGCAATGGAGCCCTCTTTGCCGTGTTTGATGATGACGATCTTGACCGAATAGTCGAACCATTTGGCCGCTGTAATCCGATCATCCTTCTCTGGGTTCGTCTCGAAACGTTCCATCATGTCGAATTCTTCGCGCGTGCCGAGGATAATATCGCATTTCTCCGCCGCCAAGTTGTAGTAAGTTGCTGTCTCTTCCGCTGATTTCCACGTATAGGGACGATAATCCAAATCAAATACGATCACAGCGCCATGCTTCTTCGCATAGCTGAGTGCTTGGAATACCGCTTCACGCGAAGGGCTTTGTGCAAGTGCTGTACCGGAGATCAGCAGCACCTTCGCCTTAGCGATCAGCGATTCCTGAACCTCCGCAGGGGTAAGCAGCAGATCAGCCGCATTGTCGCGATACATCAGAATACTGCAATCGGTAGGGCTTTTGATCTCGGTAAAAGCAAGCCCTGTGACAGCTCCCGTTTGATCGGTCACGACATTCGTCGTCTCGATCTGATTGCGCTGCAAGTAATCCTCGATGAAGCGGCCCATTTGGTCATTGGCGATTTTGCCGATAAAAGCCGTTTGCAGCCCAAGTCTCGCCATCCCAATCGTGATGTTGGCCGGAGAGCCTCCGACATACTTCGTAAACGTCATCGTCTCTTCCATCGGACGGTGAATTTCGTTGGCGTTCAAATCAATGCACAGTCGTCCTATTGCGGCAAAATCCAGCGGCTTATCTAGCGGAAAAGTCACGTAGGTCATCGAACCATTACCTTCTTTCTTGGGGAATAAGAGATTGGATATAACTAAGTGCATTTTTGGCATATTCATAAGGAGGATGCGCAGCCGGGTCTTGCTCGCCTTCCAGCATCGCCCATCCTTCATATTTCCGCTCCAGCAGCTCTTCGAAAATCGGCCCAAAATCAAGACAGCCGTCGCCCGGAACGGTGAACACGCCTTTGCGAATACACGTCACGAAGTCCACTTGTTCCGCTCTCGCTTCATCCAGCACCGCTTGACGAATGTCCTTCAAATGAATGTACGCGATGCGGCCGTAATGCTTGCGCAGCACGGTCAACGGATCTGCCCCGCCGTAGTAGGCATGGCCCGTGTCGAAAAGCAAATGCACGAGCGCAGGATCCGTCATTGCCATCAGCTTGTCGATTTCCTCCGGGCTTTCTACCACTGTGCCGCCATGATGATGATAGGTCAGCTTGAGTCCATACTCCTGCGCGATGGCCCCTGCAAGGTTAAGTCCTTCAGCCAAACTCTGCCAGCCTGCCTCATCCAGACGAAGCACTTCCTTCTCGTTAGGCGTGCGGCGCGGGTCAAAATGGAGCGAGCCCCCCACTTCCGCGGTGCTGATAACTGTGCTGCCCATTTCTTGGAGAAACTGCGCATGCTTGCGATAAGCGGCAAGCTCCTCGTCGCGGTAGGCAGGATCGGAGAAAAGTACCGATTTCCACTGCGAAACAAGCTGAATGCCCCGCTTCGCGAGTTCTTCTTTTAACACGGGAATGTCTGTAGGATATTTGCGCCCCATCTCGGTGCCTGCAAGCCCTAGTGCTGCTATATCATCTAAAATTTGTTCATACGTCGTATCCGCGCCATGCTCCTTAACATCTTCGCCCACCCAATTAATCGGGTGCACGCCCAGCTTGAATGGAAGCTCTGTCATCGTTCAAATCCCCTTTGTTGGTTAAATAGGTTTGGCCGCTTGGATGCGGTTCTTCATTTCTTCATGCGCTTTAAGCACCTTTTCGCTCTCGGATACCTCTGGCACGCCTACTTGCCACCAGGATTCATAGCCATCCGTGTTCGTTCCCGGCACAACCGGAATTTCGATCAAGGTCGTCACGGTCTCTTCCTTCGCTTTCAGCAGCGCTTCCCTAAGTTCTTCAGGCGTGTCTGCTTTGTAAGCCTTCGCTCCCAAACTGCGGGCATGCGCCGTAAAGTCGATCGGCATGTAGCTGCCTGTCAGCTTGCCTGTCGCCGCTTCGCGATAGCGGAATTCATTGCCGAAGCCATCGCTGCCGTGGCCTCTTTGCAGGTTGTGTATACACTGGAAGCCGTGATTATCGAACAGCAAAATCGTAATTTTGCGGCCTTCCTGCAGGCTGGTCAGCAGCTCGGAATGAAGCATCAAGTAGCTTCCGTCTCCAACGATGGCGTACGCCTCGCGATGGGGATCCGCCAGCGCCACACCAAAAGTGCCGCTTACTTCGTATCCCATGCAGGAGAAGCCGTATTCCATGTGATACGTTTTGGGCTCGGTTGATCGCCATAATCGGTGGAGATCGCCCGGGAGACTTCCGGCTGCACAAACGACAACTGCTGAGGGCTCAATGGTTTGATTGATCACGCCGAGAGCGCGCGTTTGCGACATTCCTTCGGTGTGCTCTAAGGCATACAGACGGTCGACCTCCTGCTCCCACTGCGCTTTCAAATGCTCCACATACCCGCTTTCGTAACCGCTCTCATAGTAATGAGCGGACAACGCGTGGAATAAGGTGCCTAACGTTTCTTTGGCATCTGCGGTGATGCCGATGCCGTTTAATTTGGAGGCATCGAAGCCGCTGATGTTAATATTGATAAACTGCGCATCCGGGTGCGCAAAAGCTGATTTGGAGGCCGTTGTAAAATCGGAGTAACGCGTCCCGACGCCGATGATCAGATCAGCTTCTCTCGCGAGGATGTTCGCTGCGCGAGATCCTGTCACACCGATCGCCCCGACATGCAGCGGATGGTTCCATGGCAGCGAGCTTTTGCCTGCCTGCGTCTCGGCTACCGGGATGTGGAAAGCCTCTGCGAACTCAGCCAATTCCTTCGTCGCATCGGCATAGAGGACACCGCCGCCGGCGATGATCAGCGGCCGCTTCTTCCCGAGCATCAAATCCACCGCACGGTTCACAGCTTCTCTGGCTGGAGGCCGCCGATCTACATAGTGCACCTGCTTGGCAAAAAAGGCTTCTGGGTAATCATAAGCCTCAGCCTGCACATCCTGCGGAAGCGCTAGTGTAACAGCTCCTGTTTCCGCTGGATCGGTAAGCACGCGCATCGCATGATGCGCCGCCGTCATCAGCTGCTCGGGACGCACGATGCGGTCCCAGTATTTGCTGACGGCCTTGAACGGATCATTGGCAGACAGGCTGTAATCTCCTGCGACTTCCAACTGCTGCAGAACCGGGTCCGGCTGTCTGGAAGCAAAATTATCCCCCGGCAGCAGCAGCACTGGAATCCGATTGACGGTTGCTGTCGCAGCGGCTGTCAGCATGTTCAATGCGCCTGGCCCGATCGAGCTTGTGCAAGCGTAAATTTGCTGGCGGTTCTTTTGCTTGGCAAAAGCCGCCGCCGCGTGCACCATGCCCTGTTCATTTTTCCCCTGTATGTAAGTCAGATTCCCTGCGCTGCGTTCCAAGGCTTCCCCGATGCCGGTCACATTGCCATGACCAAAGATGCCCATGACGCCCCGAACAAATTTCGTTTCATGCCCATCGACTGAGATGTACTGTTGATCCAGAAAGCGAAGCAGTGCTTGGGCCATAGTAAGACGTATCGTATGAATGGCTTTCTCCCCCTCAAAGGTAAGGTAAAGCGCTTAATCTTCGTGGGTTAAGCGCTTAATCCGATGATATAACAAATTTATTTCCATCGCAATCTTTATTTTTTATGTTATCCTTTAGGGAGTAAATTATTGAAACTGAGGTCATTACGATGCCGAATTGGATGCAAGCCTTGCTTGGAATCAACCGAAGCTTTCGCGTCAAACTTATCCTAAGCTTGTCTACCATCATACTTTTGTCCTTTGGCATCACGGGTTATTTGACCTATCAATACAACCTGAAACTATTTGAAGAAGAGATCAGCAAGCAGTTCTCTCGCACCAATGAAGAAGCTTTGGCCAAAATGGAGCTTAAAGTCCAGGAGATCATTCGCATCTCCCAAACCATTGTGTTTAATCCCCAGATTGAACAGGTCATTAAACGGATCAACTCGGCCGCAGATGCTGACGCTTTCAATTTGTATTTTGATAAAAAGCAGATCGAAGAACAGATTTTCCAAATCAAATCGGATGCCCCTTACATAACTGGGATGTATCTCTATGATCTAAACGGCAATCCTTCTTACTTCAGCTACACGACATCCACCATTAATAATTTAAGTGATCAAGTGTTTCAAGTTATTCGTTCCAAGCTTAGCGATACGTACGGCAATCTGGTTTGGACCAGCATGGCCTTGCCGAGTGCCGTTGAGCCCAGCGGCTACCGACAAACGATTATTGTCGCCCGTTACATGAAAAATAGTACGCTGAACACTTACGGTGTGCTCGTTATGGCGATGGACGAATCATTTTTCTCCGGCTCGCTGAAAGAATTAACGAAAGACGGTACAGGCGAAGTTTACTTGTTTAATAACAACAATGAACTTTTATACAGCAATATTTCTGAGAATTTGTCTGAGAAACAACAGCTGTTGGTCAACCTCAAGCAAACTCAAGTCATGGACAACCATTTATTCGTTCAAGGAGAGTCGAAGGCAACCGCGTTTAAGCTGGTAAGCGGAACTTCACTAGCGGAAATCCGCGTTAAAAATAAAGCTCTTTCCCAAAAGATTGTATATTCCGGTTTAATCAGCATTCTGCTTACAAGCATCCTGATCGTCTTGTCCACAGGAAATCTATTGCGGCCACTTAAGGATCTGCTGCTTGGACTTCGTAAAGTGCGTTCCGGCGACTTCGAAGCGCGCATCGAAATTCGTACGAAAGATGAGCTCGCCTACATCGGCGAGAGCTTCAATGCCATGGCCGAACAAGTTGGCCGCCTGATTAAAGAAGTCTATCTGACCCAGCTAAGCGAACGGGAAGCCGAGCTTCAGGCGCTGCAAGCGCAGCTGAACCCGCATTTTCTGCATAATATGTTCAATGAAATTTACTGGAAGCTCTATTTGCAAAATGAGAAAGAGACCGCTTCCTTGATTGCAGCGATATCCGAAATGCTCAAATACTCGTTAATGCCGGTCCGGACACCAACCACCGTCAGGGAAGAACTGCAGCAGATGCGCAATTATTTGAAGCTGCAAACGGAACTGTTTGAAGCAAATTTGGAGACCATCATTCAAGCGGATGAGGACATCTTAGATTGTGAAATCATGCGTTTCCTGCTTCAACCGCTTGTTGAGAATGTGTTCGTGCATGGATTCCGCAACAAAGTCGCCCACAAAGTGCTAGTCATTAGAGCTCGAAATGCGAATGGATTTCTGGAAATTGATGTGACGGATAATGGCTGCGGCATGGATGAATCCGCGATTGCGCGATTGCTCGGGATGAAAGGCGCTGCAATGCCGCAGCGTTCTGATGGGCGTGAAAGCCTTGGGGTGCGAAGCGTTGTTCGAAGAATTGAGTTAGTCTACGGTCAACCTTATCGGTTGGAAATCATAAGTGTTGTGGACAGTGGAACGACGATGCGTCTTATTTTGCCGTATATCACCATGGAGAACGGAGGGCTTGCCTATGTTGAAGGGTAAAGTGCTGATCGTGGAAGATCAGCCCAATTTTCGCAAAGGGCTGCGAAAAATGTTCGAAGACAGCCAGCAAGGCTGGACGGTGGTTGGCGAGGCCAGCAACGGTCAAGATGCCCTTGCATTAATCGAACAGGTGCAGCCTGATCTCGTGCTGACTGATATTCGCATGCCCATCATGGATGGTATTGAGTTCGTTGGGCATCTGCGGCAGAGCCAGCCGGAACTGATCGTTATTATTTTGACAGCCTACAAAAATTTCGAATACGCACAAGCGGCTGTCCGGCTTGGAGCACTCGATCTGTTAATAAAGCCATGCACCGAGCAGGATGTCAGGCAGGTTATGAGCAAGGCATCCGAGCGGTTCTATGAAAAATATACCCGGCAGCAGCAGCGTCTAGGTGAGCAGAAGCTTCAGCAAAATCAGGAGCTCCGCGCAGCACTACTTAATCTGCCGTATGCCGCTGGCGGCAATGCTGAGAAGGGCCTTGCTAACCTTCTGGATGGTAAGGATTTATGGCTGCTGCAGATGAATCAACAAGATTTGGCGAACAAAAACTACGGAAAAAACGATATGCGTTTAATCCAGTTCGCGCTCTCGAATATTGTGGAGGAGCTGCTCAAGGGCGCAGGGCTAGATGCCCGTCTTCTGCTCGTGGAACATGATAGTTTTGTGCTCGTCACGGAGCAGCATGGCATCGATGAACATTTGCAGGAAGCGATTCAACAGGCCTCGCAGGAATATTTGAAAATCAGCATTAAGCTGCTGACTATGGACGAAGCCACAACCGACAAACCGCTTGCTGAGCGCTATGTGATATCGCCTTAGGTTCTGGCTCTGGGGCAGGCAGCGCATCAAGGGGAAGTGAGGGGGACGCCGGCAGCATTGGCTCCGGTATGACCTTGTCGCTGAACCAGTCCAAAGTGCAGGAACTGGAAGTCCAACTCATGTCGGCCATTCTAGTCGGACAGGAAGAAAGCCTTCCTCAACTGCTGGATCGTATGCTGGTTGAGCTTTCCGCCATCACGCTCGATGACATGAAAATCCAGGCGCTCTCCCTCTCCATCGCGCTGCTCGGCACGATTCAGAAGCAGTTTGACCCGGATGAGAAAAACCTGCTCGCGCGCATTCCCAGCGACATGCCCCAAACCCATTGGACCGCCGAGGAAGTGCTCCGCTGGGCCAGTGAGCAAGTAGCGAACTTCTTGCATCTTTTCAACAACTGGCAAGCTTCCAAAAATGACAATCTGATCGAACGTGCCGTCAAATACATCGAAGAGCATTACAACGAGGAATGCCGGCTAACCGATGTTGCTGCTCATATTCATCTGAATGCCAGCTATTTCAGCGTGCTATTCAAGAAATCAACGGGAGAAAGCTTCACCCGCTTCGTCACTCGCGTCCGCATGGACAAAGCGGCCATCCTGCTGCGCAATACCGATATGAAAATATTCGAAATCGCCTGCGCCATTGGCTTCGATGAGCCGAATTATTTCACCAATGTGTTCAAGCAGCAGTACTTGATGTCCCCTAAGGAGTATCGGAACGGGCGGTTGACTCCTTAGGAGGCGACTTTAGATTGGAACATTGTATGTATCCTGAAACAATTCAATAACCTGCCTTAGCTTGAGATCCAGCTTTAGCATCACTTCCGACACTATCTCTTTCGGAATTTCTTTATAAAAAGCATGAGCAATGCCTCCTGTTATACAGGCGATTGTGTCGCTGTCTCCTCCAATTGATATCGCTTTGCGGATCGCATCTTCGAAATCCGTCGACTCCAAAAAAGCGATAATCGCCTGCGGCACTGATCCTTGGCAGCTTGGATCAAAAGCGTAATTCGGCCTGATGTCATCTAATTTTTGCGTCAAATTATACTTGAATTTCTGCTGAATAAAGGCTTGGATTTCTGCTTTTGGCCTATTGTTCCTAGCCAGAAAAACTGCACTTGCCACGGCCTGAGCACCGAAAATGCCTTGTCGATGATTATGCGTTACAAGTGCCGATCTCCTCGCTTCCCTCAGAACCTCCTCCAGCGTGTTAAAAGCGAATCCTATCGGGCTCACTCGCATAGCGGATCCGTTGCCATAACTGCGATACGGCTTGGGGTCGCTGCTCGACGCCCATTCCTCAAACTTTTGTCCGTAGCCAGCATTTGGGTACCATTTTGCGTATTGCCTTAGTTTATAAGCGTATAGCCGCTTACTTGCATAGTAATCCAATAGCCTGTTGCTTTGTTTTGTCTTATTCAAAACAGCATCGGCTATTGCTACTGTCAACACTGTATCATCCGTAAATCGTGTGAACCTATCGTACAACTGAAATTCAGTTGACTTGACATTATGCCACTCAAACACAGAACCAATAACATCACCGATCACTGCACCTAGCATGATTCACCTCCTATTACTTACCATCATACAAGCAAAGCTCCTTCTAACTCTATCAATTTCGTCAAATGAGAGTAAATAGGGAAATTAGCGGAGATGAGCGAATTAGGAGGCTTTGGGAGAGCCGATATTCGGTGCCCAGACGGCAAAATGTAGGCTTTGGGGACGAATATAGGAGCCTTCAAAGGCTTCTATCTACTCAAAAAGAGGTGGTTTGAGCCAAATAGGAGTCTTTGGGGACTTCTATTGGTTGCTCAGACAGCGAATTGAGGGCTTCTTTGGCGAATAAGAGCCTCCAAAGGCTTCTATCTACTCGAAAAGAGGCGGTTTGAGCCAAATAGGAGTCTTTGGGGACTTCTATTCGTTGCTCAGACAGCGAATTGGCGGCTTCTTTGTCGAGTAGGAAGAAGCTTATCCTGCACCTTCATATAGAAAAAAACCGCCTCTCCATTCGTTGGAGACACGGAATTTCTGCCGTACCTTATCTCATTTGGGAACTTTACGACAATTAATACAGCATAGCAGCCTGACGCTTATAATGGTCCTCAATAACAAGACAGGCCATCGCTTCGATCACGGGCACGACTCTCGGACAAATACAAGGATCATGCCGTCCTGTGGTCACAATAACTTGTTCCTCGCCCTTCACGTTCATTGTGTTTTGCGGCACGGAGATGGAGGAAGTCGGTTTGACTACGACACGGAATACGATTTCGGCGCCCGTGCTGATGCCGCCAATGATCCCACCCGCATGATTGCTGCTGAACCCTTCTGCATTCATCTGATCATTATGTTCGCTGCCCAGCATGCTCGCCGCAGCAAAGCCCGCTCCAAATTCGATCCCTTTGATCGCACCGATGGACAGCATCGCTTTAGCTAATTCGGCATCAAGCTTATCAAAAGCCGGCTCTCCGAGCCCCGGATCGACACCCCGGATTCGGCATTCTACAATGCCGCCGCAGCTGTCGCCAGCCAATGCCAAGGCTTCAATTTTCTCGACCATTTTAACCGCAGCTTCCGGATCACAGGCCCTAACAGGGTTAGTCTCAATAACATCCTCAATAAAATCACGGCACTGTATGCCGCCGATCTCGGTTGTATAGGCAACAATAGAGACGCCTCTGCGCTCTAGCAGCTTGCGAGCGACAGCTCCCGCCGCAACTCTGGACGCCGTTTCCCTGCCTGAAGCTCTGCCGCTTCCCCGATGGTCGCGTAATCCGTATTTTTTCAAATACGTAAAGTCGGCATGACCCGGACGAAAAGCATGTTGAATATCCGTATACGCTTCAGGTCTCATGTCCGTATTGTACAATATAATGGACAACGGTGTTCCCGTTGTACGACCTTCAAACACGCCCGATATGATATGGATTTTGTCATATTCTTTACGAGGCGAAGTGACAGACGATTGCCCTGGTTTTCTTCTATCCATTTGCACCTGAATATAAGCTTCATCGATCTCAACGCCCGGCGTCACGCCATCTATAATGACTCCGACGGCTTCCCCGTGGGATTCACCGTACGTCATAATTTGAAATCTCTCACCAAATGTGTTGCCAGCCATATGCGCATCTCCTAATCAACGATTGTTGTATCTCTATCCATGATTCTAAACGCTTCGTTGGCATAAATGAAATCGGAATAATCGCTGTTTGGCATAGAGAGAGTTTATGACTGCGGAAAAGAACCCTAAGAAAAACGGCTTCGCCACTCTGATAGATCTGCCTCTTCTTAGCCGCAAAACCTAGTAAGGGAACTAGCGGACGCTAATTAGGCAAAAAGTAAGGATGCGAGGGGGATAGCGGAACTACAGGGTCTTATGTCCATAAAAATGTTGAAATTCCCATGAAACAGCAAAATAACGCACTGTAGTTCCCCCCAACCTCCCGATACTGACACTTATGGCTATAATAGCATACCGTAGTTCCTTTACATCCGCGCGAGGCAGCTGGAGCAACTCCGCGTTCACTCCAAAACATATAAACTCTGACGCTTATATATCAAAAAAAGCCCCCCAAAAAGGAGAGCCCCTACCAATATGCGACTTGCGTCCAGCCGTTAGCTGTCTCTCTCCATCCGCTGAATGCCCTGAAACAGCGTAGCCATGTACAAGCTTTCAGCGTTGCAGTCGATGTCCGTTACTGGGCAGCCAAGCCGTACTGAAATTAGGGTGACTTGATTGCGGATATAGCCGACACGGTATAAGCCGCGGTCCGTACAAACGAATACTTCCGTGCCTTTGGTAACGATTGAGAACAGAAATAGATGTGGAAAGCGGATTTGCTCGAAGCCGCCCTTTTTGTCCCCATGCAGTAAAGCTCCGTCTTCAGTGACGCCGAGAATGTGCCCTTGATAGATGGCAAGGCCAGTTACTCCTTGCCCAATCGGGAAGTCCATCCACTCATTGATCAAACGATCATAGATGGCAACACCGGACTCTATGGCAAGGATAAAATACTGTGGATACATCAGGAAATCATAAACTTTAGCATGCGTATAGGCCGCTTTCTGCCAGCCATGATGACTGCGGCTCCACAAGCCATAAGGCGTAGCTGCCCACGAGACTCCGTAATAATCTTTGTACTGGTAGCAGCCAATCGCGAGTTCGGTATCATGCCAACGCTCACTTTCCAAATCGAACTTAAACAACCCTTTATTCGCACAGGCGAAAAGCTGTGACTCTTGAACGATGAGCCGATTCACATGAACACCCTCCGGCAAACCGTGACGCACGCCCTGCCAATCGCCTTCTTTATGTTTAAGGAATACGCCGCTTCCCAGAGGAGCTGCCACCAATGTTTCATTTTTTAGAATTTTAATGGAGGAAAAGTGAAACAGAAAATTGTCGTTATCATTTTTGTCATCTTTCTGTGAACGTTGCAGCACAAGCTCAACTCCTTCTAAACCGAAATCCATCCGGGATGGATCGCTGAATCATCATAATCCTATTCTAAGTGATAATGATTATCATTGTCAAATATTAGTTGGAAGAAGCTTCTTGCCCTTCCTCGCCACACCGTTCATCATAAAAATTTGTTCCGATACTCGGTCGGCGTCAAGCCGTATTGTTTCTTGAAGCTTTCCCGAAAATGATCCTGATCAGTATATCCAATCCAGTCGCAGATTTCGTAGATTTTGATGGCGGGGTCCTTCAACAACCGGGCTGCTTCCTGCATGCGAAGTCGAATTATCGAATGATTGATCGTCATCCCCGTGACTTCTTTAAACAGCAAATTCAAATATTTATCGCTCAAACCGACGGAAGCCGCCACATCAGACAGCGCTAATTCCTTGCGCATATAGGATTCCTTCACGAACTGGATAGCCATCTCGACCAGCTTCTTTTTCTTCAAGCTTCCGGTCCACTCCCCGCGAGGCAGCGCTTCCGACAAATTCGGAAGTTGATCTTTGGCCGTTTGCTCCGCAAGCGACAAGGTTTGACGCTCCTCCCGCTCTTTGCGCAGTACCTCAACTGCCTGCGACAGCACTCTCTCAATTTCACGCGGGTCGATTGGCTTCAATACATAATCCAGTACTTGCAGCTTAATCGCTTGACGAGCATGATCGAACTCATTCAGCCCGGATAATATAATACAACGAATATCCGGATTGCGAAATTTAACCGCCTCTATTAATTCCAGTCCATTCATCTTGGGCATCCCGATATCCGTCAAAAGCAGGTCCGGCTGCTCACGCTCAAGCCACGTCAGCACTTCTTCCCCATTCTCTACAGCGCCGAGCAGTGTAATGTCCAGAGCTTGCCAGTCAATCGCGTGCACGAGTGTTTCACGAACGATTTTCACATCTTCTGCTATCAGCAGCTTAAACATCTGCAACATCCTTTCTTCCTGTCGGCTGCTTCCCTTGATAAGGTAGTACAACTTCGACGCGGGTGCCCTCGCCTTCCCCTATCCGCACATAACGCAAGCCATACATGTCTCCGTCATGCAGCTGAATTCTCCGGTGCACGTTCAGGGTTCCGTAGCCGGTTCCAGCTTCGCTTGAATCTCCGTTCCCTCTCGCAAGCTGCTGCCGAAGCATCCCATTCATCCGGTCGGCATCACAGCCTCGGCCATTGTCGTCGACCCGCAGAATCAATCCTTCACGCTCCAAACGAGCTGAAATCACAATTCGGCAGCCTTGTTTACGATCTGAGAACCCGTGGATGATGGCATTTTCTGCAAGCGGTTGTAGGATCAAATGAACGATACTCGCATGCAGCAGTTCATCCGGTATTTTGATCTCGATTCGCAAATCGTCCATCATCATCATTTGAATATGGAGATAAGCTTCCACCTGTTTCATCTCCTCTTCCAAGGAAATCCACGTTTTGCCGCGGTTCAGACCGTAGCGGAATACGTTAGCCAGCGAACGAACGATCAAACTCGTCTCCTGATCACCAGTCATGATTGCCCGGCAATTAATAAGGTCCAGCGTATTATATAAGAAATGAGGATTAATCTGGGCATGCAGCAGTTCCAGCTGTAGTTGACGGCGTTCGATCTCTTCGGTAAAAGATTTCTCGATGAGGCCATGAATGGTTACGAGCATAGCAGCGAACTTCTGATTCAGCTCATCCACTTCGTAGATGCCCGTGTTCTGAGCTGGCAGCGGTTCTTTAAATTCCACCACCTCCGGACGCTGAATCGCCGTAACCAGCCTCGTGATAGGCACTGTCACCCTAATTACGATTCTGCGCAGCCAGAAGCCGGCAATGAGCAGAGCAGCAGCCGCCGTCGCAGCACCGATGAGTGAAATCGCCAGGGTGTAGCGGCTGAAATGACTCTCTGGAACGACGGCAAGCAGCTTCCAGCCGTTATCCAAGGTCTCGAACATGACCCGATGATTTTCTCCGTCGATCTTCGTAATGATCGAGCCCTTGGCCCCCTCTAATGCGCGAACATACGAAAGCCCGCCAACATCTTCCAGGAAATCGTAGCGTTCGCTGTACATGACACGATCCGATTCATCGAGCAATAGATGAAAACCTTCATCCAGCCTCGCATTGTCGAAAATTCCCCGGATGCTGCCTGTATCGGCGCCGATGATGACCGTGCCAACGCTGCGGCCGTCTTTGAGGCTCGTTTTTTTGCGCGCCGAATAAATCATCGCTGCATTGGCATCTGTTTTTTGACTCCACCAGACGTTCTGGCGTTCCCCGCGGCTCAGGCTTTGGAACCACTTTTGATCCTGTAAATCAGTATTCTTATAAATGCCCGTTATCGGGGAAAAATGTTCCGTAGCCATGGCGAAAAGACCACTCCCCGGTTCAAGCGCAACAGAGACGACATAGGATTGCTGCACCACATTGCCTGATCCGAAGTCATTCAGAAGCGACAATAAAGAGAGATTTTGCAAATTCGCTTCCAGCGTGTAGAAGTCTCCCACGGCCTCAAAAGGCTGCTGATACGTGCTCATGAGTAAATTTTCGATCGATTGATTGCTCATAAGGAAGGCTGCTACGTTATTCATTGTGTTAAATTGATATTCAATATTACGGTAAACAAACTTCGTCGACTGCTCTGCCATCTTCAGGGTATGGTCGTTCTGCACCCGGATCAGAATGTAGCTGGCGGCCGTGGCAAACAGGGCGATGAAAGTGACAATCAGCACGAAAATGGGCAGACTGAGCCGCGATAATAACCCTGAATGGCCGCTGCTTGCGGGGAAGCGAATCGCCATGACTGACACCTTCTCTCACCTTGATGATGGCAAAAGCCCTCTCGCCGACTGCTGCCGAACGAGGGGCTATGCACAACTTATTTGCCTGATTTTATCTTGAAGGAAGCTTCCAGCTCAGCAAGAATTTGCGTGCCGCCTTGCGATTTCCATTTGTCCGCGAATTCATCGAATTTCTTGATGTCCGCGCCCATAATGATTTGCGTAAAGACGGAATCGCGCAGTGTGTTCAGTTCCACGAGCTTGGTGATTTTCGTCGGAGAATCCAAGTAGTTGGAAGCATCCGTAATTTGGAACTTGTTATTAATCGCTACATCGAGCGCCTGCGACTGACGCAGCGGCAGCGATTCCAGATAACGCGGCCAGCCTTTCAAGCCCGGAGCGAACAGGTAGCTTTGAATCCCTCTGAAGTTCCCATTCTTATCCTGCTGCGTCTTGGGATCGATCTGATCCGTAATCACTTTCATCTTGCCATTATCGATCTTGTAGTCTTCGCCTTCAATACCCCATACGGTCAACATTTGATTCTCAAGCGACAACGATTTCTCAATGATCGCCAGCACCTTTTTCGGATCTTTGGTCTTGGCGCTGATTGCGTTCATTTGGCCGAATGGCGCGCCTGAGGGAGCTACCGCTTTACCGTCTGGACCAACAAGCGAGCTGTTCAAAGACAAATATTTGTACGGAACATTGGACTGATCCGGCAGCTTGCCGTCAGCAGCCAATTTGCCGCTTTTCTTAAGCTCATTGCTTTCCACTTGCGTGTCATAATCATTTGGTGTGGACCACCAGCCCATCCACGAGAACAGTTTGCCGCTGTAAAGCTTAGCCCGCAGCTGCTCTTCCTTAATTGTAGCGAATTCTTTATCAATGAGTCCTTCTGCGTACATTTTTTGCAAATACTGCAGAGCCTCTTTCATTTTTGGATCGATATCATAATTGCTGAATTTGCCGTCTTTTTCCGTGAAATAGCCCGGTGTTACGCCAAATGCGCCAAAAATATGATCAAAGGAATTGTTCGCATATTTCTGCTGGCCAATCTGTGCCGTATAGCCGCCGAGCGGGATGACGTCCGGTTTCTCAGCTTTTACTTTTTTCAGCAAGTTGTAGTATTCATCCAGCGTTTTGGGCACTTGAGCGCCCATGCTCTCGACGAAGTCCTTGCGCAGCACAACATTCCAGCGATAGCCTGCACCAGGTCCGCCTTGATAAGGAATCCCGTAAATTTTACCGTTTACTTTGGCTTGCTCGAAGACTTCCTTCGGCACTTCCTTGAGAATATTCGGCGTATCTTTCTCATTAATGAGATTCGTCAGATCAACGAAAGCGCCTTGCTGCGCATACTTTTGAAAATCGTCGGCGAAATCGATCCGTACGACATCGGGAATGTCACCACTGGACATTTTGAGATTAAGCTTCGTCTTGTACTGCTGAACGTCCACCATCTCTGGAGTGATTTTGATGTTCAGCTTTTTCTCTACGGCTTGCTTTACAGCGTCCTTGGTAGGATCATAAGGCTTGGATATATCTTGGGCCTTCAGCCATTTCAGCTCGTAAGGCTCCTCTGTTTTCGGTGCCGCCGATACCGCGCTGGCGGATGTCGTAGGCGCAGCAGGTGCCGGATCGCCGGTCTTACTGCAGCCTGCAAGGGTTACAGAACCTGCAAGCAGTGCAGCAAGTGCGGTATACGACCAAACTTTTCCTTGATTTGACATGAGAATTGACCTCCTTGAATTATATTTTATTTTCAGCCCAATGGGAATGAGATGGCCAATGAATTCACTAGCCTTTGACGGAGCCAATCAACATCCCCTGCTCGAAATGCTTTTGTATAAACGGGTAAATAATGAGCATCGGCAAGGCCACGATCACAATCGCAGCCATTTGAATCCCAATCGTCGGCGGTGGCGTTGATCCTGCTGCTTCAAGCAGCTCCGGCGGCAGGCTGGAACTGGTAATGATGGTGCGCAGGATGAGCTGCACAGGCGCTTTGTGCCAATCCGTCACATAAAGCATGGCGTTGAAGAAATCATTCCAATACACGACCAAATACAGAAGTCCGATCGTCGCGATCACCGGTTTGGACAGCGGCAGCACAATCTGCCATAGGATTCTGAACTCCGAAGCTCCGTCAATGGAAGCTGATTCTCGCAAACTCTCGGGAATGCTTTCGAAAAACGATTTCATAATAATCATGTTGAAAGCGCTGTAGGCCATGACCAGCATAAGCACATAGTTGGTGTTCAACAAACCCAACTGCTTGATGGTGATGTAGGTAGGAATCATTCCACCTTTGAACAGCATGGTGAAGACGAAGTAAAGCATGAAGATTCGTCTGCCGGGCAATCTTTTCTCTGCAAGCGCGTAGGCCGCTGTTGTTGTCAGAAACAAGGCGAGCAGGACACCTCCCGCCGTATTGCGGATCGTATTGCCGTAGGCCGTGAAGATCAGCGAGCCTTCTTTTAACAAATATGTGTAGTATTCAAAACTGAGCGAGCTTGGAAACAAGATCATGCCGTTCTTCTCGCTGAAAATATGGTACGGTGTTACGGAAACGGAAATCACGTACCAGAAAGGAATCACAATAATTAAGGTCATTACCGTCAAAACCAAATAGTTCGTAGTGACAAAGGCTCGCTCGCCTTTCGTTAGCTTCATCATGTCTTTCCCCTTTGTCAAAAAATACCGGAATCATTGATTCGCTTGGCAATTTGATTGGCTACCAGCATCATTACAAGTCCGATAACACCCTTGATTACGTCAGCGGCGGCGGCAAGGCTTAGATTAAATTGCTCGATGCCGACACGGTAAATGTACGTATCCAGAATATCTCCGACTTCAAAGACCATCGGATTGTACAAGTTGATGACCTGATCCAGCCCTGCACTCATGATATATCCGACTCTCAGGATGAAGATGACGATAATGGTCCCGGTAATACCTGGCAGCGTCACGTGTATAATTCGCTGAAACCGCGTCGCTCCATCCACAATAGCAGCTTCGTACACCTCCGGATTCAGTCCGGCGATTGCCGCCATATAGATAATGGCTGCCCAGCCCATCTCCTTCATCGCATCTGTGACGACCAGAATGGTCCGGAAGTAAGCGGGCTCGACGAGCAAATAGGCCGGATCGCCGCCAAAAAACTCGATGATCTTGTTAATGACGCCGGTTTCCGGCGAAAGGAGCAGTGTGATGATTCCCCCATACACGACCCAAGATACAAACCTCGGCAGGTAGACGGCCGTTTGGAGCGTTTTTTTGAACCAGACGATGCGGATTTCATTTAATGCAAGCGCTAACAAAATGGGACAAAGAAAACCGCTGATCATTTTGTATAAGCTGATAAGCAGTGTGTTCTTGAACGCATTCAAGAACATATCCGACTCAAACAGCATTTGAAAATATTTAAATCCAACCCACTGACTTCCCGAGAACCCCTGTATCGCGTTATAGTCCATGAAAGCAATGCTGATCCCATATAGCGGCAGGTAATCAAAAATGAAAACCCATGCCAATGCAGGTAGCAGCAGTACGTAAATCAGCTTGTAAGTCCATATCCTCCTTATCTGCCTAGCCAGCGATATTTCTTTGTTCGGGATGATCTTGGCAGTTGCTGGTTCCATCCATTGTCCTCCTGTCCTCTCTCTCTTTACACTACTTAGCTTATCGGAAATTGGAGGACCGGAAAACGGGAGGGAAGGACGAAAATACAGGGGAAAAGTCGTAAGCTCATCTTTTTTTGAGGGGGAAGGCTTATTTCACAGGGTTTTCTTAAGCGCCTCAATCAGGGCCTTCACGTGCGGCAAATTTCTATTTTTGAGCTTATAGGCGATGTACAAATCATTCGTTACCCGGTATGAACCCGCAACGATTTTCACTTTATTTGCTTCCAGAGCGCTTCCTAGCATATAGGTGGGAAGTATACTGATACCTGCTTTATGCTCAATGGCAGTTAGTATCGCATGCAGATCCGGCAAGACATAGACAGGCTGCAACTGTGGTCTTTTGTGAAAATGTTCCCGCCAAAATCTTCGGATAATCGGCAATTCCTGACCATAGGTAATCCAATTTTGGAGACATAGCCATTTCTCCGGATGCGCGTGCCCCTCAAGTCCCCGGTCGTCAAAATCACTGGATGCGACAACGACAAACTCCTCCTGAAAGTAGGGAATATATTCAACGCCTGGAGCAGACAGCTTTTGTGAGGTGACAATAAGATCAAGCTTCTCTTCCGATAACAACTCTAATATGTGGGCAGCAACCCCGTATTGCGCAATGACGCGCAGGTTAAAATCGCCAAGATAAGGTGCAATTTTCTCCTTAAAAAGCTCCGCCGACGCGCCAATTCTAACGACTGGAAGCTTGGGTGATGAGGATGCGTTGAAATTACGGGTTGTTTCTTCAAGTGCCTCAACAAGAGGAGCCACCTGCGTATAGAGCTCTTTGCCTCTCTCTGTAGGAAATATTTTTCGCGATGTTCTTATAAATAAAGGTTCGCCAATGTAAGCTTCCAAGGCAGCCAAATGCTGACTCATCGCAGGCTGCGTCATTAGCCGTGTCCTTGCCGCTTCCGAAACTGAATTATGCTTATAGATACTAATGAAACTGCGGTACCATTCAAAATCAACCATGACCTATTCCCCTCTATGCTCACCATTTACCTCCATTATACCAAAAAGAGCCTCGAATCAATCTCGAGACTCTCTCATCAGTTGTTTCCTGCCCCAAAGTGTAAAGATCACTCCAATGGCAGTGATGATTGCCGCCACCCATGGAACGGCTGTCAGCCCGCCACCGAATCGGTATTCAATGACAACACCACCGACATAAGCACCAAGCGCATTGCCAAGGTTAAAAGCAGCGATATTCAAAGTAGAAGCCAATGTTGGCGCTTCTTTGGCGGTATTCAACATATGCAGCTGCAGACCGGGCACGATACCGAAAGCTGCTATGCCTAACAAGAATATCGTAATCAGTGCAAGTATTTTGTTATGATCCGTCAGGCTAAAGATAGCCAGGATGATCGTCAATAAGAGGAGAATGCCGATGAGCGATGGCATTAGTTTGCGATCCGCCAACTTACCGCCATAAATATTCCCTATGGTAATCCCTAGACCGAAGAGTACAAGAATATAGGAAACTGAACTGGCTGAAAAGCCCGTAATATCCACCAGGATGGGTGAGATATAAGTGAACGCGGTAAACACGCCGCCGAATCCAAACACGGTCATTAATAGCGCTACATGCACATTGGGGCGCTTCAGGACCCCTAATTCTTGCCGCAGGCTGGATGCAACCGCATTGACCTTAGGGACAAGGAGCATAATACCAATGAGAGCGATGATCCCCATGAAAGTGATGACCCAGAAGGTCGAACGCCACCCGTAAGCTTGGCCCAGGAACGTTCCGATCGGCACGCCCAGGATGTTGGCCAAGGTTAAGCCCGTGAACATAATCGCGATGGCGCCCGCTCGCTTTTCCTTAGGAACCAACTGCGCGGCGACGACTGAGCCAACGCCAAAAAAGGAGCCATGCGTCAACGCGGCAACGATGCGCGCGATCATAAGCACGGTATAGTTGGGCGAGACCGCTGCCAATGCATTGCCTGCGATAAAAATAATCATCAACAGAATGAGCAGCGCCTTTCGCTGCATGTGATGCGTGGCAATCGTAATGAACGGTGCTCCTATGGCAACGCCGAGTGCATATCCGGTGATCAGCAAACCAGCAGATGGAATGGATACGTGCAAATTGTCTGCTACTTCGGGCAGCAAGCCCATGATGATAAACTCGGTCATCCCGATAGCAAAAGCCCCGAGTGTAAGTGCGTAAAGCGCAAGCTGCGACCCTTTGCGCATGACCGCTGAAGTGCTATTTAAAGTGCTGTGTGAAGTCACTTGGCTTCCCTCCTTCTCTTTGTGTACAACTTAGTTTATGAGGAAATACGCCATAATTCAAATTATGAATTCATCATTTATGCATAAATATTTTTATCAAATAGGAGGTTTCCTATGCGGATGCTTCGGATGAAAAAAAACCAATTCATACTCCTGTGAAGAAGTGAATTGGTTATATTATCTTGATTGGGAAATGAGGATACGCTCAACTGCTTCAGCAATTCGCTCTTTATTGTACGGTTTCACTACAAAATCTTTGGCCCCTGCTTGAATGGAATCAACGACCATTTTCTGCTGTCCCATGGCCGAGCACATGATGACTCTTGCCTCCGGATTATAACTGATGATCTCCTTCAGCGCTGTAATTCCATCCATCTCCGGCATCGTAATATCCATCGTCACTAAGTCCGGTTTAATTCGCTTGTACAATTGGACCGCTTCCTGTCCATTGCTGGCTTCTCCCGCAACCTCATAACCAAGGGAGATGAGGACATCCTTTAATATCGCTCTCATAAAAGCAGCATCATCGACAATGATAATTCTGTTTCCCATATTCGGATTCCCCTTTACATCGGTCTATATGGATCTTGCTTCTAATTCTACCAATGTCTTCTCTCAAAATTCTCACATAATCGTAGATTTATTCCCGCCATCATCCCCGCGTGGACTTGGTTTCCATGCTGGTGGTGAAATCGGCTAAGGAGGCTTGGCGCAGCCTTGGCGCAGCCTTGGCGCAGCCTTGGCGCAGCCTTGGCGCAGCCTTGGCGCAGCCTTGGCGCAGCCTTGGCGCAGCCTTGGCGCAGCCTTGGCGCAGCCTTGGCGCAGCCTTGGCGCAGCCTTGGCGCAGCCTTGGCGCAGCCTTGGCGCAGCCTTGGCGCAGCCTTGGCGCAGCCTTGGCGGGCTGAGTGTCTGGGATTGACTGCGAGGCGGGTTAAGGTTGAATTTCAACCTTACTGTCGTGCCTCAGCCAATGCCGGCGCTGTAACGCTGTAAAACAACGTTACAGCTAGAGAAAGAGCACTGTGACTGGCATTTCAGGCAAGTTAAGGTTGAATTTCAACCTTACTGTGCTGCCTCAGGCCAATGCGGGTGCTGTAACGCTGTAAAACAGCGTTACAGCTAGAGAAAGAGCACTCTGAATGGCATTTCAGGCAAGTTAAGGTTGAATTTCAACCTTACTGTCGTGCCTCAGGCCAATGCCGGCGCTGTAACGCTGTAAAACAACGTTACAGCAAAGAAAGAGCACTGTGACTGGCATTTCAGGCAAGTTAAGATTGAATTTCAACCTTACTGTCGTGCCTCAGGCCAATGCCGGCGCTGTAACGCTGTAAAACAACGTTATAGCTAGAGAAAGAGCACTCTGAATGGCATTTCAGGCAAGTTAAGGTTGAATTTCAACCTTACTGTCGTGCCTCAGCCAATGCCGGCGCTGTAACGCTGTAAAACAACGTTACAGGCTGAGCCAATTACCACCGAGCCACCTCACCGTCAATCTATCTTTCTAATGAACTGTATGATGCTTATACACGAAAAACTGGCTACTTTGAAGATCTAATGAACTGAGTTGGCGTTATCGAGCAAATTTTAGGCGGAATGGTGATCATTTTGCTTGAATAACGCAGCGAGGATTCGTTAGATTTTTTTAAATGCCCTATTTTGAGCAAATAAAGGGTATTGAGTTCGTAAGGGAGCTTGCCTCAAAAGCACATTGGCTTGTGGCACCTATTTTCCGTGCAGAACAGCAGAACTGAGTGCCGCCGGCTCCGCTTTGCCTTCAGGCCCCGCGCGACAGCCGCGTTCGGGCTGCGCACATCAGCTCCACCACCAAGCCACCCTCACCGTCAATCTATTTTTCTAATGAACTGTATGATGCTTATACACGAAAAACTGGCTACTTTGAAGATCTAATGAACTGAGTTGGCGTTATCGAGCAAATTTTAGGCGGAATGGTGATCATTTTGCTTGAATAACGCAGCGAGGATTCGTTAGATTTTTTAAATACCCTATTTTGAGCAAATAAAGGGTATTGAGTTCGTAAGGGAGCTTGCCTCAAAAGCACATTGACTTGTGGCACCTATTTTCCGTGCAGAACAGCAGAACTGAGTGCCGCCGGCTCCGCTCTGCCTTCAGGCCCCGCGCGACAGCCGCGTTCGGGCTGCGCACATCAGCTCCACCACCGAGCCACCCTCACCGTCAATCTATTTTTCTAATGAACTGTATGATGCTTATACACGAAAAACTGGCTACTTTGAAGAACTAATGAACTGAGTTGGCTTTATCGAGCAAATTTTAGGCGGAATGGTGATCATTTTGCTTGAATAACGCAACGAGGATTCGTTAGATTTTTTAAATGCCCTATTTTGAGCAAATAAAGGGTATTGAGTTCGTAAGGGAGCTTGCCTCAAAAGCACATTGGCTTGTGGCACCTATTTTCCGTGCAGAACAGCAGAACTGAGTGCCGCCGGCCCCGCTCTGCCTCCAGGCCCCGCGCGACAGCCGCGTTCGGGCTGCGCACATCAGCTCCACCACCGAGCCACCCTCACCGTCAATCTATTTTTCTAATGAACTGTATGATGCTTATACACGAAAAACTGGCTACTTTGAAGAACTAATGAACTGAGTTGGCTTTATCGAGCAAATTTTAGGCGGAATGGTGATCAATTTGCTTGAATAACGCAACGAGGATTCGTTAGATTTTTTAAATGCCCTATTTTGAGCAAATAAAGGGTATTGAGTTCGTAAGGGAGCTTGCCTCAAAAGCACATTGACTTGTGGCACCTATTTTCCGTGCAGAACAGCAGAACTGAGTGCCGCCGGCTCCGCTCTGCCTCCAGGCCCCGCGCGACAGCCGCGTTCGGGCTGCGCACATCAGCTCCACCCCCGAGCTACCTCACCATCAATCCGTCATTCCAATGAACTGTATGATGCTTATACACGAGAAAATGGCTACTTTGGCGATCTAATGAACTGAATTGGCGTTATCGAGCAGCTTATAGGCGGAATGGTGATCATTTGTCTGAAATAACGCATCTGGAATGCGTTAGCTTTTTTAATTGAGCCATTTTGATCGAATAAAGGTTACTGAGTTCGTTAGGGCTTCCCCACTAGTTCCATTGTCCATATAGACAGCCCCCTTTGCGAGTTAAGCAATGTGGAACAGGATATGAAGCCAACGGTGCAGGAATAAAAAAATAGCTCACTGTAGTTCCCTCCCACACTAGGCAGCAGGGCTAACTCCTTTTTCACTCCAAAAGAAAAACCGTCAGGAAGATCCTGACGGCCATTTTGCGTGTAAACTTATATCGGTATGAGTGGGAGTAACCCCGGACGAATGGAACTTACCCCGTTTCAATGGGAGTAACTCGCTTTCGACTTAGAGGAACACAGTATCAATAGGAGGAATCCGGTGTGCGTGTTACTCAAATCAAGCCGGATTTCTGCAATAATCTTCGGATGATGGCGGCAACTTCTGCGCGCGTCATGTTGGCGCTGGGAGCAAGCTCGGCCTCTGATCGGCCGGAGACGAGCCCCATTTTCAAGCTTGCGGCTATGCCTGATCTTGCATACTCAGCAGCACCTGGTGCATCTGCAAAGCCTGCCAGCTGCTGATCTGTTTCGCTGGTTGCAAGCGTCGCTCCCAATCCTGTGAGCTGCATGGCTCTGGCTATGATCGTCATGGCCTGCTCGCGGGAAATGGCATCCAGGGAGCCAAACGTGCCGTCTTCATACCCGGAAATAAGGCCATGCTGCTGGGCAGCTTGGATATAAGGAGCGTACCAGTCCGAATCGTGGACATCGCCAAATGGCATGTTCCCCGCATCCGCTTTGAGCTCCAATGCTTTCACCATAATGGTCGCGAATTCGGCGCGGGTGATATCACGGTCCGGCTCAAATAATTCCTCACTAACGCCGCCTAGAATCAAACGAGCGCCCAAATCATTAATCGTATCTTTAGCCCAGTGTGCCGCGACATCAGCGAATGATGTGGGACTGGCAATCAGAGCGTACATGCCGCTACTTGCCTGCGTGCGGATGATTGCATAACTTTTACCGCCCACCTGCCGGATCTGGGTAGGGACATGACGAACGGTGCCCTCCTGGTCCACGACAATGGCCGTAGACAGCTTGCTTGCTGCCGCTTCGTCAGGCAAGATAATCGCTCTCTCCACGTAAGTGTCGAAATTACCGACTTCATAAGTATTTTCACCATACGTGTAAGTCGCCTTAAAACTTACCGGGGAAGTCAACAGTGTGTATCCGCCTGCTGCAGCCGAGCTTTGAAGCCGCTTCGCCAGCTCTGGTGCAGCAGCGCGCATTTCAATGCGCACTTTGATATCTTTCAACGCAGCACCCGGCCCGAGTTTCTCGGCGATGGCCTTCACATTGAATTGCTGCGCTGGAATGCTGTAGCTAGCCTTCCCTGTATCCACAATAAGAGTAGCTTTCTTGCTCTCCATCTTCTTGATGAAGTCGGCGCTCAGCTCGCCGATCGTGATGTCAGCGCGATTGGCGAACTGAATCTTAATTTCCGATTTCTCACCTTGCTGCTCCAGCAGCTTGGCTAACACTTGCTCGTTAAGAACAATCGTTGAGGTGATAACGGATCCGTTCACTGAAGTCGTTTCGCTGCCAGCCGACTCCGCTTTGCCGTTGACAAGCACCTCAACCGTCGTGCCGACCGGAGGGAAGAAGCCTCCGCCTCCTCCGCCAGCTATCATTTTCTTGTAGGTAGCCGCGAAAATTTCGCTATTGTTTTTCCCCTCAACAAAAGCAATAGCTTTGATCGTTGTTGTACGATCCAGTGTTATAGACTGCCCATACACGAGTGAGTTTACTGTCGGATCCCGGCCGTCCACCGTATAGTAGATGATGCCGTCAGGCTCCGTCGTTGCAAGCGTCACATCGAATTTATCCTTGAAATCGGCTGGGTCAGTGCCCGTCGGTTTTCCAGCGGTCTCCGCATACAAAACTGGCTTCTTGTTGATGGCGATCGTCCTGTTTTTGCCATTCTTGGACACCGTCAAGAGCGTTTGTTCACTGCTCGTTTGGGTCGCCCAGTTCAAGGTTGGGTCCATCGTTTGCGTATAGTAGTATCTGACAGTACGATATGCGTTATCATCTGCATTCAAAATAACCGCGGCAGTCGACAGATCGCTTTCGGTCGTACCATTAAATACGGCTAATTGCGGGTAATACCCTGCCTTCGCTTTCCAAACAGAGCGATCAAGCCCAGCAGGCAAATCTGCTTTTACAAAGTCTGCCGTTTTCATCGCTGTCGCTTTGTTCACTTCTGTCGGCATCCGATTGCCCGCTTCGCTGTAATAAGCCGTTTTCAGCTGAAGCATCTGTTCATCGAAAATATTGTTGCGAAGCGTCGCTCGCTGACCCAACTGTCCTGCAATGCCACCAAAGAATGTTTGGCCCTTGGCTAGGGCGCCATTGACGTTAGCGGAGATTTGTCCGCTGTTCATTGAATCTTCAATGGAGCCTTCCGGGCCATAACCGACGATGCCGCCTGCTCTGGATAAGGTCATCCCGCTCGCCGTCACCGTTCCCGAATTGTAGCTGTCTGCAATCATTCCATGGTTCTCGCCGGCAATACCGCCTGCATGTGGCGCACCAGAGCTGACCCATAGATCCGAGTAGGAAAAACTTTGCGTAATCGAAGCTGCGGACAAATTATTACCGGCGATACCGCCGAGCGCTGTCCCATTTCCGATCATCGAACCTTGTACAGATGCTTGCGCAATCGAGCCTGCATTGACTCCTGCCAAGCCGCCGACGAAGGTTCCGTTAGCCACTTTGGCTTGTTTGGGTAATGTAACTTGAATTTGCGTAACAATGCCTTTGTTATAGCCAGCCAGAGCACCGACATACTGATTCCCCTCGACGGAGATAGGCTCTATTTTCATATCCTGCACAGTTGCGTACTGTCCGATAACACCAAACAATCCGGCATACGAGTTGGCTGTGACCTGAAGCCCGCTAATCAACAATTGATTGCCTCTAAATAATCCCTCGAACGCAGTCTGTTCCTTATTGCCAATAGGTACCCATTGATTGGATTGCAGACGAATCGGCGCTGTCAGATCAATTTCCCGGCCTTTGAAATCAAACGGCTCCATCCCCGTAATCGTGCCATTCACAATCCCCGCCAACCCCGCCAGATCGGCTTCAGTTTGGATGACAAAGCGTAAGGCGGATGGTTTTTTGGTATACCAATTGATGTTCATGTTAACCTCGTTGCCGCTTCCCCCATTCGAACCGCCCGGTGTGCCTCCGGTGTTGGCGCTCAAATTAAGTTCAGGGTATTGATAGACAGCGTTCAAAGAACCAAACCGCCATGCCGTATCGCTGAAGGTCCACTTGGATTCAACAGGGAACGTCTCCCGATTCGCGAGAGAAGCCGCAAGAATCGGACTGAGACGCGAACTCGCCTTCAGTTCGTCATAGGTACCGCCGCCAAAATCAAGACGATCGCTGTTGATCGCCAGCTTGGCATCCTTCACATAATACGAATTGTCGATGAGATCTCGGCTCACATTGTCGTAATAACCTGCAAAGCCCCCAGCCAATGCTCCATTGTTGCCATTCACCTGACCTGCGGAATAACTGCCTTTGACACTGCCTGCCTTCATTAGACCAATTAAGCCTCCCGCATAGGCATCTTTGGCATTTGCCGTGACCTCTTTTGCGGAATAGGTGTTGATCATCGTACCTGTATTTCCGCCAATCAAACCGCCGGCATACGTGTTTGCACCATTCGCCGTTACTTTAGCCGCTGTAAAACTTTTGTCTACGGTGCCGTTATTCTTGCCGACCAAACCGCCTAGGAGCGCATAATTCCCGCTCGTGCCGACAGCATTGCCAGTCAGGTCGGTTTCAATATAGGAAGCAATAACGTTACCATTGTTTTCTCCGGCAAGTCCTCCTGCGACTGTTGATGCGCCGCTGACGCTTAGAAGTGCATTGGAATACGTATAATAGATCGTTCCAGTATTTCGGCCAACCAGACCGCCAACAACACCGTTGTTCCCGTCTGAGGTGACCGGAAGCTTCTCGGCAATGCTGTTATTGGCCAAAATACTGCGATTCTCGCCGATCATGCCGCCCGTAATCGCGGACTGCGCATGGACGATTATTTTGCCCAGAACACGGCTGTTTTGCACCGTGCTGACGGCCTTCTCAATCACAGCCGCATCGGCTTGCCCGCTTCTTGCGTCATTGAGACCGATCATGCCGCCAATCGTTGAAGAGACGGCTGTGCCCGCGGCATTAATAGCTAATGACTCAATGAAGTTTAAATTCAGCACCGCTGTCTCTGCGCCTTTGTTATAGCCTGTCATTCCGCCAACGACGGACCTCTGACCTTTGGGCGTCAGGCTGATGAATGCGCCGAATACCTTTTCAACTTTACTCTCGATATTCGTTCCAACAAATCCACCTGCGTGTACTCCGCTCGCAAGGCTGTCAACAACGAGCGACAAGTTCTCCACATTGTTCTTCACAGCGTTGCCTGTCACACTAATTCGCTCAGCCTGACCCACCAGACCGCCTGCGTGTGAATCACTGCCATAAACGCTTAGCAGCATATAATCAGGCAGAACGCCTAGCGCATAGGACTGTGTAATCGACGCGTCCTTCATCTGACCCGCCAGTCCGCCAGCCTGTGTCCCAACACCATAAACGGTGAGTACAGGACTTTCGGCGACGATGTTTTGAAGCGACGCCTTATTGCTGCGGCCTACGATACCGCCAACTTGAGCACCGCTGGCCGTACTCGAAGTCGTAATCGCAACGCCTGTCACATTGCCGTCTTGACCGTTGCCTCTGATAACACTATCTTCCGCGATGCCAACGATACCGCCGACCGCGGAGTCCTTGCCATTCGCGGTAAATTTCAATATACCGCCTTCTTCTGCATACACCCGCGGATTCAAGATATCCCCTCGCGTAAATCCGGCGATGCCGCCGATCGCGCTGGCGGCTCCCCGTGTCTCGATAGTTCCGTTGTTGACCACGAGTCCTGTCAGCAGTGCGCCGTTGTCGCCCACGGCGCCACCAACCAAGCTTTCCGCTCCTTGGGTTGTAAGCGCAACGTTATGAACGACGATCGCTTGCCCGCTGGTAACACTTGCGGAAGCGACTCCTGCCACACCACCGATTCGAACACGATCTGCACCACTCTCGGCAGTTATGGTCATCTTGTTCACCGTGCTGTTAGCGATCAAGAGTGCCCCGTCATCTGCGCCGACGATGCCGCCAGCTGCCGTATTCCCCGCTGTGACTCTGATCGCAGCTGAGTCATTATTCTCCGCTTCTGCCAAGCCGACCGTCACGCCGGTCACCGTACCTTTGGCTTGACCAGCTGCGCCTCCCGCGAAGCCGCTGGCTCCGCTCGATTGAATAGCTGTAAATCGGACACTGGACGCCGCTGCCGTTCCATCCAAATAACCAGCGATACCACCAACGCGACCGTCGGAAACCAACTTGGCGAAGCTTGCGCTTGTGCCACCGATCGTCGCTCCCGTGATCGTCCCGCCGCTTACATAACCGGCTGCTCCTCCGGTACTGGCGCCCTTGCCGCCTGTCACCGTCAGCTGTCCCGCAAATGCCGGGCTCGCTAGTGTTCCGTTCACTCCGTAGTATCCTACGATACCACCTGTATAAACTGCACTGTCTTCTCCTAAGGAAGAGGCTGTGACCGTTATTTTATTGCTGAATGATTCGCTGCTCATATTCGTATCGCTGCCGGATACAATCCCAACGAAACCGCCTGTGTACAATTTTTGCGCCCCAGTGGCTGTAATGTCACCCTTGCTGAGCACGTTATTCGCTGCCTTTACATACGCTTTATTCGCAACAATACCGCCTGTGTATATCTCCGACGCGCCGGACACTGTGATCTGCCCGCTGTTTATATAAGCGTCTTTAACCGTGCTGTTAAAGAGGAGTCGGTTGCCTGCGAAGCCTACAAGGCCGCCCGTGAACACCTGATCCCCGGTTCCCGATACTTGCAGGGACGCCTTATTTTGAACCGTATTGGTAAATGTAACGGTTCCTCCCGCTTTTCCGACAATCCCGCCTGTATACAGTTCACTATCCCCGTTAACGATGATAGGAACGGTGTTAACGAAGTTTTGTCCCAACGTGAAGTCGCCATAGACAATTCCGGTTACGCCACCTGTGAAGATGGATGATCCCGCTTGATTGGTAATGGTGCCTGTTTGAGTGAAAGGAACGTCCAGCAGCATATCATGTTCGAAGGACCCCACGAGCCCTCCGACAAATGACCCCTTCGATCCCGGTGCCAACACCGAGATGTTCCCCTTGTTTGAAGTCAGATTGGAAAATGTCACAACCGCCCCGGTCTCCACTCGGCCCACAATACCGCCGATCACGCTGCTCGTGTTGTTCGTTGCCGTGATCAAAGCGCTGTTGGTGATCAGCGTATTTTGATCCTTCATAGAAAGCGAAGCGTTCGCCAAGCCAAGAATACCGCCCACATTCGCTTGATATACGCTGCCTGTCACCGTTACCGCGCCTGTATTTTCGATTTTCTTCAGCGAAAGGCCAGAACCGCCTGTTGAGGCTGCTGCGATACCGCCAACAACTCCCGTTGTGGAACCGTTCAGCGTAACGCCCGCCTGATTGACAATGTCGGACAACTCGCCGGAGCCAGCGCCCACAACACCGCCGACATAGGCTTCTTTGGTCGAGGTAACGCGGATCGATGCTTCATTTCGTATGTTGTATACGATGCTGTTTTGATCCATGAATCCGGCAATAGCACCGACTTGGACGCCTTCCGTGCTGTTGATTTGAATATTGCCCAGCACGTGGAAGCCTCCAACTGTAGCTCCGCTTAGGTAGCCGAAAAGCCCAGCTTGCTTACTGCTGCTTGCGATGGTAAGGCCGGACAGATTCATCATCTGTCCTGCTTTTCCCACCAAGGTTCCGCGAAACGGATGGCTAGCGCTTCCGACCGGCTCCCATTTATGAGCTGACAAGTCTAAGTTAGCACTAACTTCCAGCACCTTTTTATCAAAATCTGTCACACCGTTGTTAACCAGCTTGGCAACCCCGGCCAGTTTCTCTTCCGTATCGATGGTAAAGGTCTTGTAATCCTCATTGTACCAGCTCGTCGACGCATGGTCTTCCCAACTGTCATTAGCCGCATACACCATGAATGCCGCTGCCGAGAGGGACAAGATAACTGCCGAGAGCATCATAAGACCGACTCTTTTACTTTTTAACCGCATATTGCACCGTCCCGCTCTATTGATCTCATCTCAGAATTTAAGGATTGCTCACGACCATAAGATGACTCAGTCTCATGGCAATCGCCGCCGCTTGCGCTCTGGTGAGAGGGGCCGCAGGATTGATCGATTGATCCTGTCCTGTAATAATGCCGGCCTTGATGCACAAAGCAACTGCTTCTCGAGCCCAATCCGGAATGGACGCATCGTCCTTGAATGCACCAAGTGTCTCGTTCACTTGGCTTTCCGTGATCGTGCTATTAGCGCCAATCAGCTTCAAGCTGCGACTAACCATGATCATTGCTTCCATTCTCGACAGTTCCTCATTAGGCTTGTAGGTCCCGTCTTGGAAGCCATTCACAATCCCTTGATCTGCTGCGATTGCTACGCTCCGGTTGTACCAGTCTTCCTGGTTAATATCTGCAAAGGAGTGAACCGCTTGTTGGTTCATCAGACCAAGCACTCTCAGTAGCACTGTTGGATACTCCGCTCTTGTAATAGAAAGATTCGGATCGAAGCGATCGGCTGTTCTGCCCAGCATGAACAGTTGGCCGGCTGCTTCACTGATGGTTTGTTTCGCCCAATCCTGTTCGTCGACATCGACGAAATTCTTATGATTGCTGAAGAAGGCCACACTGCCGCTGCCTGTCAAAGTTAAACTGACGTAAGGCTGGTTATGCACTACTTCCAGCTTCCATGGCACCGTTGTCCAATTCCCATTCGCATCTCGCACGACAACGGCTGTAATTTCTTTGGCGTTCACATTCGCAGGGATGGCTACTTTGGCATTAACACTGCGATCTTTGTAGCCATTCGGCAATGGAAGATCGAAGCTAGCGCCTTGCCCATCGCCCAGCACATTCGCCTGAAGCTCATTTGCAATCTGTCGGAAACTGTTTTGTACACTGCTGCTATTTTTATCGATCTTCACTTTCAGATCTTGTTCAATACCAACGGCTGCTGCAGCCGGGAAGGATAATTCGGCAAAAGGCAGTTCAAAGCTGATCGTTTGCTTGCTGTTAACCGCTTGTGCCAGCCTTGTTTGACTAATGTCAAACTCGTAACCGTTAGCCGTCTTATCTTCAGATTGGATAAGCAGCGTCGCTTTGCCATTATTCATTCCCAGCGAATCAGTGATTTTCGCATAGATACGATCATCTTTGCGATCCGAGGCAATTTTCTCGCCACCGACCCGAATATCCGAATTGGCTGGAGGCATTCCTCCGCCACCAGGGCCGCCACTCCTAACTGTCCAAATAGCTGCTGGCATAAGTCCGGTAACCCCGATATTCAGCTTGCCGCCCTTAGGCTGCTTGGCAACCGCCAATTTGTCACCTTCCACAGCAGGTATAATACCGTCGGCAGGAATTGGCAGCCAACCGCTCACATCATCCTGATAAACAGGCGCAACCGGTGTCCCTTCAGACTTAGGATACAAGCGATATACAAGCGCTGCGTCCGTTAAATCTCCCGCGGAAATGATGTTGAGTTTGGTCGCTTTGCCATTATTCGCTATTTCAGCAGTATTGGCGATGATTGTGCTTTCCACGTTAATAACTGTCATCGCTTGCAGCGACATCTCATCTGATAGTTTGTACTCCGCTTTGGCAATGCCCGCTCCGACTTTCAGTGCTTTCACAGCACCGTTTCCGGTTACGGAGATCGCTTCTCCGAGGTAATTGGTGAAGGTCAGCTTGCTGGCATCAGCCTCGACCTCATTCTTGCCGTTAGCCATCCGTAAGTAGGCCTTTACTTGTGCGGACTCGTTGACTTTGAGATTCGGCACTTTTCTAAGCACTAAGGCAACAGGTACTTGAAATGCACCATTGGTCAGCATTACAGATGCCTTATTGCTGTTCCCAGCAAGGTCGCTTGCCTCAAAGGCGATGGTGAACGTCGCATCGCTGCTGACAGCCGCCACTTCGCCTTCAAACTTGCCGTTCTGACTCACCGCAACGGATTGGCCATTGACCTTGAGCGTCGCATCATTGCTCGTAGTGCCGGACACTTTGATTTTACCGTTCTTCGTCCGTTCGCCCGTTAACGGTGTATCGATATAAATCACAGGCGCCATCGTATCGACCGTCAAATACAGCATCGTGACGGAGTAATCACCTGTCGTTTTATTCCGTGTTCTAAGTTCAATGGCATATTTGCCATCGGTCTTAAACGTAGTGAGCTGTAACTTGCCTGTGCTGCCTGTCGACTGATCCGCCAGCCCTATTATGCCGATTGATTTGTCGTCATAGATCGCTTCTACCTCCACATTTTTTTGATCCGAGGTAATGGTAATGCTTTGCTCCTTCTGATTCGTCAGTACTTCCAGGAAGGAGCTTGGCACAGCGCTGAGCTGTTTCGCTTGGCTGACTTGCGCAGTAAGCTTGGGCTTGCTTGGTACAGGCAATAGTGTGCTAGCCGTGTTTACCCGCTCTGCATAATGATCATTCTGATGCTTGTCGGCTGCTTTGGACGGCTTGGCTGCTGCCGAAACGCCAACAACATACGATTGTCCAACTTCCAAGCCGGTATACTTGATTTTCCCTTCCACAGGCTGACCAGCCAAGCTCGCTTGATTAACTTGGCTTGAGTTGGAGTTCGCTGTCCAGCCGCCAAGACGAATATGTTCGTACTTGCCGCTTGTCTTATTCCAGTAAGGCGCGAGCTCTGCTTCCGTCCATTGCTGCGATGCGAAGTTCGGATATGCGCCTAGTTTCCCATTCGCTTCCTGAAGAACATCAATCGCGTAGCTGAGTTCCGCATCGGTTTGATTCAACTTTCTTCCCGCAGGCTTAAAGGACAGTTCAAAATAACCGTTGCCTGCTGGTTTTACTGTCACGTCACTGACAGGTGAAGGTGCGAGCGGATCGATGATGTCGAACTTGTTCTTCGTCGTCTTCGTCTGGAAGGTGCTTGCCGATTTCAACTCCGCACGCAAATAATAATTCCCTTGCGACAGCAAGCCGCGAATATCTTCCGTGTCGCCAAGAAGAGGCACTTTCGTGACATCTATTTCGGTTTGTCCGGATGTTACGCTGCCGGACAAGCCGCCTAAATTGGCAACTTTCAAGTCTTTGGCGATGATTAATCCCGTATCGCCGGGAGCCTTGATCTCTTCATTGAAAGCCTGTTTCGTATCGCTCACGGCATCCTTGGTGAGATACAGACTGACCGTATCGCCTGGTTTGGCATGATTCACTTTCCAGGTTGCGGTAAACTTGTTCGCATCCGTTTGACTTGGATCCAGCTTGATTTCGTCAAGCTGCGCCGCTTGCGGAATGTTCAACAGCTTGGACTCCACAGCTTGATCTGCGTACAGCTTCCATATGCTCCCGCCAATACGATCATGCGGAATAGCAATGTAGACTTTCTTGGATGAAACGCCATCCGTTGTTATTTGTTGTGTAAATGCGTTTGCTTGAGCATTCGTTCTGGTTTCATCATAGATGAGTTTAAAATCTTTGCCGTTGTTGTCTTTGAATACAAAATTAGGCGCTGTTAGGCCGTTATAAGTAAGCTCAAGCAGGGCATCGCCGGTAATTTTGTTCATCGGAATCTCATGAAGCTTTCCTTCGTCCGCTACTTTAATGCCACCGATTCCAACGTTCATGGAGCCATTATCCAACATCTCAACACCTTCAGCGACGCTGTGATACTGGATTTCATGAACAGCATCCTCTTGGGACACCCATGAAGTCGCCATGGTCTGAACGCCTTCTCCGAATACGACCAATTTCGGTCCTGTCTCCGGATCCTGCACTTGCAAGTAAAGCAGTCCCTCTGGCAAGCCTTCTCCTGAAGTACCGAATTCGACGCCTCCGTTGAAGTAATAGGTGATGCCTAGGCTAAAGAAGAGGATGGAGACGCCGCCCCACATCTTGTCATTGTTGGCTCCCAAGGAGACACCTCCGAGAGACATGCCCCCGAGAATTGGCACTTTGCCTGGCACCTGGACTCGCGCGCTGACGAAGCCTTCGAAATCGATGCGGTTTTTGAGTAAATTCTGCCCCAGGAAGATCGAAGCTTTCCCGATGATCAAGTCCCAGCCCATAACATCGATTTCGGCGGATGCGCTGACAAACCAAGGCGTCATCCACTGTGCAGAGACCGTGGCCTCCTTGAGCATCTCTACGCGATCAGACGTTGAGCTCGCTCGATAGTCCATTCTACCGACCAGCTTAATGCCGGATCGTCTCAATGTCATATCGATGCTGCCGTAGAACGTTGCCGGTTTCACGCCAAAGGAGACGTCGGCTCCGGCCTCGATGGTCAAAGGAACATCGCTGGATCCTCCAGCAATCGTATCTGCCAGCTCACGGATCGCTCCGCGAACGCTTGTTAAATACGTCCCGCCTGCGATCAGAACACCGGGATCGCCCAAGTCCGCCGAGAAGGCAATGACATTGGGAAGAATCCGCTTGTCTGCAACCTGTTTGAAGGCAATCTCGACATGTACCTGCGTAATGCCGCGAAGATTAGCATCAAAATTAAGATCGTACTTGTTCTCGACCCCCGCTTGCTTTTGCTCGTAGTGTACGAGATTGAATTCCCCGGAAGCCAGTTTCTCGTCTTCACCCTCTGATTCAGAACTGTCAATGAGACCCATGCTCTTCGACAACTCGAATTTCAAATCGGCATCAATACCCACAAAACCTTTGTCATTAAATTTAACGTTCTTGATTTCCGCATCCGCAATTTTCATTGCAATGCTTCCTCCGAAGGAGACGCCGTCTTCACGCAGGATGAAATCGTTGAACTTCAGTCCGAATCCGCTTATCGAAAAGCTTGGCGCTGCAAACAAACTATGTTTGTTGAAATAAACATCGTGAATTAATAGCTGCCTAAGCGGATTCAAGCGATCGCCGAGCTCGCCGGCTGCCCATTTCAAGGAGCCATTCAACGACTCGTCTTCGCCGCCCTTGTCCGCTTTCTCCTCTTTTTCTCCTTCCGCTAAGGACTTGTCAAAACCATTGAAGAAATCCAGCGTCCATTCTCCCTGATGGAACACAAACCCGCTGCTTGCCACGGTCAGCAAGCCATCCCCTTTTACATTCAGCGTATTAAAGAAAGGAATCCCTTTGTAACCTGGAATTTTCCCGACAAGTCCTAAGACATCCAGCTGTCCGTTCGAGAAAACCATGTCCTTCCCGCGATAAGCGACGCTTTTATTAATAATGGCGGGCTCCGACTTCGTATCGACGACATATTTGGCTTCATTGCCTGATCCGATACGGTTGATCATCCCTTCGATTTCAACGAGTACCTCCTGATGGGTTTGCTCGGCTTTTTCTTTGAACGTGTCCAGCTCTTCTTCACTCTCAAAAGCTACCAAGCGATAAGCCGGCACGCGAGCTTCCGGCAGCATCGTCGTGAGATCCAGTTCAGGATCGGCAAGTTTACTCCCTTGCTCCAATAGCCCCTTCACTTGGTTAAAAAGTGTCTTGTGTGTTTGGAAGCTGCCATTTGCGGTATATCCTGGGTAAGCCTCTTCCAGTTCTTTTTTCGTTGCATCTGTCAAGCCTTGGCCTAAATTAACCATCTTCTTCACGACGGCCAATAGATTAGCCTTCTTCACTCTGGCTTCTTCATTCTCGCTGACAACAAAACGTTGGCTCGTCGTGATATCGTACAGTTTGGCTCCGTCCGGGTCATCCCCGCTATCGCCTTTGTAGTCGATCTCGACTTGATACTCGCCAAGCGGCAGGGCAGCGCCCAAATCTCTCATTTCCTTGCCGTCGGCGTCCTTCATGACAACACCTTTCGTGTCGACAAGGTCGCCCGTACGGTAAGTAATCCGCATATCTCCGACAAGCCCGTCACCCGTCGGCTGCAGAATCACGGAATTCTTCACAGGCACTTTGTAGCGGTGTCCCGTTGCAGATTCCTTCAGATAGAGATCGAAATTCGGGTCAGCAGTTGCATTGCCGGTCGTATAAGCTTCAATATTGCTTAAATTGAGCGTAATGTATTTCACATCCGTCGTATAAGCTTCCTTAGGCGACATCGCATACACGAATGTCTGTGAACCTTGGCCTACAGCAGGCAAAAAGACAAAGTTAGCCTTATTGGACGTGTACTGCGCCTTAATCGATTCATCTTTCACATTTTCCAGCTTTAATTCGGTTTCAGGACTGCTGGCCGTCAGCATATACTCTTTGGTCGTCGGCCACGCTTTGCCCTTCGCTACGACTTTGAAGGAAGCCGTTACAGTTTCCCCAGGCTTAAATTTGGGTTGGATGCCATTTTGCGCTTCTTCCGGCGTGGCTTCTTTTTTGAACGAAATCGAAGATCTATCTGATGTCTTGGTCATGATGTGGCCGTTGCCATCGCGTTTGATCTGCCCTCTTTCGTCAAGATCGACGAACTTAAGCCCGTTTGCCAGCTGCAGTTCGGCATCGATCCGCGACTGTTCCATTTGGAAAGCAGGCAAATTTTCTATTTCGGCAACAACGTTAAACACGCCCTCATTGTCGTAGGCACTGCCATCTTGGGTCGTTGCCAGTTGATTGACAGGATCGATATATCGGATGGAAAAAACTTTATCAGGCTCTACAATTTCACCAAGTCCGTATACCGTTTCAAATGTCTTCGTTGCTTCCTTCAAGACAGGATCAGGGTTCCAGTACAAGGCAACCGCTGAATCGGCAGTACCATAATCGTTGGTATCCGTTGTGAAATCCAGATTGGGATTAACCTGATAATCCCACTTGGTATTGGCCATTTTATTCCAATGACCGACGATCATCTCATCGACAATATTAATATCTTTTTCCGAGAAATTATTAAAACCATAGGCAACCACATTGGTCGCCAGCGGGTTCGTCAAATCGTATTTGTCCTTCATCACCCAATAGGCAGGCAATGTATACAAAGGTTTTTCCTCCGGACTAATGCTCCCGTCCAATTTGGATTCATCGACGAGCTTTCTTTCGACTTGCAAAGGCACTTTATACGCTGTCCCCACTTGGAACGCAGGCCCGTCATTGCCCCCGACCATCGTGTCAAGCAGCATCCGTGAACCCACTTGAATATCAGCACCCGAGTGATTGGTCACTTCGTAACGGACATTCACATTGCCGGAATTCTTCTTATCTTTGACATCCATATACAACATAATGATTTGTTTGATCTCTACGCCTTTGATGGTCCAGACCGTTTCAATCTGTCTTGTCCCATCGGTGTTGTTGACAATCTTGGGAGGCGTCACTTCGGATAGGAAGTTAACGCCAAATTTATAAGGATTACCGAAAATATAGTCTGTACCGTCAATCCGGAACGTCGTAAACGATGATTCTGGATCATCACCTCTAAACATCATATCCACTTGCTGATCGTTCTTGCGCACCGGCTGTCCATCCACAGTACGAATCGCGAATCGTCCGGAGTGATTATCGACGGTTACTTTGATAAAGCTGTTGCTGAGCACCGTCACGTCTTTGGCATTAAGTCCATCAGCCAAGACGGCTAACGGAAAGTTCATAACGAGTGTGACGAATATCAGAATAGCCAAACATTTCCTAATAGCTCTCATTCACAATGGCTCCTTCGTTGTCTGCCTGTCTATTTATTCATTCTGCCGATGAAGAAGGTAGCAAACTCCCTCTCGCGTTCTTGTGTTCTAACAATAATCGTATACCAACCTGTTTCCGGGAAAACAACTTCGAATTTATGGTTGATCAGCTGTTCCATCGTGATTTTCTGGGCAATATACTTCATTTGTCCTTCTCGATATAAACCGCTGTGGTATAAAATATCGAAGGTTCCACGTTCATTGACTTTACTTTCCCCGTCAACATTCATCAGGTTGTAACCTGATATCGTGAACGTAATATCATTTCGATCCAATAAAATGCTTTCACTGGATGCGGAAGACAAGACTTGATCATTGCCCACGATAAGCAAACCAGCACTTGAAAGCACGACGACTTCTTGTTTGATGCTCGTTGAATTGCCAACTTCATCCGTAACGGTATAGATCACCGATTGCTTGCCCAGCTTGGAAATATCCAATTGATCTACCGTAACTTTCAGATTGCGAGCTTCCGAGACATTATCTGAAACCGTATAGCCGCCAAGATCAACAAGCGGGTTGAAGTCTTTCTTGTTTTGCGCAATCGCGGTGTAAGCACTATTCAGGCGAATAGTTGGAGCTGTATTGTCGAGCCCTTCAACCTTGATGAGCGAGATATTCGTATTTCCTAAAAGATCGCTCAGGGCCACTCGTATCTCGCCATTCGTGCCGTAAGTCATCGCATAGTCATACTTCCCAGTCACATCACTGATTAGATTAACGTAGCCTGCTCCTTCCGAAACTGGCACCGTTCCTCGGAAAACTTGATTAGGCGCATCCACTTTGCCGTGAAGGGTAACTCTCATTTTGCCTTTGGCATACCGTTTGCCGCCAATCAAGGCTGTTTGATCCTGAGTCAGAAGCTGCCCGTTGTCATTAACAAAGGCGTATTCGATAAGCTCGGGATCCGGCAGCTTGGTGACAATCGTCGTGATGTTCTCCTCCAGGACGGAAGTATTGCCCATCTGGTCCGCAATGGTGAATTCCACTCCGCCGTTCTCATACAGCGTGGACTGTTTCGGTTTTCTTACGATGATGAAATCTTTGTCACTCGCTTGGTTTTTCTCAACGCCGAAGGTTGCCCCCTGCGCCATAACCACATGACCCATGGCATCTTTTACCGTTTTGAACGTCTTCTCGCCGCGACTTCCGTAGCTGTAGGACTTCACGATATGAGCTGACGGCTGACTTCTGTCAATCGTATCAACAACGGCTGTAGCCGTGCCCGCATTCCCTGCTTCATCCTCGAACTCGAATGTGAATGTGCCGTTTTCCGTGAATAGATACGTGGAACGCCCCTCGTTGTTCTTGATGCGAACATCCTCATCGGTCGTAAGTTTCACACGGACATTCTCCGTTGTTGGACCGGCTACACTTCGCTCGATTGCGCCTTTTGGCGCCGTATTATCCACGTTCTTCACAACGATAACCAACTTATCTTTGCGGGTATCATCCGTCACATCCGTAAGATCAAAGGTGTATACGCCATTCAGGCTAACTTCAAAGTTATTGCCCTTCGTCCGTACAGGGAGTATTTGATTCTCAGTAATCGGCGCAGGAACTACCTTGATGCCAGGCTTCACCGTGATGGTCAGCAAGGCATTGCCAGCCACTGGCCGCAGTGTATTCTGGGAGGCAAGTCCATAAATCGGATCCATGGAAGAGGAATAATCCCTCGTATCTACATTCACAACATTGCTGACCGTACCGGAATCTGATTTGAATTTGACCTTGAGCTTCAATTGTGCGACGTTGCTGCTTGCCACTTCGACCTTAATAAAGTTGCTGTAAGGCAGCCATGGATGCCATGTTGCTCCGTCATCCGTGGAAATTGCATATTCGTAACCCTCTTTGGACACGCTCTTAAGTTCAATCTTCGTGATGGCATAATAGCCATCCGATTCATTGCCTTCCAAATAGACAAGGTCCGACTTCAGGACTTCAATCGGCGTATGTTCTTCTTTGGAGATTTTGAAAGAGCCCGTATGCGTGATGGCTCCGTTGCCTAATCCATCTGTGGCATACACATACAGGGTATAGTCGAGGACTTCGCCTGGAGCCATCTGCGAATTATCAATAACCACCGTACCGCTATTGCCCGGAAGGGATTTCCAATTCGCCGATGATTCATCTGGCGGCGCTGCCGCTGTAGGTATCCATTGATACTTGGTCGTCATTCCGGCTGACGCGTACAGCTCCGTTGCCACAACATCAATACTATGCGATGGTTTGGCATAGCCGACCTCTGTTTTGCTGAAATGTACAGTTGGAGCCTTGTTATCAAAATTGTAGGCACTGCTGAAGAAGTAATATTTCCCCTCCGTTTGATCTTTGATTCGGATATGCAGGTACTGCGTACCATTCAGCGACGTATCTTTCAGCGCAGTATAAACCGCACCTGTAACGCTGCTCCCTGGATCAGGCGTCGGCGCATTTGAAGCTAAGTCAAATGCTTTGAATGCACTCGCATCAGGCACAACGGCCGATGAGCTGAAAGCATATACGGCTTCTGCAACAGATACGCCTTCTATCGAAAAGTCAATATCACGACTCCGCACATACTGTTCGGAGGATTCCGGCAAGAAGGCTGAGCGAATATTCACATTGGAGTTAACAACGGCCTGTTCGTCCATCACAGTCTCCGTCTGATTGCCGGCTTTATCCATAGCTCTAAGATGAAGAACGTACTTACCATCTTTGAGGACTTCATTCCGCGTAGTAACCGTTCGGCTGTCCGGGACCCGTTTCCAACTTATCTCTTGCGGCTGCCCGCCGAGTTCCACCCATTGGAACAACAGTTGGTTCGGATCAATATCGCTGTGCTCATCACTTGCCTCTACACTTGCCTTAACTTCTGCCATATTGTTGCCGCTAGTGATATGGGCCGACACTACTGGCGCTTTGTTGTCGATCGAGATTATCCCAGTTCCATAAACCCAATTGGAATCATCTTGTTTAAAATCATTTGGCGTCCAGATGCTCAAGTTTTTATATTGGCCGACAGCTTCCATGGCTTTGCCGTCTGCATACAGTTGGGCATCCGTATCCGAGCTGCCTGGATGCGCTGCTTTATATTCATTTATCCATCCGTCATATTGGGCAGCATTGGAGGATTTGTATGTTTTCATTTTGTTGACCTGCATCAGTTCCCGTGCCGTATCCCAAGTCATATCTGCTGTCCAAGTATGCAGGTACCACTTCCCGCTGTTTTCTGGTGTGAACGCTTCAGACGGAGGCATCAACGAGTTCGTCTTATTGTTCACAACCATCAGGTTCACATCCGGAAGTTCACCCGGGTACAGCCCTTCTCTCGGTTGCAAGCCCGTGAGCGAGTACCTTTTTACCGCTGCGAATTGGTCCGCATCTTTGGCAGCTAAAGGATTAAGCTCGCTTCGGCTCCACTGGTAGTAGACAAGCCCTACCCCAGGCGAACTTTCCGGCGTCGATCCTGTCAGATTCAGTGGACGATAGATCCCGCTGCTCGGCCTTACTTTCCCAGGTTCGTCGGGATCAAGCGGAGGCGTTGTAATGGAAGGATCATTGGCATCAATCTTGATTTTCCCGGTTTTCTGGTAAACCGCATCTGTGGCGCCTCCATTTTCATAGATGTAGCTCAGAATTGGTTTCGTGTTATCGATGGACAACTTGGCCCAATCAATCTTCGTATTCGGGACCCGCTGTGACGGGTCATTATTGTCTGACTTACTTGCATTAGCGGCGTCCATGAGCAGATTGCCCGCATAATCCTGAATAACCCCTTTGTCCGATTGATCCGGCTTTTCATTGTGGGTCAACGCTATCGCTTTCAGCAGAGATACGTCCAGATCGTTTTCGCTTACCGTTGCTCGGAACGTCCAAATACTGGAGTTTTCGCCACTTTCGTAGTAGGCCTTCATCCCATTATTAAACAACAGATAGAGTCCGCCGACGTTCAAACCTGCCTTGACCGCGCTATCTTCGGTCAGTTGCACCTTGAAATCAATGACATCCCCTTTGTTGAGCGTGCTTCCCGTTACAATATCCGGTTGAATACCGTTAGCCGAAGAGGTATATTTGGGCGGAACAGCATCAATGATTACGCGATACCCTTGGCCCGACGCGAAATCGAATGGATTCACCGTCTTATTTTGCAAAAATTGGCTGCTGGCGCCGCTGGCTTTCGTAAAGCCATCTAGAGTCAGCGGATTTCCTGCTGTATCGTGAAACTCAGCCGCGTCAATTTGGGTCCATAGCGACTTATCGTTCAGCCGATGCGTTTCCAACTCGCCGCCATCTGAAATCGGGAGATTGCCGGTATGATGGAAATCAGAACCCGTGTACACATAAGGGAGCACCTTTGTATAATCAGTTAACTCATTTGCGGCCAGCGTGAGCTTCATGCTTTGATTCTCACCCGAGGCTGGCAGCCCCGTTCCCGCTGGATTCGTAAATAAGTAATGACTCGTTAGTTTGGCTGCTTGCACTGGAGCGGAAGCTTTGACAGGCTCACTGAAGTTGTAAGTCAAATTGAGTTTCTGGTCTTTTTTTAGAAATAGTTCTTTTTGATTGATCTTGGTGTTGTCATGCTCCGTACCGTTCGAAGTAAACGTGTAATCGGAGATAGTTGGCAGATCGATGTCGGCGAAATAGATGCGGATGTTAGTGACTTCCGTACCGCTTCCATTTGTTTCAGTCTGGACCTGGATCGTATCGTTCGGCCCAAATGTCAGCCATCCTGAGTCAACATTCTCTTTATCAGCTTCGCTGCTCGTAGAATGCTCGTACCAACGCTGCGTCCCATTCGTAAAAGCTTTGATGTAAGCGCCGTTGTTCGTCGTACTGTCCAGTTTCCCTGCTTTGACCAGGAATCTAGCTGTACCTCCCTCGGCAATCCGCTTAAGTGCTGGAATTTGCGCTACGTTAATATAGCCATTAAAAAAACCATCTACATGGTTCACGTCTGTATCCGTAAACTCACGATCGTCGCAATCATAATCGTCCCCCTCCATGGAGAACGAAATTCCGGGCAGCTGTGTTGCTCCGCACGGATATGCAACTCTCATAAAAACCGAGAAAAAATTCAATTCGCTAGAATCATAACTCGACGACCAGGACGGCATGTCTTTGTGATTCACAACTTTCGCACCATAGATATACGTATCCAAATAGTCAGTGTTCGTGCTGGCAGCACTTGCGATACCTGCCGTCAAACTCGTGAGCAGTGTCGTTAACAGCAAACAACCCGCCATAAACATGGAAATTCTCTTTTTCAACCGTATGTTCACACTTTGACCTCCTGTAGGTAAAAAATTAGTGACTAGTTACTCATTTCAGCCGAATCCTTCACTTTATAGGCACTATCTGTCATGACCTTTCGAATATCCTGCGCGCTGACTACGAGATGAATGTTATTCATCGTCCTAAGCGATCCGGATATGAGCCCGGCAACTTTCCCGTATTTATCCAAAACAGGGCCACCTGACATCCCGCTTACAATCTGCGCGGAGATCAGCATCCGGTCACGTCCGTTGATCGGAGCTCGCGGGCTGTTCACAATGCCCTCTGTAATGATCTTCGTTTCCTTCATGGGATAGCCAATGGCAAACATCTTTTCTCCATGCTTCATTTGGCTAGATCTGAGTTCGAGCGGTGTATCCTCGTCGGCTTGGCCTGACATGTGCCCAGAAGGGGCAAGCTTGAGCACAGCCACATCGGTTGTTTCATCCTGCGCAATGACGGAGCATGTCTCTGCCACCGTACCGTCATTCCATACACAGGCAATCCGCCCAGCCCCGCCAATTACATGATACGCGGTAAGTGCGGTACCATCCTGCCCCACTGTGAAGCCAGTCCCAACATCCTGCAGCGTTCCATCAGCACGGAACGCCCTTACATAGAAGACCGACTTTTCGGCGTGTGCATAGATGCCCTCCGCATCGTAAGTTTCCGGCGGATCTGCCCCAGAAATGGAAAAATGACTGGTGAATAGGCCTAAAGCCCCAAGCAATATCACTACTATTTTTCGTGCTTTCCGCAATTACATTCACCTCATACATCCAAAATGTCGCTGCTCTTGAACCACGCATGACTTCACTGGCGAATAGTTCTTTACACCTATACATTATAGAGAGACACTCTCTCAAAATTCTCACAAAGCAGAAAATGCTGTCGAATCACGCAAAAAAAGACGGAAGGCGCCTAAACGCCTTCCGTCTTTCTATCTATTCCAAATAAGCAGCTACTCTGGCGCTCATCCCCACAGGAGGTTCCAGCCCCAGTTCCCTCAAGTACAATGTTTTGAAGCTGGCAAAATGCTTGGCGATTCGTTCCTTTTTCCCACTGCTTGCATATAAATCCATGACCAGTTGGTTCATTTCTTCATTCAATGGATATAAGCTCAGATACGTATCCAACTTCATCTCGGCTTGACTCCAAGCTTGTTCCAACATACCTTGTTGAATCATAAGTCGTACGAGTGAAGTATATTGCTTGCCGTAGCTTTCCTCCAGTTGGGTTTTCCACAGATAGTCCTTACGTTCTAACAAAGGGCCGCGATACAGAGAAAACAATCGTTCCGCTCGCTCCTTATCCGGCGTCCCATCTATTGATGTCACTTCGCTCATCTGAAACTCCAGAAGATCGTAAGTCATACCCAGCGTATCGATCATGTAACCGTCGTTCGTTTTGAGAATATCCAAACCGATCTCTTGTTCTTTCAAGAGCTTTTTCAAGCGGTAAATCGTATTGTGCAAATTATGCGAAGCCCGGTCTTCCAGCATCTCCGGCCATAACATATCGGCCAGATGCCATTTATTAATCTCTTGTCCCGGATAACAAAGGAAGTAAGCGAACAGCTCCTCCGTTTTCTTCGTCGGCCAGCGAACAAGCGCGCCTTCCGAATTGCGCACCTCCAAACTGCCAAAGCACCGGATCGCAGACTGCCTCGCCTTCTGCTCAACAGGGACAGGCGGATGTTCAAGTTTCATCAACCGAGTTGTAATACGTTCGATGGCAGCCGGCGTGACCGGCTTTAATATATAGTCGAACGCATAGACCTTGAATGCGTCCAGCGCATACTCTTTGTAAGCAGTCGTAAAGATAATCTTGGTCGTCCCCGCCATGTCATTCATTCTTTGCGCGAGTTCAAGACCATTGATTTTGGGCATCTCCACGTCCAGGAAAGCAATATCCGGCTTGAGTTCGGGCATGCTGGCGAGCGCCTCCAAAGGGTTACTGAAAGCACCGATTATCGTATAATGCGGATTGCGCCCGATCAAAACCTTCATTAATTCGAGAATCGGCTTTTCGTCCTCTACAATAACAACCCTAAACAAGATTATCCCACCTTTCCTCGATGATATCCTGGTCTTTTCCGTTTAAGGGCAAATACATCGTAACCTTCGTACCTCGCCCCATCTCCGAGCTGACCGTTAAAGTAGCGCCTGGGATCGCATCCAACCGCTTGCGGATATTGGCAATCGCGATACCTCCGCTTCCTCGTTCACCTCGAGCAATCTGATATAGAAGATCATCCGGGATACCGACACCGTTGTCCTGCACCGTAATTTGCAAGTAGGTGTCACCTTCTTGGATCGTTAGTGTGACGGTTCCATGCCCGTCTTTCTCGAAGAAACCGTGACGAATCGCATTCTCCACGAACGGCTGAATACAAAGCGATGGAACAGCGCGATGTTTGAGACTCTCATCTACATAGCAAATGAAATCAAACCGCTCTCCATAACGAGCCTTCTCAATCTCGACATAGGCATCAATCAACTCCAACTCCCTGTGCAGGCTGACGAATAAGTCATTGCGATCCATATCCAGAATGTAACGCAAGAATTGGCTAAGCTTGGACAGCAAGTAAGCGGCCTTCTCTCCATCCGTATAGCAAAACGATATTACGCTGCTGAGAGCATTATATAGAAAATGAGGTTTAATCTGCGCCTGATGGAAGGCAAGTTCGCTCCGAATAGCTTCCTTAATGGATGTTTTCATCGCAATAAGCGTCTGAATTCTCGCTACAATCGTCTCTGCTTCGAACGGCTTTGTCACATAGTCATTAGCTCCCGCACTGAATCCGAGGGCAATATCCTGCGATGTATCCTTGACCGTGGCGAATAAAATCGGCAGATCGAGAATCGAATATTGCGTGCGCAGCGCCCGGCAAAGCTCAATACCTGATACGCCCGGCATCATCACATCCAAAATAACCAGGTCAATTTGCGGATGCTCTTTTATTTTGGCCAAAGCTTCCTTGGCTGATAAGGCTGCGATCACATTGTATTGGTGTCTTTTCAAAATATTGAGCAGCGTATAGATGTTAGAAGCCTCATCATCCACGATGAGAATCGTATGCGCATGTTCTTCCAGAATGTCCAGTGAATCGGGGTCATCAACTTCCCTTTGCTGAAGCTTATCGACGAACAAACGGTCATGACTGACAGGGATGTAATCCAAGGCGATCGGCAGCTTAAAGGCCATGCGCGTCCCTTTTCCCACCTCTGACCAGTCAATCCGTATCTCTCCGCCCATTCGCTCCACAAGCTTGCGGCTAATATATAAGCCAACTCCCATGCCTGTGTAGCCGTCCTCGGGCAAAGCATGGTCCATTTGATCGAAATATTCAAAGACCTTGTCGTACTTATCGCGCGGAATCCCCGTCCCCGTATCCTCGACCGTAATCTGGATGGTTTCTTCCAGTGTTCTCGCTTTTACGCTAATGGCGCCTCGTTCTGTATGCTTCATAGCATTGTGCACCAAATTGTACATGACTTGGCGCAAACGATTCTCGTCAGCTTGCACCCACATATCCGGCATCACATAATTATCGAGACGTACCGACTTGCCAGCGAGCTCGAACTGCAGAACATCGAAGACAATTTGTGTCACCGCCCTAACATCCACAACCGTCATGTGCAAGCGCAGCTCGCCGTGTTTCAAGCGGGTGACATCAATGAGATCTTGCATCAGCATCGACAGCTTAACCGAGGTATCCTTGATCAGCCACAGATGCTGTTTCTGCCTGGATGACAAATTGCCCTCATTGTCGTCAAGCAAAAATGATGTAATATTCAGGATGCCATGCAGCGGTGTTTTAACTTCATGCGAAGTGTGCATCAGAAACTCGTCTTTCAACTGATTGGAGATCGTGAGCCGGTGAGTCAATAGTTCTGTCTTCTCATACGCCGTAGTTAACCGGACGGCCAATAAGAGGTTCATTAAGGTAATGAAACAAATAACGCCAACTTTTCCCCACATATCCGAAGAAACGGCACTTTCCGCATAGAGAATCCCATCCACTAAAAAGACCATCAAAGCAACGAGAGCAACGATGAACAACCCAAGTTCTTTGCGTTCATACGTCCCCTTGTTGCTCTTCATGTACAGATAGACCATTCTAATGAAAAGCAGTACAGGCACCAATCCGATATAGAGAAAGAAGATGCTTCTCATTTCGTTATAAAGCGAATACGGCAAGAAGACAACGGCCAATAAAATCAAGACGACCGGGGCATTCAATAGATTCATTTTTGTGCGTGAAAGCAATTGCTTGTGGATGGAGCAAAAAAATAAAAGACTCAAAATAGAACTAAAAAACTCACAGACATCCAACATCTTGTATGCGATCTCAAATGGAATATGCGGCAGAAGCCGTTGGAAGAGCTTCTCGCCATACAACACTTGGACGCCAGCTGTGGAGAAAAGATACAGCCCGCTAAGCAAGTACGTTTTCTCACGAATGCGCAGCACATATAAGCTGATATGATAGCCCCCGAACATGACAAGCATCATAATGATGGACAGATCGCCGCCGATCAACAGGCTGTTCAGCTTCGTAATATCCGCATGCGAGCCAAATTGAATCGCATTAATGATACCGCCTGTCGGGAATTCATAGTTCGATACTTGGAGAATAATATCAAATTGCTTCGACTTTGTGTGAAAAAAAGTGCTGTAAGGCGTATTCCCCGGAATATTCGTCTCCTTGTTCATCGCCGGAAGTCCGCTTTCCCCCTCCAGCTTTCCGTCGATATAAAGCCGATGGGCCATTCGAATGCTGCGCAGTTTGATGCCGTAAATGTCGTCAGCATCCTTCACTTGTACGTTCAGGCGGTACGTTCCATACCCTTTCCTGCTCATGCCGCCCTCTTTCGTTGTTCCTTTCCACGTTCCCGGCACGTTTAAGTAGGAGACATCCGCTCGTGAACCTCCCTGGAAATCGCCAGGTCCCAGCAGCTTCCCTTCATAGAACTCCCACTCACCATCTAAAGAAACCAGCCCCAACTTGTGAAAATCATAGCTCGATAAGTCCATGACTCCGTGCTTTGCTGTCTGCTTATTTTGACTGGGGATCATCTGTGAATAAATACCGATAAATAGTAGGATAGAAAGAGAGAAAACCATTCCTATGCTTATCATTTTAGGAAAGCTTCTCACCGTTATCTCCCCTTTCTCCGTTTGTCAGATACTAATGATCCTATCATTTCACACTCACAAAAAACTCACAAGTCCGAAAGCATGAGAAATGCGGCTTCGCCCCTAGGAAACAAGTCGCTTACAAGCGACTCGGCTTTTCAAGGGAACTCCAGGGCGCTATTTAGGCTAATGGTGGGATTCTGAGGTGATAGCGGAACTACAGGGTCTTATTTCCACCAAAAGAGCTGAATTTCCCAGAAAACAGCAAAATAGCGGACTGTAGTTCCCTCTAGCTCGCGATAAGGACACTTTTCGCTAGAATAGCGCCCTGTAGTTCCCTTTCCCCAGCGCGATAGAGCTGCGGTAACTGCGGTTGCTCCGCGTGAGACGGCTGCGGTTGCTCCGCGCCAGGCGGCTGCGATAGCTCCGCGCGAGACTATGAACGCCAAAAAACAGCAAACCCTCGAGGAAGCCGTTCTCCCCTTAAGTTTGCTGGATTCTTTCTTACATGACGCTGCTGACCATTGCTCGCAACTCCCCTCAGCGAGAGGCTGACGGCTTTCATAAAGCATATTCCGAAGTATCGGCTTTGGTACACCAACGCAAGCTTGATATAGAACCCCAATGGGTTAAGAAGTTGCAAAAGGAGCCGCATTCCTTCGTATTTGAGCCATCCGAGGAGCAAGCGTTCATGTAGAATTTGATGGAAGGCAATACCGATCATGCAGCGCGCATTGAATCGATAACACAAGAAAGACCAGTGTTATGAAGGAGCAGCTAGCGCCCTACCAGCTATTGAAGGACTGCTATACCCATGGAAGCATATCCGCCTTGCTAACGGAACTGCATAGTCATATCTGTCAGATTACCTATCGAATAGGCGAAGCCAAGTTATATTCACGGAACTAAGCCTGGTTTCACTGAAGATAAGAGCCCCCAAGGTCTCTTATCCCTGAAGAATAGCCGCTTTTTCCGCGGATAGAAGCCTCTAGGAGTCTGTCCGACGAAAAGAATTAAAAGAGCACTCCATCGTGAAACTGAACGATGAGTGCTCTTTATGTGTAGCTTTGTAGCTTTTCCCTGTTCAATCTGGTTTTTCCGTAGCCTACTCCTTCTCATCCAGCCACTCTTTGTTTACGGGCAGACCTCTCCCGTTTGTACAAAGTGGCTGGTTTGGGATACTTCGCCGCATGCAATTTACGGATGTTGTGGCTTAGAGAGAGCAGTATGAACTCCCCAGATACTTTATCCTCGCCACGTAAATGGAATTGACGAAATCCTTGAACCTCCTTCAACTGCCCCCATATCGGTTCAACGATCGCCTTACGCATTCGGTAAACGGCTTTCCCCTCATCACTTTGCACTTTCGTTCGCATCTCCTCTCGCAGGGGATCATGTTCACTACGAGTGATGGAACGCTTCCCTGTTTTACTTTTTACACACTCGTCTCGAAAAGGACATTCGCTACATGCGCTGCATTCATAGACCCATGTCGTTGGTTTTTCCGCATCATTTGCATGCACGGTTCGTTTTAGTGTAAGCTCTTGGCCGGCAGGGCAGAGATAATAATCGGACTCAGGTACGTAGGTGAAGTTGGTTTTGTCGTAGGCATTATTCTTTTTTTTGTTTTCGCGATCGGCAGCAATGTAGGCATCTACTTCAGCCTCCTGTGCCGCAGCAATGTTAGTTGCACTAAAATAACCTGCATCAGCACTAAGCTTCTGAGGCCTATCTCCTGTTATTGTTTTCATGGAATGAAGCACGTTTTCAAACTGCTGTTGATCGGTTGTCTGGTTACTCATTTGAAGTCCAACAATGAAGCCATGATCGCTGTCTACGGCAATTTGTGGATTGTAGCCTTGAATGACACCTTGGTTCCGCGTGCTCATGATGCGAGAGTCGGCATCGGTAAAATTAAATTGATCGCTCTGAGGAGATTCGGCCTGTTCCGCTGGCCGCTGTTCTTCCAAATTCTCCAGCGCAGATTTTATTTGCGCGATGCGGGCATAGCGTTCCTCCAACGATAGGGAAGGACTCGTCGGATGGGGTTCCTCCAACATTTCCTCGGTAGCAGAATACTCCAATGCTTGCCGGACTTCGTCTTCCAATTGAACGAGGCGTTTTTGCATACGCTCACGTGACATCGATTTATGTTTAGAGGCGCTTGCCTTTATTTTAGAACCGTCAATGCTCACATGCCCGAGCGAGATATAGCCCAGTTCCATAGCGATTTGTATGACTTGTTTGAATAAACCTGGAAGGGTATCCAGGTGGTTCTTCCGAAAGTCACTCAGGGTACGAAAGTCTGGCAGGTATCCGCCACATAACCAGCGAAAAGGAATGCTTTCTTTCGTAGCTATTTGAAGTTTCCTAGACGTGAAGACGCCTGTCGCATATCCATAGAACCATAGTTTGAGCAGCATGGCAGGATGATAGGCTTCTTCTCCACGCTTGGAGTATTTGTTAGTAATGGCAGATAGGTCTAACTGCTCGACGATGTCGCTGACAAGTCTAACTTCATGATCATCTGTTACCCACTCGCTTAAATAGATAGGTAGAAGTTCACCTTGCTCTGTGGTATATGCTTTGAATTTAGCCATGCCTACGACACATCCTTTTACAGTCTTACTACTACTTATTCGGAATTGTTTGACTAATTCCTGTTTCGTCGGACAGACTCCTGGAGACTCTTATTCCCAGGTGGGGGGGAGTCTCGGCTGGATTTGCTGAAGATAAGAGCCCCCAAGGTCTCTTATTCCTGAAGAATAGCCGCTTTTTCCGCGGATAGAAGCCTCTGGAGACTCCTATTCCCATGGGGCTACCGAGTCTGGGCTGGATTTGCTGAAGATAAGAGCCCCCAAGGTCTCTTATTCCTGAAGAACAGCCGCTTTTTCCGCGGATAGAAGCTTCTGGAGACTCTTATTCCCATGGGGCTACCGAGCTTGGGCTGGATTTGCTGAAGATAAGAGCCCCCAAGGACTCTTATCCCTGAAGAATAACCGCTTTTTCCGCGGATAGAAGCCTCTGGAGACTCTTATTCCCATGGGGCTACCGAGTCTGGGCTGGTTTCACTGAAAATAAGAGCCCCCAAGGACTCTTATCCCTGAAGAATAGCCGCTTTTTCCGCGGATAGAAGCCTCTGGGAGTCTGTCCGACGAAACAGGAATTAGTCAAACAATTCCGAATAAGTAGTAATAAGACTTCAAAAGGATGTGTCGTAGGCATGGCTAAATTCAAAGCATATACCACAGAGCAAGGTGAACTTCTACCTATCTATTTAAGCGAGTGGGTAACAGATGACCATGAAGTTAGACTTGTCAGCGACATCGTCGAGCAGTTAGACCTATCTGCCATTACCAACAAATACTCCAAGCGTGGAGAAGAAGCCTATCATCCTGCCATGCTGCTCAAACTGTGGTTCTATGGGTATGCGACAGGCGTCTTCACGTCTAGGAAACTTCAAATAGCTACGAAAGAAAGCATTCCTTTTCGCTGGTTATGTGGCGGATACCTGCCAGACTTTCGTACCCTGAGTGACTTTCGGAAGAACCACCTGGATACCCTTCCAGGTTTATTCAAACAAGTCATACAAATCGCTATGGAACTGGGCTATATCTCGCTCGGGCATGTGAGCATTGACGGTTCTAAAATAAAGGCAAGCGCCTCTAAACATAAATCGATGTCACGTGAGCGTATGCAAAAACGCCTTGTTCAATTGGAAGACGAAGTCCGGCAAGCATTGGAGTATTCTGCTACCGAGGAAATGTTGGAGGAACCCCATCCGACGAGTCCTTCCCTATCGTTGGAGGAACGCTATGCCCGCATCGCGCAAATAAAATCTGCGCTGGAGAATTTGGAAGAACAGCGGCCAGCGGAACAGGCCGAATCTCCTCAGAGCGATCAATTTAATTTTACCGATGCCGACTCTCGCATCATGAGCACGCGGAACCAAGGTGTCATTCAAGGCTACAATCCACAAATTGCCGTAGACAGCGATCATGGCTTCATTGTTGGACTTCAAATGAGTAACCAGACAACCGATCAACAGCAGTTTGAAAACGTGCTTCATTCCATGAAAACAATAACAGGAGATAGGCCTCAGAAGCTTAGTGCTGATGCAGGTTATTTTAGTGCAACTAACATTGCTGCGGCACAGGAGGCTGAAGTAGATGCCTACATTGCTGCCGATCGCGAAAACAAAAAAAAGAATAATGCCTACGACAAAACCAACTTCACCTACGTACCTGAGTCCGATTATTATCTCTGCCCTGCCGGCCAAGAGCTTACACTAAAACGAACCGTGCATGCAAATGATGCGGAAAAACCAACGACATGGGTCTATGAATGCAGCGCATGTAGCGAATGTCCTTTTCGAGACGAGTGTGTAAAAAGTAAAACAGGGAAGCGTTCCATCACTCGTAGTGAACATGATCCCCTGCGAGAGGAGATGCGAACGAAAGTGCAAAGTGATGAGGGGAAAGCCGTTTACCGAATGCGTAAGGCGATCGTTGAACCGATATGGGGGCAGTTGAAGGAGGTTCAAGGATTTCGTCAATTCCATTTACGTGGCGAGGATAAAGTATCTGGGGAGTTCATACTGCTCTCTCTAAGCCACAACATCCGTAAATTGCATGCGGCGAAGTATCCCAAACCAGCCACTTTGTACAAACGGGAGAGGTCTGCCCGTAAACAAAGAGTGGCTGGATGAGAAGGAGTAGGCTACGGAAAAACCAGATTGAACAGGGAAAAGCTACAAAGCTACACATAAAGAGCACTCATCGTTCAGTTTCACGATGGAGTGCTCTTTTAATTCTTTTCGTCGGACAGACTCCTGGAGACTCTTATTCCCACGGGCTACCGAGTCTGGGCTGGTTTCACTGAACTCTTATTCCCAGTTGAGGGGGGAGTCTCGGCTGCTTCCGCTAAAAGGGCTCTCCGCAAGGTCATTTGACCTTGTCGGAGAGCCCCTTTGACGTATCCAGTCTTCAGTTAATCTACTGCTGAAGCAGCAACTGTCCCCGAGCTCGGCCAAAATGTCCGCCAGCTGCCTCCATAGCTTCCATAACCGCTGCATAGTCGGTTTGGAACTCTAGCATCAAGATAGCTGCGCGGGCATCGCCATTCGCCAGATCGCAGGAGCGGCGTGCAGTTTCTTCATCTACTTGAGCCGCTTCCTGAATGATATCGATGACACGTTTGCGAAGTTTATCATTCGTTGCCTGCACATTCACCATCAGGTTCTTGTATACTTTCCCCATCCGAATCATGGTAGCTGTTGATATCATATTCAATACTAACTTTTGTGCGGTGGCCGCCTTGAGCCGGGTGGATCCTGTTACAATTTCCGGTCCTACATTCACTTCAATCGGGTAATCGACAGATGTGCCCAACAGGGTATGTTGATTGCAAGCAAGGCCAATTGTCCGTATCCCAAGCCGCTTCGCTTCTGCCACAGCACCTAACACGTAAGGCGTTTTACCGCTGGCTGCGATGCCAATAAGCACATCGCTGCTGCTTACTTGCTTGCGCACTTCATCTCTGCCCGCTTCTGCGTTGTCTTCCGCATCCTCAACCGCTTCGAAAATAGCTTGCGTGCCTCCGGCAATAATGGCCGTTACCTGCTCTTTCTTCGTGCCGAACGTAGGCGGACATTCCGCAGCGTCCAATATGCCTAGCCTTCCGCTGGTTCCGGCTCCGATGTAGAATAGCCGGCCTCCGGCAGCAAGCCGCTCCACAATAGCCTCAATGGCAGGCTCGATCTGGGGGAGCGCTTCTTTTACAGCAAGCGGCACCTTCTGATCCTCCTCGTTCATCAACGTAATGATATCTACTGTGCTTAAACGATCCAAATGTTCACTTCGTTCATTGCGTTGTTCGGTTGTTAATTTCATCATCGTAGTCTTGCAAACTCCCTTCGTCCTTCACTATTTGACTGCGCCTGCTGTCATGCCGCCTGTAATTTGCCTTTGGAAGATAAAATAGAACAGCAATACAGGCACCATCGCAATGGTCAGGGCTGCGAACAAAGGTCCCCATTCCGTCCGATATTGCATCTCCGCCTGCATAACCGCAATCCCCACAGGCAGCGTATATTTTCCCGGTGTGTTGATGAAAACCAGTGCCATAATGTATTCGTTCCAAATATTCAGCACCGTTACAATGGCCAAGGAGACCAGGCCCGGCTTCGCCAGCGGGAGCATGATTCGGAAAAATGTGCCGTAATGATTGGCACCATCAATGGCAGCGGCCTCCTCCAATTCTTTGGGCAGTGTTTTGAAAAAACCAACGAGCATAAACACACCGAACGGAACGGCGGTTATCGCATATATCAACATCAAACCGCTGAGCTTATTGGTCAGATGAAGATCATTCATTAGAAAGAACAGTGGGATAATCCCCAGAAACGCTGGAATCATTTTATAAGCCAAATAGGAAAGAAATAATAGATTGCTGCCACAAAACGCAAATCTCGCAATCACATAAGCTGTGGTGGCTGATAGTAGAACGCCGAAGAACGTGCTGACCGCTGTTACACTGATGGAGTTGAGGAAATATTGACCGAATTTATACTTCTCCCACACATAGGTGTAATTCCCCCAGAGCAAAGGAAAGTTCGGCAATGCCCAGGGGTGATTTAACAGAAACTGCTGATTATCCTTCAACGAAGCGATCAACGTCCAGAATAAAGGATACATGACACAAAAGGACCAAAATACGAGAATAGCCGTCATACCCCAGGTCTGAAGTTTAGATTGTTTCATCTGTTCGTTCTCCTTCTGCTCTCCTTATGTCAATTCGATGCTGTCTCTCTTCATCAGACGCTGAAGCGTAATGGTTGTGATTAAAGCGATAATCAGGATCAATACCCCGATCGTTGCTCCATAACTGAAGTTGCCGTAATGAAACGCCTGCGCATACAAGTAAGAACTCATCACTTGTGTGGCATTATCCACACCGCCTTCGAACGTCATGATACTGACAATGATAAAAGATCCGCTTAACGTGGTTGTGACAATCCAGATGACAGACGTCTGAACTTGCTCCCAAGCAAGTGGGAGCGTTATATGCCAAAATTGCTGCCACTGCTGAGCCCCATCGATATTGGCCGATTCATATAAGGACTCAGGAATACTGAGAATTCCCGCGATTAACAAAATAATCGAGAAGCCGATGCCCGCCCAGATGGAGGTTGGCAGCAAGGCGAAGATGGACCATTTCTCACCCAGCCAGGCAAATTGGAACGGTTTCCCCGTCACACTGGAGACAAAGGAATTAATGAATCCAATGTTGGGATTGTAGATAAACCGCCAAAGAACACCGACAACCACGACCGAGATGACATTCGGGATAAAAAAAACAGAGCGGTAGAAGCCAGCACCTTTGATTCTAAAGCGGGTAAGAGCAACTGCGAGCAGCAAGGAAGGAATCATAAATCCGATGACTTTGCCAAAAACAAGGATCACGTCATTGCGTATGGATTTCGGGATAACCTCGTCATGGATCATCGCCTTATAATTATCCAACCCGATGAAATTATAGGTTTCTGATCCGCCGGACCAGTCGAACAGGCTCAAGTAAATCCCTTTTAACATGGGGTAAACGAGAAAGACGCCATAAAGGATCAATGTAGGCAAAACGAATGAAGCAACGAACAGTTTCCGTTGTGATTTAGATCCCAGCCTCAAGTCAGCTTCCTCCAATCAAGTTAAGAACTACTTGCTTTTCTCGCGTTGTTTCGCCGCTCCGTCCTCTAGACGTTTGGCCCACTCATCTTTTGTAAGTTTGCCGGTTACCAGAGCAAGGGTAGCGTCTTTTTCAATCTTGAACAGTTCTTCCGGCAGCACTGGAATTGGTGCAATAATAACGTCGGAGGAGGCAAAATAAGTGCTGGCTTGCTTGACGAGCGAACTTACTTTATCCGCTTTGCTCAAATCTGCTTTGACATTGAGAACCGATCCTGTCAGCTCCGCCCATGCCACGGCTTGTTTCTTGGTGAAAACATACTGAAGATACGCTTTGGCAGCATCTGGATTCTTAGCCTTTTTGGCAATCCCCATCGTTGCCGTGGAAGGAATAACGATTGACTTCCCGCCCTTCTCTTGCACAACCGAAGGAATGAAGCCGAATTCGAAGCCTGCCGGAATATCTTTCTTCATTTCGTTTTCCAGCCACAAACCATTGGGAATAAACGCCGCCTTATGCTGCAAGAATTGCATTTGCGAATCGGTGTGATTCAGCGCTGCTGCACTGTTTTCGATAAAGCCTTTGGTATTTAGCTCGATTAATTTATCCAGTGCTTTCATGACAGGCTCGCTTTTGAATACACCGCTCTCGAGTGCATTGATTTTCGTGATGATTGCCGGATCACTGCCATTGGCAGCAACGATCGCTGAATTGAGCAATCCTCCAATAATATATTGCGGATAAACACCTGTATGGATATAGGGAGCCATTTTACCTGAATCCTTAATTTTAGACAGGGTGGCTATGAAACTGGGCCAATCTTTGGGTTCATCCCACCCATTTTTGCGCAACTCTGCTTTGTCATAGAACGTTCCGTAGGAACCGAAGACAAGTGGAAGCGTGTAGGCTTTGCCAGGTTGATACTCTTCCGGTTTGCTAAAGAGCACGTCGGTGATTTTCTCCCCATCAACGTTCTTCGCATCCTTCAGCCAATCGGTCAGATCCATCAATTGATTATCCAGGAACATCTGCCTTGCGTTGGAGCCTGCGCCATTAATGAACATCAGATCCGGCGGGTTGCCTTGAATCCAGCGCGGTTTCATCTGCTCGTTGATTTGCGGACCTGCGATCTGCGTAATTTTCAGCTTCGGGTTCAGCTTCTGAAATTCATCAATGGACTGTTTCCACCAAGCATCCCCGTAACCGCCAACAAAATATTGAATCTCAAGTTCCCCTGTCAATTCTTTGCTGCCAGCCGTTTCCGCCGGTTTCGTTGCTGCCGCAGGACTTGCTTTAGCCTCTTTTTTCGCATCTTGCGAACCGCAGCCTGTCAATAATCCAACCGTAACCATAACACCCATAAGACTTGCGCTGATTGACTTCATTTTCATACCATCGAGCTCCCTTTTTGTAATAGAATGGATGACATCATTGTGAGAAGAATCGTTGCTGTGTATGTGGTGAAACATTAAAACCAATTATACAAATGCGAAAACTAAGATTTAGGTGTAAAAGGAAGCCAGCGCTCTGCCCCCTAGTGAGATTCTCTTATTTCTTGGACCTTTGCTTAACAAAATTGATGCCTAACCGAACTTCATCCAACAATTGGATCGACTTGTCATAGTTGGCCGTCAGCACGCACATGAATAAAATATCGATGATATGCAGCTGCGCAAGCCGCGATGACGTCGCCGCGCTGCGAAACACTTCTTCCTGCTTGGGCGATACATACAAGTTAATATCCGCGATCTCACTGATTGGCGATAAGCCATAACTCGTTAAGCTGATCGTCACTGCGCCTTTCTGCTTGGCCAGCTCCAACACTTTGCCAACCTCGAAGGTCTCGCCTGAGAAAGAGATCCCGACAACGACGTCTTGCGGTCCCGTTTTGGCTACCATCATAGCGGATAAATGATAGTCTGAACTCGACGTAGTCGAAGGATTAATCCGCACGAATTTCAGATGAGCATCTTGCGCGATAACGCCGGAAGCGCCGATGCCATAGAAATGAATTCGTTCTGCCTGTTGAAGGACTTCAACAGCTTTCTCAAGCGCTTCATAATTCATAATTTCGGCAGTTTCCTGCAGAGAGCGAATGCTGTTATTGGTTATCTTCTGCACGATGGATTGCTGCGTCTCCTGAGAGGCAAAATCGGTAAAATCAGTTTCCGACGTATTGCGAATATCGCCAGCGATCCTAAGCTTTAATTCCTGAAATCCGCTAAGGCCTAGCGACTTGCATAATCGGATAACCGCCGAAGCGCTCGTCGCACTTAATTCGCCTAGCTCATTAGCTGTGCTGCGTATGGCTTCATGAGGATTCTCCATGACATAAACAGCAATCTTGCGCTCCGAAGGCGGTAATTGTTCGGCGATTTCCTTGAGCATGATCAAGCCGCCTGTTAATGACTCAGCAAGGTGATTATCTGCCATCAAACTTATCCCCCTTTACGGTATGTTCGAAAATTGTTTCCATAGCTACTTGGACAGCCCCATCCACAGGCTCTGCGAAGGAAGCTTGGTAGCGGCCTAGCTTATGTACGTCCAAACCTGCAATAAAGCGATTTTTCACAATATCTGAATAGGTAAAAATAGAGCCAGCAACCATGACAGGAGTTGCTTCATCCAATGACGCTGACTTGCTTCGTAAACCGCGAACCAGATCTACGAGTTCATCTCCTGCGTCGTTCAATATTTTCAACGCCACCGGATCTGATTCGGCAGAGGCTTCAATGACCAGTTTAGCTAAGCTGGCAATTTCGTTCTTGTTCTTAACATCACGATATATATAATGAATGAGCTCTTGCTCACTTGCAAGCTTTAGTGTTGCCAGAATCTTCCCCGTTAATAGCGTAGGCAATTCTCTATGATCATAAGCTTTGCATACAGCATTGAGCGCTTGAAGGCCAATCGCATAGCCGCTTCCCTCATCCCCGAGAAGATGTCCCCACCCGCCATTATAAAATAACTGCCCGTCTTCCGACATGCCTATGGCATTCGATCCTGTCCCCGAAATCACAAGCACACCAGCTTCATCCTTAGGGTGCAGGGCTCCTTGGAGCGCTATATACAAATCACTTTTCACCGTGTAAATCGTATTTTCATTCACATGTAAATGATGGCCTATTTGCTCGAGTTCACGCAAGACGCTCAATCTGTTCGCCTCCACCCGCGTACCCGCGATGCCAGCGCAGATCCCAATCACTTCTCTCGGATGGATGCCACGCGCTCTTAGGCCATGATGGATGAGATGATGAAGTCTCGCTCTCATCATTTCTATACCGACCGTCAGCGGGTTCGTTCCTTCACCGACATCGCCTTCTCTATGCGGCTTCGCAAGCGGATCGTAGGATTCAACTTCCTGAAAAGCGCATATCGTTTTAGTTCCGCCCCCATCAATTCCAATGACATATGGCAAAATCGATTCACTCCAAATAGTTAGATTCGGTATATGCCAAATTATATAGGCGTTGAAATTACATGTCAATAATATTTTAATAAAAGTAAAATAATATTTTAATATACTCTGAGCGTTGCGCTTCTTAAATGCGACAAATCCTATTAAGGGAACTAGAGGGCGCTATTTAGGCAAAAAGCAGGGTCGCTGGATTGCTAGCGGAACTACAGGGCTTTATTTCCATGAAAAGCGCTGGATTTCTCATTAAACAACAAAATAGCGCACTGTAGTTCCCTCAACCTCACGATATTGACATTTTTGGATAGAATAGCGTATTGTAGTTCCCTTATCTCCGTACGAGGCAGCTACAGGACCTCCTCCGTTAAGGCAGGAAGACATTGTTTAAAGCTAAATATTCCTTTGGTGACAAAGACTGCCGCGACAGCTTTCACGTCATCAATAATAATCAAGTGACAAATATTATATTTTGTTACTTGATTATTGTTACAAGTGAATGTATACTCAACTCATGAGCAAACAGAATAACAAATCAAACAACCGAGGGAGTTTACACGATGGGCATTCATCCAAAATATCGTCAACTTACTTTTGTATCCATGATGTCTTTGATTATGACGTTTATCATGTCGGGCATTATGACTTATGTGCTGGAAGGCGGGTTCATCCCCCATTTTGTTAGCGCTTGGATGAGAGATTGGGGCATCGCCTTCGTCATTGCATTCGGGCTGAACCTTTTCTTGCCTAGTCGAATCCGCAAATTTGCAAGCAAATTCAAAAAAGGCCAATTAGTTGTCTATGTTTTCATAGCCTCACTCATTATGACCCTGATTTTGTCCTTTGTATTAACAGCGGTTGCTATGCATGGCTTTATTCAACCAAATTTCACAACCTACTGGGCAGGCGCTTGGCGTATAGCTTTCAGCATTGTGTTCCTATTAAACTTCTTTTTGCCGCAATTAGTTGGTAAACTCGTCGCTCGAATGGTTGTTAAAGCCTGTTGAAAAGAGCCACCACAAATAAAGGAGCTAAGCGTGCGCAAGCCGCTTAGCTCCTTTATTTGTGTTCGCTGCTAACGAGCAATCATCCTCAACAGCATGTCAACTCTCGGAAGCTGGTAGCCCCCGATCTTCTGCACATGAAGCACCATCAGACCCGAAAGGACCGATAAGTAGGACGAAATCATTTCGTCCACATCGCCATCCACAAGCTCGCCGGCTTCCTGTCCTTGCCGGAATAATACCTGCAGCTGCTTGACGTATTTGTCCATTGAGTAGTACTTCATCAACTCCATCACCTTCTCAGGCACTCCCTCTGATGTTCGCGCCTGATGTATCAGTAGGAAGTAGTCCGTGCCGCCTTCATCGAGCATGTCTTGCGTTAAGGCTCTGATTTTATCAATTGGCGAGCCTGGCAGATCATACACACTTTGCATAGCCTCATCCGAGGCCGTCATCGCTCTTTCAACAAGCGTGGTGAATAGCTCATCTTTGGACGCAAAGTAATGATACAGCAGCCCATGGCTAATCTCAGCTTCGGCGGCGATCATGCTCATTTTCGTCCCAATAATCCCCCGCCTTGCAAAAACCTTAAGCCCAGCGCTCATAATTTGTTCTTTGCGTTCATCTCGAATCTGATGCTGTTGTTCTTCATTTAACGGGGACAATACGCCTTTCACTCCTTACTTGGAATAATTTTGGTCAATGCTTCTTCTAATGGAAGCTCATATTCATTCAGCAGGTCTGCGAGTAGTTGCTGTCCTTCCTCTGATGCCTCAAGCACCGACTTGACCATCTGCGGATTAAACAACTCTTGTAAGGGTAATGATAATGAATTAACGCCCCAGTACAAACCGAATAGCTTGAAATTGTGATTTGCAGTTCCCTCTTTCAGGATCAAATTCATATACCTGCTGCCAAAAGAAATCCCTTTGAGCGGTTCGGTTCCTGCCTCATATTCGACGCCATCCCACTGCAAATCCGCCGCGCAATTCAGCCACCAGGCAGGAGTGATGGCTTTTTCTTGTATCATACGGAGCACCTTTTGCTCGAAATGAGGCTCGGGTTTGTTTTGTCGCTCCTGCAACAAGGTGTCTAGTAAATCTACTTCTATGGCAGCAACCGTCATTCCTTGACCAAAAATCGGATCATAGATACAGAAAGCATCCCCCAGCACTAACAATCCGGCCGGCCATCTTTCCATTTGCTCATAGTGGTGACGGTATAGTTCGGGTACGCGAAACCCCTTGGGCGGAGTGATCGGTTCGAGCTGACACAGGATTTCTGCAATCAGGGGAGAAGGAAGCTGAGCAACCTCCCGTTCAAATTCCTCCGCTTGCGTTGGCGGATAGTGCCCGCCTGGACGATACAGCAGCATCTCAGCCACCTGATTCTCTATGAAGGAAAAGACACCCGTAAACGTTCCCTTGACAGGTTGGCCCATAATGTTGATCACGTCCCATTTCTCGATCAGATGCTGCAAATGCGCAGGTACCTTATACCGGCGTGTGCTGTATCCGATAGCTGCTTTCATCCGGTCAGGGCGAGGTACGTCATAACCAAACTCCTTCAGCCATTGCGTCAGCTTAGAGGCGCGGCCGCTGGCATCCACAACAAGATCCGCCAACAAATCGCTCTTCATGCTTGTTTCCCGCTCACGTACTTGGACTCCCGTAACGGCCGTATGATTCGGGGTTGTATGAAGCCCAATAACATCTTGCTCCGCTAGCAGCCGTACATTGGGAATCGCCTTTACGCGTCCGCGAATCACCCATTCCAGTACAGCTCGGCTGAACTTGATATCATTTCGTTGGTAAGGTCCGGCTACCGTTCCATATTGATTCATCATATGAACCGTTTTATTCAGTGAACTTGGTGAACCAAGAGCCACCAGTTCTTCTTCATAACCTGGAAAGAACTGCTCTGTAATCATTTTACCACGTTGTGTAAATCTATGGGGATGAAAGCCATGCGGGGCGCCATTCCGATCCTCGGGCTGATACGGAAATTGATCCTTGTCGATCAGGATGACCTCCTCGTAATAAGACGAGAGAACCCTTGCCGTCATTAAACCTGTAATGCTGCCACCGATCACAATCGCCTTGCCTTCTTTTTGTATATTCGTCATCTGAATCGCTCCTCTGATTTTAGATTGACTCGATCAGTCAATATTAGACAAAAAAAAATATACGTAGATTGACTCGATCAGTCAATATTAGATTAAGCGAATATTTCCCATCTGTCAATAAGCAACATTCCTTTTTTTGTAAGACTGCAATAGAACGAGCACTTCACCTATGTGGTGCTGCTCGTTCTTGCCGCTTGGGATAAAGCGGCCGCCAATCTCTGAATCCCCTTAGCTACCTCAGCTTCTGATAAATTCCCATAACCCAGAATTATTCGATGATTCTGCTTCCCTTTGTTCATCGCATGAATTTCTACGGGATAGATTTTCACGCCGTTTTGCTCAATGGCATCCAATAAGCTAGACGTAAAAATGACATCCGTAAACTCAACGACGAGGTGAAGACCCGTGGAGTGTCCCCTAATAGTTATTCGGTCAGCGAAGCTTTCCATCAGAGTGGCAATCAAGAAATCTCTCCGTTTGCGGTAGATCTTTTTCATCTTTGCAATATGTCGGTCCAAATGACCTTCATCGATGAACCGGGCAAGCGTCAATTGTTCCATAGAAGGCGTGTGCAGATCTGTTAGCCTTTTCAAATTCCGCCCCCTAGCAATGAGGGATTGCGGAAGAATTAAATAACCCATGCGCAATGCCGGAGATAGAATTTTGCTAAAAGTGCCAATATAGATCACCCGGTCCGGGTCCAGCCCCTGCAAGGAACTCACCGGAGCACTCTCATAGCGGAATTCACTATCATAGTCATCCTCGACAATATAGCAACCCGTCGATCTTGCATACTGAATTAATTGAACGCGGCGCTGTATAGGCAGAACTCCTCCCAAAGGGTACTGATGGGAAGGCGTCACATAGACCAAACTTGGCTGTATATCCAAGGGGAGTAGCTGTGTTTGCATCCCCTGATGATCTACAGGAACTGGATATAGCGTCGTTCCCGGCATAGAGAACATCGTTTGAATTTCATACGTAATGGGATCCTCAATGACCGCATCAGAACCATCGGCGAGCAAAAGCTTAGCAATAAGCGATAGCGCCTGTGTAGCCCCGGTCGTAATAACCAACTGCTCTTGCTCACAGATAACCCCTCTTGTTCTGCGCAAGTAACGCATTAACACAGATCTCAGTTCTTCGCGTCCTTCCGGTTTACCATATCCAAAGGCTGTATCAGGTCCGTTGTTGTACGTATATTCAGCCAGTTGCCCCCATAATTTCCGTGGAAAAAGGTTCAGTGCCGGGAGCCCGGGACGAAAATCAATCAGCTCTGTTTCATAGCGGCTTGAATCACTCCGCCTATCATCGGCGGGGAATCTTTCATCCGCCAGCCCCTCCAGATACGTTCCTTCCGATACGAAAGTGCCAGAGCCATGTCGCCCTTCAATGTACCCCTCAGCAAGTAGTTGTTCATACGCTTCGACAACGATGTTTCGGGAGACACGCAGACTTGCTGCGAGATCACGCGTGCTGGGCAGCCGCTCTCCGCTGTGCATCTCGCCTTGCAGAATCTTCCTTCGGAAATGATCATAAATTTGCCGATACATCGGAATGCCCGAGTTTCTATCGATGTGAATCCATATCATATCATCAGTCCCTTACATAAGTGGTCCTATTCGAGTCTGTATTAAGTGGCTCTTATACAAACCATTTTATCACGGTAAGTTTATAGGTAGATAATTCAAAGAAACGATCAAAGGAGACGATGTTGAATGAACGATGCTGAACTGCGGATCATAGCTTCACAAGCACTTAAATCTATCGCTCGAAATGAACATATCAAAACCTATATCCAGGAATCAAAAGACTTATATCCGCTATTATTTCGTGCCGCGCAAAGATTCATCACAGGTGAAACAAGGGACAAGGCTATATCAGAAGCACTCGATTTCAAATGGAAAGGATACGCGGTCTCTTTGGAATACATCGGAGAAAATACGTCAACCCAGGAGGCGTGCGAACTGGCCCAAGAAGAATATTTGAAACTGATTCGAACCTCTGGCGAGGGTGGATTGCAAGCCACGATTTCTCTCGATTTATCGCATATCGGTCTGACCGTGGACCCGGAACTTTCGCGTGACCATCTGGCCCAGCTCGCACAGGAAGCTGCTCGCTATGGCAGCACCGTTATGATTAGCGCAGAAGAGTCAGCGAAAACAGATCAAATCCTGGAAATCTATAAGCATGTAGGTGACAAATTTCCAAACGTCGGGATTACTTTACAGGCCCAACTGCATCGTACGGAAAGCGATTTGCTAGATATTAAATCCTATCCGGGACGAATAAGAATCGTCAAAGGGGCCTACCAAGAACCGCAGGAGATTGCGCTTCCTCGCTCGGAGGAACTGAATGAAAGATACCTCCATTTAACGAAATTGCTGGTTGCAAGCGGTCGGCCTGTATCTATTGCTTCGCATGACGAAGCTATCATAGAGGCCGCTCGGAAGCGTGGATATCTGGAGCAGCCCAACGTCGAGATCGAGATGCTCTATGGGATTCGACCTGATTTATTGAAGAAACTGAAAGAAGAAGGCTGCCGAACCAAGGTGTATGTTTTGTATGGCAAAGAGTGGCACTTGTACGTCTGTCATCGTCTCTCCGAATTCCCGCCCAATTTGTACAGGGCAATCGCTGACATTGCAGCTCTCTGTCCATGTAAGGATTCTCTTTATTAAATAAAAAAAAGGCATATTGCCTTGAGGTGCCCTCCCCAAATATGCAAATAAGAGTCTTTAGCAGCTCCTATTTGCACAAAAAGTGGCGGCTTTTCATGAATAGCGGACCCTAAAGACTCTTATATCCGGTGAAACACGCATAAACTCCCGCACACGAAGCAGTAAGAGTCTCAAAGAGCTCCTATTCGCGCAAAATGTGGCCGATTTACACGAATAGAAGTCCTTGGAGACTTTTATCAGGAGGCAGAACCCTACGGGGTTATGACGATAACTGGACGATAGGCAGCGACACCGTATTCTTTGGAGCCATACTGCACCCAGCCCAGAGAACCTTGATTGGATGGCGAGGATAACTTCAGCGAAAGCTTCTTGTTTCCGCTTAACGCCGCTATCACTTGACTCTTCACATCAAGTTCGACAGCGGTCCCTGCTGCCGGAACTGTCCAAGTGGCAAGCAGCGTTCCTGATGCTGGTTGATTGTTCCAAGTCACCGTGGACTCCATCCATGTCGGATTTGCAATCAGATGTGCTTGATTGGTGATGCCAGCCATGCCTACTGCCGTTGGAACCAACTTAACTTTGGCGCTGCCAACCGTGCTCGTCACAGCCGAGAGGTCAAAACTAACCAGTGCATTGCGATCGTAACTGGTCGATTCCAATTTGGTATCCAGCACGGTCGCTGTTCCGTAGTTCGTGCTCGCGTAGGTGCCATCCCGCAATGTAGCGTCTGCAGACGCAGTAATGGTTTGCGAAGCAGTGGCAGCGCCTAAGTTGATTTTGGCCTGAAACGTCTTTCCTTTAGCCCCGCTTGCATAAATCGTCATCTTAATCGTAGGACTATACTGGGTAATAACGATGCCGGGGTCCGATGTAACTGTGCTAGTCCCCGTTCGGTTGATTTCCAAGTTAATGGCCTCTGTGTTGGCCTGCGTCGGGTCCGATACGCCAATCGATAATTGCCCGCCTGTTTCCTGCGTCGTAACGGATGCCTTCGTATCGCTGGTGATAAAAGGGGTGCCGCCGACCTGCACCGTCTTCGCGCCATCGTTCCAAAAATTCACGCCGATCCGATTGAACTCCGTATCTTGCACTGCATGGGCGGCTGCTGAATTCTCAAGAATGCTGATCGTCGCATTCGCCGCATAATTGGCTGTTGCCGCCGCCGTCTTCCCAGGCAATAGCACATAGGCATAGGATCCGTTCGTCGGATTCGTGCCATGAGCAAAGGCCAAGCTCAGGTATCGCTCTGACACCGGCGTTGTGCTTTGCCCTGTATTAATCTGACTCCACGATCCCGTCCGGGTTTCACGCAACCCTTGAACCGTTGCCGCCTGCGGGAAATAATAACCAATATCGGAGCCTGCCGCCGATCCGGCCAGATGAGCGTATTGCACGCCGGTCATGCTCTCCGACCAGCCGAGCATCGCTGGCTTCGCCACACCGTTCACCGTAAGCAGGTTAGTCCCCTGCGCGTTCAGCTTGCGGTTCTCGATAATCGTTTCTACGCTGCGGTTATCTGTGCTTGTGATCCCTGACCCTAACGCAACCACTTTGTCATCGAAAAGAAACCATGATTTCTTCCCTTGGAGCGTACTGCCTGTCACTTGGACCATGGCAAAATCCATCCCGACAGAACCATTCAACCCGTCGATCGACGACCCGCCGACCCATGTTTTCGTATTCGGATATGACTTCCAGTTGACCGGCGTCCCGCTGCCTGAACCATCCGTCGTTGTGCCCGGCAGCCGATAACTATTGATAGTCGGCCAGTAATTTCCGCCGTACTGCGTCGTATCCCCGTTATATAAATACGTCACGCCTGCACCCTGAAACCAGCCTTTCACATTTTCACCGTTGCCGAATTCAAAGGCCGAAATACGGTTGGAAAACAGGCTAAGTCCTAAGGCAAAACCATCTCTTTGATGAACAACACGATCCATTGCCGCAAAAACCTGATTTTTAAGCAAAGCTCCTCGCGCCTGAACACCAGAATCAGCCATGAGCGTTTTACCCAGTTGAATATTGAAGATCGTTTCCCCCGCATAAGGGTTCCAGGCTGGATCTGATGTTAACCAATTTTTCACCATGCTTTTAAATGTGGCAGCATCGGTCGAAGGAGCATATTGCGACAAGATCAGGATGGAGAAAGACGGCCCGCGAAGTCCATTCTCCGAGTACCGCGTTACCCCTCGTCCATAGACCATATCCATCATCCAGCCTCTGTAGACCAACGGTTCGTAGGAATCGGCAACCCATTTGTAGACATTGCCCAAATTGCTATCCGTCACCTGCCACGTTGAACCTCCCAGCAGGTACAGCAGCTTCGCCATATCCCCCAGCAATACAGCACCATAGCTGCCTGTGTAAGCAATATTGCTATGCTGAATAAATGAACCGTCCGTATAGAAGCCATCACCAGAGGTCACATAGAGCAGCACTTGACTAATCGCATCGCGGGAGATCGCCATTTTGGCAGCAGATTTGCCAAGCACGCCCCGCACAGCTACGACGAGCGCTTTATCCAGTCGATTCGCACCTGTTGCAGGAGCACCGCTGAACGTATCGGCATTCGGAACGAACTTATCGATTGGTTTGATATAGTTAGCAATTTGTACCGCGCTCAACTGACTATACATCATCACCATCGTATCGGTTAGCGTAAGCGGCATACCGATTTCATAATCCCAGCCGCAGGAGGCGTTGTATGTTGAGTTTTCATTAAATTTGTTCGCGTAGACCCAATCGAGCGCACTCACGATATCAGCGCCCAAGCTGGGGTCTTGGTATACAGCCGTACCCTGTGTGACATACGCGCGAGCCATCGCTTTCAATCGGCCGTAGCTGCCTGAGGCCGAGCAACTGCTTGCGAGATCGCTCCATAGATACGTTCTCCCTGCCGCTTTATTCAAAGTGTTCCAATGCCCGGTATTCTGGCCGTTCGTCACGGTATCGGAAATAGCTGCAACCGCTGCTGATATATCCGTGTCAGACGAATTGAAGGGCTGCTTCCCGACCAAATATTCGTTCCATTTTGCCCGCAGACTATCAAATTCATCTGCCGCCTGCGCCGAAGGAGCCTTTCCCACCAGAATTGTACTGAACAGCAACACAAACATCATACTGACAAGGCAACCTTTTTTCCACATTTCCATCTTCAAAATCACTCCCATTTCATAATGAAATCGCTTTCAAAATGACAAAAAGATCCTTCCCCACCAACGAAAACAATGCCCCCCCTCTCGCCCCTGAACATCTGTTCAAGGGAATAAGGGTATCGTACATGGACGTCCACGGTACCGACAATGAGCAATTCTTGACGCGTAGAGAAGGATGACAATTAATGGGAATATCTCGTCTGACAACAGTTAGCTGTCCGATTCACTTCTTTTGCCTAGCGAAGGAAACAGGCAAGAAATGGTCCTTTTTACCCTTCCACCACATCCGCGCCCAACTCGCCTGCAACCTCCATCATTCTGGGGATGACCGCTTCATTGGTCCCAGACACGTAGATATCTCCTTGATAATGGCGGAATGGGATCTTGATCTCACCGTAGCTCCACATGAAAAAGTCTCCCTCAATCGACATGCTCGTAGCGCCAGTCACTGTAAAGACGGATGTATACTCAAAGTCCGGCTTGGACGAAAAATACTGCTTGCATTCCTCCAGTGAAATGGCTTTCTCAGCATGTTCACTTTCCTGTAATCCTCTTGTAATTCGAAAGCGTTGGCTCATTGAAACTTCCTCCATTTTTGTTTAATGTCTCTTTAGTTTAACACAAGCAGTCAACTTCTTTGCTTTTGGGTGCTGCGAAATATCATTTATTGATCTGAAGCTTTCCTATCTTGATTTTTGGGGAGAAAGTCAGAAAGTTCTGCTGTTGCTGCACGGTCATATGGGAAATGCCAGAGAATTCGCGAATCATCTGATCTGCAAACAAGAGACCCTCAGCAATAAGCTGAGGGTCTGCCTGATAGCTATAAATGAACATTAAAATTGCGGTAAATATGACTTATTCTCTGCTAGAATTTCATCCAGCAACGGCTTTGCGATATCTACGGAACCTACCAACGGATGAATCGTTAATGCCTGTAAAGCAGCATTGTAGTCGCCTTTCACAGCCGCTTCAACCGCAAGCTCTTCGTAAGCTTTGACCACTTGCAGCAACCCGCGGATTTTCGCATTCATCGGTGTCGTCAATTGTACAGGCTTCGCACCGTCGGAGCCGATCACACAGTTCACTTCGATCGAAGCATCATTCGGCAAGCTTGGAATCGTGCCATTGTTTTTGACATTCACAATCTGCACGTCTTTCTTATTATTGTAAATGGAGGAAATCAAATTGAGGGCTGCCTCGGAATAATAAGCACCGCCGCGCAGCTCCAATTGCTTAGGTTTAATGGCAAGATTCGGATCTTTGTACAGCTCGAACAGCTCGTTCTCCACTTGCTTGACGATTTCGGCGCGGCTGCCCTTGGTGTCGATTTCTTCCAACTGCTTCTTGAGCATTTTTTCTTTCATATAGTAGTATCGATGATAGCCGCAAGGCAAGGAGCCCATGGATTGAATGAAAGCTTGATTCCACGCAAAACCAGGGATATTGGTCATCGTAAACTTGCTTTCCCCGGAAGCTTGGAACAAAATTTCGTCGGTTCGATCTTCGCCGTCAACGAAGATTTTGGTCGTCCAATTCAAGTGATTGATGCCTACCATCTCAATATCAATCCTGGATACGTCTACGCCCATTAAGGCGGCAATCTGCATCTTGGTTTCGATCGGCAAATTACATAGGCCAATCGTTCGTATCTTGGAATATTTAAGCACCGCTTCTGTTACCATGCCGGCAGGATTCGTAAAATTAACCAAGAAGGCATTCGGGGCTAGCTCCTCCATATCCTTGCAGATGTCCAAAATGACTGGAATGGTCCGCATTCCCTTGGCAAAGCCGCCAGCGCCCGTCGTTTCTTGGCCGATACAGTTGTATTTGAGCGGTATTCGCTCATCACGTCCACGAGCTTCCAGCAGCCCTACGCGGAGCTGCGTGGTAACGAAATCCGCATCCTTAATGGCTTCCCGGCGATCAAATGTCAAATGTACTTGGATCGGCACATTGGCTTTCTTCAACATTCGTTTCGCTAAGTTGCCAACGATCTCCAGCTTTTCTCGGCCTTCCTCAATGTCCACCAAGTATAAGTCCTTAACGGGAAGTTCCGCATATCGCTGAATGAAACCTTCTATTAATTCAGGCGTGTAAGAGGAGCCTCCGCCAATAACTGCAATTTTCAAATGTTCTTTCTTCATTGTTCATATCCTCCATGGGCAGTAAATTTCTGAAGCAGTTGTTCATTTGACGGTATTTGCAAATGGTCCATGGCTAGCAGAATCGCTCCATAAACAGGCGCCATTTGGGGAATAATCAGATCAATATACGGATTTTCCGTCTCTAATGTCCGGCGTAATGCATTCAGAAGCAGCGGGCTTCGCCCTTTCTGAATCACACTCCCGACGAGTACGATCGGAATCGGCTGCTGCGGCTTGAACCCGCCAAGTTTGCGGATAACAGCATTGCCTGTGACGCCAAGTTCTCTTCCTGCTTCCTCCAAAAGCCTTGCGGCCAGCTGATCTCCTTCATGGGCAGCTTCATGCAGCGAAATCGTTAGCTTGCCCTCGCGAATTTGGCTTACATTGCGATCCATGAAATCATCTATCAGATCCTCCATTCGAGAGAATCCAAAGTATTGCAGTAATTTATTAGGCAGAACCGATGGAATTTCTCGGCCTTCCCACGACCTGACGGCAGCCCGAAACATCGTAGTAGCCATGTAATTGGCCCCGAGTGAATCACCAAACAAATAACCAATACCTCCAACCTGCACACTTTCACCTGCAGGATTCCTGCCTGCGGCATTCGTTCCGCTGCCGCATAGCAGTACGACCCCGATGTTGTCGGGGCTCCCCGTCCGCAAGCCTTCCATCGTATCGCACACCATATCCCAGCGAGCCAAAGGAAGCGCTGCTAACGCAGGCTGCACAATTTCGTAATCTCTCAGCCTATCCAGCCCCGCTAAACCGAATTGAGCAAAGGCTATATCTGTATAAGATAGACCAGCAGCCTGCAGCGCTTGGTCAATGGATTCCGTGATATGCGCAAGCGCCTTATCTATCCCAACTACCTGATGGTTGCTTGATCCGGAAACCCCGCTGCTGACTTTATCTCCCTGCATGTTGACAATGACAGCGTAGGTTTTGGAGCCCCCGCCGTCAACACCAAGAATATAGGCCGGATCGCTCATTCTTTCACCCCTCCCGCTGTCACGCCGCCGATAATATATTTATAGAGATAGAGTGAAATAATAACGGGAGGCAGCGATGCCAAGAAACCCCCTGCTGTCATGGAACCCCAGTCTATGCTGTGTTTACCTACGAATTCGGCGATCATAATCGGCAATGTTTTGGACGCGTAGGTCTGTGTGAAAGCATTCGCGAACAAGAATTCATCCCAGGCATTCAGAAATACGAATATCGCTGTTGCGGCAATCCCCGGCATAGATAACGGTAGAATGATGCGAAACATCGTGCCGAAACGACTGCTTCCATCCACATAGGAGGCCTCTTCCAGCTCCTTTGGTATGGTTTGGAAATATCCCGCGAGCAGCCATACGACATAAGGTAAGCTGAACGAAGTGTACGAGAAAATAAGCGCCCATATAGAATCCAAGAGTGGCGGTGTCTGAAAGAACACGATGCCTGTGAATGGAATTCCCACCTTAATCCCATCTCGGATAAGGATATATAGCGGAGTAACAATACTAATTGAAGGCATAATTTGCATCGCCAAGACGACGAATAATCCCGTTTTTCTGAATGGAAACTTAATTCTGGAGAACGCGTAGGCGGCAAATAAGCCGACAAATATCGAAATGAGCGTAACCAATATCGATACGACTACACTATTTTTCAGCGCACTGGCAAACACGATGGCGTTGTTTCCGGTCAATAAGCCGATATAATTTTTCAACGTAGGTGATTGCGGAATGATATGTCCTTGAATCAGTTCGACTTCTTGTGAAATCGAGGATAGAAAGAGGTAGACGAAAGGTCCTAAGGAACAAACCGTCAACAGGATTAAACCCAGCCACAAATAAAATGGCGCAAATAAATCCGTGCTGGACGCCTTGAACATTCGGTCCCACCTTATTTTTCTTGGGTGCATGCTTCCACCTCCGGGATGCTAATCTTCTTTTTTATTCAGTAGCCGTATATAAATGATAGCCAGAATGAGAATTACGAGGGCAGTCATCCAAGCCATTGCGGACGCCTTCCCGAGGAAGAAATACCGAAACGCGTTATTAAACGTTAAGTACGATATGGAAGTCGTGGCATCTCCGGTAAATACCGTTAACACGTCATAGACTTTGAAAGCGCCCATCGTCCTTAGTACAATGGCCATCATGATAGATGGCATAAGCTGCGGCACCGTAATATAACGGATTTTGCTCCAGAATCCCGCACCGTCAAGCATCGAGGCTTCGTACAGATCGGATGAAATGGACTGCAAGCCTGCAAGCAGAATAATGGTGATAAAAGGCGTCATCTTCCAGACATCCGCGATGACAACAAAGTAAATCAAATGATTCGAGTCTGCCAGCCATACGGGATTCACATCAGGCGCAAGAAGATGAAGTTGATGCAAAATGACCGTCAGGCCCCCATAGCCAGGCTGTAGAATCCATTCCCAAGTTAGCCCGTTAACCAACGTTAACAATGCCCACGGAATAATAATAACGGCTCTAAAAAAGGACCTGCCCTTAAAATTCTGATTTAGAAGCAAAGCGCTAACGAAACCAAAGATTAGTTCCAAGACGACCGACAATACGGTAAAGATAAGCGTCCGATTCATAGCCAGCTGGAAATCCGAACTTTGCAAGACATCCAGATAATTCTTGAATCCGACATAATAAGAAGCTGAACCGTCCATCAAATCATAATGATAGAAACTCCAAATGATCGTTTGATAGACAGGGTAAATAAACGTTTTCATTAGTAAATAAGCCGTAGGTAAGATGAATAAAAGCGCCAATAGCACATTTTTCTGTTCGTTGTTTAAGGATGTCTTCCTCTTGGCTCTAAAAGTTTTATCCATATATCCTCCTTATGGAAAATGCTGCGGCCAGCCACAAGGTTGACCGCAAGCCCCCGCTATCATTTTCCAGATTCAGCAATTGCTTTTTCTACTTTTTGTGCGGCGTCATTCAAAGCTGCTTCTGGCGTCTTCTGACCAAGCAGCGCTTGATGCAGTTCAGCTGCCAAAATATCAGACCAGTTCACATAACCTGGCGCATTCGGACGGTCATGACCGTAGTTGAATTGTTCAGAAATTTTCCCGATCGTCTTCGTCGAATCCGCCGCTAACAACTCAGGATCTTTGTACAAGCTTTGCAAAGTTGGATACTGACCTTCGATCTTGAACTCATCCAACTGGTATTCCCTTTCGCCTATCCATTTCAGGAAAGCTAGAGAAGCTTGCTTATGTTTACTGTTCTTCATTAAAGCCAAGCCTTCTGAACCCGTAACGGCTGAGGAAACAACGCTTCCCTGCCCAGGCATTAAACCGACATCCGTCTTGTCTACGACACTGGATTTCGTCGGATCATTCAGATCTGGGTAGTGGCCTTCCCAAGCACTAATCATCGCTAGTTTGCCTGCTGAGAAAGCGCGTGTTACATCGGACTCGGACCATTGCAGACTCGCTGGGTCTACCGTTTTATCCTTGTTCAGAATATCAACCATGTATTTCAATGCATCCAAACCGCCGCCTTTATTGAAAGATGGCTTGCCGCTGCTATCGAAGAATTGTCCGCCGAAGGCATAAGCCAAGCTTACATAATCCGTAATTAGAGCTTCGGACTGCTTCCATGACCAACCCGAACCATAGACACCGTTTGCCGTCAATTTCTTGGAAGCTTCACGGAATTCATCGTACGTTTTCGGCGCATGATCAATGCCCGCTTTGGCCAAAAGCTCTTTGTTCCAATACAAATGCTTCGTTCCTGAATACCAAGGCATAGCGACTAAATGACCATTATAAGTAACAGATCCAAGCGATGAGGAGGTAAATTGACTCTGAACATCCTTAGGAATGACATTCGTCAAATCCTCTGCCAAATTGCCTTGGAAAAATTGTCCCGCCCAAATCGTATCCATCTCAACAACATCCAGATCTGTTGAATTGGACAACGCGGATATCGTTATTTTGGAATATAAGGAGTTATAATCTACGCCCATAATATTTACTTTGATTCCGGTCTTCTCTGTAAATTTCTTCACCATATCAACACGTGGACTTTCCGCACCTTTGGAAACAGCCCACAGAACGTTAATTTCTTGCCCTTTTAGCGAAGGATCGCTTGTTTTATTCCAATCCAACGTATTGGCCGTGCTGCTTGGACTATCTGTTTGTTTGGCAGGACCCGCATTCGGCGTTCCCGCACATCCAGCAAGCAATACCAAACTCATCACAGACACCGTTAACACTTTCCATTCCTTCTTCATATACCAACACCTCCGAATTATTATTGCCTGAATGACCTGATGTGTTACCTAAATTTGTACAAAGAAGTGGAATTTCCGATTAAGCTGAACATCCGCTTGATACATTTCCCATTATTCATATTATTGTAATAACAAATATTGTCAAAATTCTCCGTAAACGCGATGTCTATTTGTGCAATCCCCCTCCAGTTCCTCCTTATTCCAAATCCAAAGCTTGTTTATTCGTAATGTTGTTATAACAAATTTTAATACAACCCGAGTATATTACGATCCCTTTAATACGTCAACTAAATTCACACGTTTTTTCTAAAACAAAATGAAAACGCTGTTATCACTGGTATTTCATATGTATGTTATGATACATAACACCAAAACCTCCTTTCAGATGCAAATTTCTGATTTTAATGACTAATATTCGTTAGAAAGGGCTCTTCTCTCTAATACGCTTCAACAAAATAAATCATATTGTTGTTATAACAACATAGTGGTATGATAAATCATGATGGAAAGCAAGTTCATATTCGGAGGTTTGACCATGGATATCAAAAAAGAAGGCGTAGCGCTTTATCATACAGTAAAAGAAAAGCTTCATGAAATGATCGAAGAAGGCAAATATTTGCCAGGACAGCAATTTCCCACGGAATCTGACTTGTGCGAAAAGTTTAGCGTCAGCCGAACGACAATCCGCTTAGCCTTAAATCAGCTCAAATTAGAGGGCCATATTTATCAGGTCCAAGGAAAGGGCACTTTCGTATCTATGCCTAAGCTGGAACAATCGGTAGCCCCTTACCGCAGCTTCAAAGATCATCTCCAGGGGCGCGGACAACAACTCGAGAGCAAAGTCCTTGAATTTACGGTCATTTCCGCAGACAAACGATTAGCCAAAACGCTGCAAATTGCTGAGCAGGATGCCGTTTTTCGCATAGAAAGAATCCGCTATGCGGATGAAATCCCATTGCTATTTTCGATTACCTATATTCCTTGGAAAATAACCCCAGGCCTGACGAAGGAGGAGTGTTCTGGCTCCCTCTACGCGCTAATAAAAGACAAATTTTCAATCCAGCTCTCGCATTGCATGGAATCCATGGAACCAATCTTAATTGATGAAGCCATCAGCAAGCACCTGAATGTTCCTATCGGGGCGCCAAGCTTTCTCCTTAATACGATCACTTATTCCAATAGCCATATACCTTTAGAATATTCACACGAGATCATTAGAGGCGATCGCGCCAAATTTACCTTCGAACGCAAACTATAAAGCTCCGGTCACAACAAAAAAAGACTGCTTCATTAGGCTAAAACCTAGAGAAGCAGTCTTTTTAACATCAAGTTCCGCAATAAGTTCGATACGGCTGGGTTGATCGCGTAGGCATTGCGTACTCCGCTTGTTCGGGCGTGTGCGCGTAGGGGCTCGAAAGTGCTTCAAGAAGCTGCTCCATCACGCTTATGTCCCCATGTTCTGCCGCGGCTTCCAGAGCTTCCTCCACTCGGTGATTCCGTGGAATAATAGCAGGATTGCTGCTGCGCATCAATTGCTGTGCAGCAGCTCGGGATTCCTGCTGCCGCTCTAGTCTTGCCTGCCAAGACTCCTGCCACAGCACAAATTCCGGACTGCTGAACATTGCCGTATCTTCGTGTTTATCAAACGTTAGCGCTACAAAAGTATTCGTATAGTCTGCGCGGTACTTCTGCATCATATCGAGCAGATCTTTGATCAATGCTTCATCCTGCTGTTCCTCATGATAAATTCCCAGTTTGGCCCTCATGCCTCTGAACCAATGAAGATGATAAATCTCTGAGAAACCTGCAATCGCAGCTTCAGCTAATTTGAGCGCCTGCTCCTCGTCCTTATGCAGCAGCGGCAATAAAGTTTCCGCCAATCTGGCAAGATTCCACGCCCCAATATAGGGCTGATTGCCATAGGCATAGCGGCCTTTCACATCGATGGAGCTGAACACCGTTGCCGGATCATACACATCCATGAAGGCGCAAGGACCGTAATCGATGGTCTCTCCACTAATCGCCATATTATCCGTGTTCATCACCCCGTGAATGAAACCAACGAGCTGCCACTTGGCAATGAGCTGGGCCTGTCGCTTGATCACTCCCTCAAGAAGATGAAGATAGCGGTTCTCATCGTCCGCAATTTCCGGAAAATGTCTATGCCACGTGTAGTCAGCCAGCGCCTTGAGATCCTCAGCAGTGCCATATGTGGATGCATATTGAAAGGTACCGACGCGCAGATGACTGGCCGCCACACGGGTAAGAATCGCGCCGGGCAGCTCTATTTCGCGTTGTATGGATTCCCCCGTCGAAACCACCGCAAGACTGCGGGTTGTCGGAATACCCAGCGCGTGCATGGCTTCGCTGATGATGTATTCGCGCAGCATCGGTCCTAGCGCCGCTCGCCCGTCTCCCCCGCGGGAGTAAGGTGATCTGCCTGACCCTTTGAGCTGAATATCAACCCGCTTGCCTTCAGGCGTGATTTGTTCGCCAAGCAGATTAGCCCTGCCATCTCCCAACCGATTGAAATGCCCGAATTGATGCGCTGCATAGGCTTGGGCAAGCGGCAAAGCACCTTCCGGAATCTGGTTGCCGGCTAATGTGGCTTCGCCTTCGCCATTTTGCAGCAATGTAGCGTTTAGGCCCAAAGATGCTGCTAATGGTTCATTAAACATAACTAGCTTAGGTGAACGAACAGGAACTGGATTAATCTTGGTATAAAGTGATTCCGGCAGTCGAGCATAACTATTGTCAAAGTTCCATCCTGTTTCTGTCTTCGTATTTTTCGCTGTCATCTTGTCTCCTGCTTCATTTGTCATTTGATTTTAGTATACCCTTTAAACATGTAGAAAAAGTCTTTTATTCGCCTGGTTCAGCAAGCAAATGCTTATTCTCAATCGCTGCCGAGAGCACGATAAGTGTCGAAGAAAAACCATGCGGGCTGCATGAATCGAGAAAAACAGTGAACGAATCCATCGATGCCGTAATTATTTTCATCATAAAATTATACTCCCCGCTGATGCGGTACAGTTCAATAACATCCGGAGATTGCGAACAAAATTCCTGGAAGTCCGTACATCTGCTCGTCTTGAACAGAACGAAAGCCGTAACCTCCTTGCCCAGCTTCTTGGGTGAGAGAACAGCCTTATAGCCAGCGATGATCCCCTGCTCTTCAAGCTTCCGTATCCGCTCCGTAACCGCTGGTTGCGTCATTGCGATCGTCCGGCCGATTTCGGCTACCGGCATTCGCGCATTCTCATGCAGCAGGGCAAGAATCTTCGTGTCGATTCCGTCCATTGTGACCACCTCCTTTATTTTATATGTTGGAATCCTATTTTCAACTTCAATATGAAAGATTTATATGATAAACAACGTAATTTATATCTGTAAATTATACCCTTAACTTTATAAAATGTCAGTATAAGATGAAATTAAAGGAGTCGATACCTTATGATCACAACGAAATCACGGAACTTAGATACCCCCATCACCATTGGCAGCACCGAGTTTCGCAATCGGTTAATTGTGGCGCCCATGCAGCAATACAAAGGCTCGCCCCAAGGCTGCGCGACAGAACATCATATTCAGCATTACGCAAGAATTGCCAAAGGCGTCGGATTCCTGATCGTGGAGTCAACAGCTGTATCCGCGAACGGCAGGCTTGTGCCTAACGACATTGGCATTTATTCAGATCGGCACATCGATCCCCTAAAAAGAGTAACCGCTGCCGTCCATGACCAGCAAACTCCGATATTCGTTCAATTATCTCATGGCGGACGAAAATCAGCGCCAGAAGTGACGCAGCGACTGATTGCGCCAAGTGCCATCCCCTATGACGACTTTTACGGTACGCCAGCAGAATTGTCCGTCTCCGAAATGGAGGAACTCGTCGAAGATTACCGCCGGGCAGCCAGACGCAGCCTAGAGGCTGGTTTCGATGGCATTGAGCTGCATGCGGCGCATGGATTTTTGATTCATCAGTTTCTGTCGCCGCTCTCCAATCACCGCAGCGATGCCTACGGCGGAACGCCTCGCGGCAGGGCCAAACTTCTGCGAGACACGCTTGCCGCAATCCGCTCCGAAACCGGCCCGCACTACCCGGTTATCGTGCGGGTCTCCGCAACGGATTACGCCGAAGGCGGCCTTAATCCGCAGGAGCTTGCGCTCATGCTCAAACCGCTTGCAGCGGATGGACTTCTGGATGCCGTTGATGTATCATCCGGCGGCCTGCTGCCCGTCCAGCCGGCCGATACTCATCCAGGCTACCAGCTCCCTGCTGCCGCCATCATGAAGCAGCATCTTCACGTGCCGGTCATCGCCGTCGGCAAAATCTACACCCGCAGCTTCGCGGATCAGATCATCGCGGACGGATTGGCTGATGCCGTCGCTATCGGCCGCCCGCTGCTGGAAGACCCCGATTACGCACAGACGATGATTGGCTTGCAGGCGTGATGATGGTTGGCCGGGGAAGAGCAGGGGATGAGCCTCTTCAAAGCGAGACATCCTGATGAGGGAACTACAGGGCGCTATTTAGGCACATAGCGGGGATGCAGCGAGATTAGCGGAACTACAGGGACTTATTTCCACAAAAAGCGCTGAAATTCCCACCAAACAGCAAAATAGCGGACTGTAGTTCCCTCCACCTTGCCAGAATGGCACTTTTGACTAGAATAGCGCACTATAGTTCCCTCTCCTCCGCGTGAGGCAGTTGGGGTAACTCCTCGATCACTTCAACCTAGCCGATACGGCTAGGTTCTCTTATATTTTGCATATCCTCCAATTTACTATTTCCCCAGATTCTCCAAAGCCATCAATAGAATAATTTGAATATTTTACTAAATATGATATCATCATAATATCATTTTATTTCCGTATAAGAGAGGAATGACGTGAATGGATAGTCAGCTAAAGGCAATCCTTGCGACAAAGCGTGTTCAGCGGTGGGTCGATCGTCCCAACCATCAGTTAACAGTCGGATTGATTCATCATTCAGCTCGCACAATCTGGACTTCGGGACAGAGCAGCGTGGTTGATGCCTCGCACTTCCTTTATGAGATTGGCTCGATTTCCAAAACAATCACCGGCCTATTATTGGCAATCGGCGAGCAGAATGGCGTTTGGCATCGTTCTGATCGGCTGTCGGATTTCGTTCCCGAATGGTCCACTAATTCATTTGCCAGTCAGACATCCTTGCTGCAACTGGCGACTCACACGGCAGGTCTTCCAAGATTGCCGACAAATTTGAAAAACTCCATCATAAATAAAATGAATCCTTATGCGAATTACAAAGACGATGATTTATTCAGCGCTGTTTCAGCGGAAAGTGCTAAGAATTCCAACAAACACAGCTATTCCAATTACGGCTTTGGCTTGCTGGGATGGCTGCTTGCCCGACGATTGGGCGTTAGTTTGGATGCCGCTTTGCGTGATCTGGTTTTTAAACCTCTCGGCATGGTCGATACCGCATTAGAACTCCCGGGAAATCATCGCGGGCACCTGCTGCCTGTCTTCAATGCCAAGGGGAAATCTGTCCCGCATTGGGATTTTCAGGATACGGTAGCCGGGGCGGGTGCCGTGAAGTCGACGGTGTCAGATATGCTAAACTACATAGAGGCTCACTGGAAAGACGTCGCTCCCCCCTTTCCAGCTGCGTTAGAGGAATGCAGGAAAGCGCACCACGACATTATCAAAAGCAAGGGAATCGGCATTGGTTTTGGCTGGATGTTCTACAGAGAGAAGGATGGTTCCACAACGCACTGGCACAATGGAGGAACGTACGGATCGAGCAGTTTTGCAGCGTTCAATCGCGATAAACAAATCGGATTAATCATTTTATCCAATAACGGTGGTGATATTTGGGGGCAGCTTGCCCCCTTGATCGGTATCCGCAAAATGTCTGTTGATTCGCTTGCTGCCCTGCTTACAAAGAAGCTGTTTACAGCCGATTGTAGCTAAGGAGCGCAATGATTGGATGCCTAATCCGCCTCCATATGTCAAACAAACCACAGCTAGGGACTTGGGAATAAGTCCTTAGCTGCGGCTTTTATCATCACATCACTATTAAAATTTGACTATCCTTTAAGTCCAGTCGTGCTGATACCATCAACCATATATTTCTGAAATCCGGCAAAGACGAGGACGACAGGCACAAGCGATAGGACCGACATTGCGAATAAGGCGCCCCAATCGGTTTGCATGGTGGGGTCGGAAAAGTTTTTGAGCGCTAGGGCGACCGTAGCCAGCTTGGGGGAATTGAGATACAACAATGGACTGAAAAAGTCATCCCATGTCCAGTAAAACTTGAAAATCGCCACGGTAATGATCGGAGAAATGAGCAGCGGAAGAAGAATACGCGCCAAAATGCCAAATAGTCCGCAGCCATCAATTTTGGCCGACTCATCGAGTTCTTTGGGAATCCCGCGCAGAAATTGAATCAGCAGGAAAATAAAGAAGGCCCCGCCAAAAAAAGAGGGTATGATCAAAGGCTTAAACGTGTTGACCCAACCCAACTTCTGGAACAAAATATATTGCGGGATTGTCAGCACTTCGCTGGGCAGCATCATCGTCGTCATCATGCAGGCGAACCAGATGGCCGCTCCGCGAAACCGAATACGCGCAAAGCCATAGGCCGTCAAAACAGATGAAATGACCGTTCCGATCACGGATAAGATTGTGACAATCAGCGAATTTTTGAAAAATACAGCAAACGAGATGCCCGCGAATCCTTTAAATCCGTTCGAATAATTATCCAATTTAAAGGTGGAAGGGATTAATTGGTGCGCATGGACGAAGATTTCACTCGTATCTTTCAGCGAGCTTGACACCATCCATAACAGCGGGTACATCATAACCAGGGCAAAACCTGCGGTAAAGGTATGCAGCAGAATCATATGCAAGATTTGTCTTTGTTTGGAGATCATGCCGCCTAGTCTCCCCTCGATTCATAGTGCACCCAATTACGTGATGTCGCGAACAATGCCGCTGTGAAACAAGCAATTACCGCCAGCAGTACCCATGCCATAGCAGATCCATAGCCCATTTCATAATAGCGAAATGACTTCTCGTACAAATACAACGCGTAGAACAGTGTTTTATCGAACGGTCCGCCCCCAGTTACAAGCATGCCCTCCGTAAAAACCTTAAACCCATTAATAATTCCCATGACTAAATTAAAGAAAATCACCGGTGTTAGCAGCGGCAATGTGATCCAGCGGAATTTCTGCCAAGCTCCTGCCCCGTCAACGGTAACAGCCTCGTACAGTTCCTTCGGCACCTGCTTCAAGCCAGCCAGAAAGATCAGCATGGCGGAACCAAACTGCCATACGGCAAGTAGAACAAGCGAGAAAATCGCCGTCGTGGGATGCGTGATCCATGAAGTTTGGAAGGATTGTCCGGTCACTGCTGACAGCAGCGAATTGACCGCGCCTTGGGCGCCGAACAGTTGACGCCACATAACGGCCACAGCGACGCTGCCGCCAATCAATGTAGGCAAATAGAAGGCCGAGCGAAATAAGCCCGCCAGCTTCAAACGCGAATTCAGCAGAATCGCCACAACAAGTGCGAACAACAGCCGCAGCGGAACCGCAATGAACACGAACAGGAGTGTTGCAGTCACTGACTTCCAATAACGCGGATCGCCTGTGAACATTTCTTTGAAATTATCTAGTCCAACCCATTCCGGCGGTGATAAAATATCATATTTGGTAAATGCGAGCGCAAGCGAAACGATCATCGGTGCGACGGAGAACAGGATAAATCCTATGAGCCACGGCGAAATGAACGCATAGCCCGCCGCATTGCGATAATCCCGCAGCTTCTTTCCTCGCGTTGGTTGCGCCATGCCAAGTTTCCCCCTCTTTCCTTCAGCGAACAACGGGGAAGAAGACAAGCCTCCTCCCGCACGATGTTCGACAGCTGTTATTTCCCTTTGGCCAGAATTGCGCCTGCTTCTTTGCGGAATCGCTTCGCGCCTTCTTCCGGCGTCGTTTTCTCGAATAAAATTTCGTCGCTGATATTTTTGAACACCTTGGTTACTTCGGCTCCAGCAGCTGGTTCCGGTGCATCAATCGCAGACGCATATTTCTCTACATTCGTTAAATAAGCGACGACGCGTTTTTGTGTTTCCGTGAATGTATCTTGGATACCCTGAATCACTTTAGGGTTATAAGGCATACCGAAGTAAGCGTTGAGTGATTTGGCAGCTTCGATATTATTCGTATAGAAATCAATAAAGAGCGCGGCTTCCTTAGGATGCTTCGACGATTTGGCAATGGAATGGAAGAAGGATGGCTTAATGTACATCCCCTTGCCGTCGCCCGGATACATCGCTAAGCCGACATTCTTTTTCAGCTGTTTTTCCATAATATCGACGTGGTTGCTCCAATAAGAGAATCCGCCGAAAGCCGTCTGTCCCTTCGTAAAAGGACCATCCTCCAAGCTTTTCACTTCCAACTCCGTGCCCAGCGGTGTAACGAGTCCATCCTTCTGCCAGCGAAGCTGCTGCTTAAAGAAGTCGATGAAGAGCTGATCGTCCTCATACCCGAGCGCATCCTGTCCTTTGTTGAAAAGTGACTTGTCATGCTGGCGAAGCCAGACGCTGAAATGCGACTGCGCTAAGTGAGTATCACCGAAGATGCCGAGCTTATCCTTGATCGTACGCAAATCCTTCTCGTACTGTTCCCATGTATAATTGTCTGCCGGCGGTTTGACCCCTGCTTTCTCAAGCAGTTCCGGATTATAGAACATGACCAGCGCATTGTTCCCTATGTTGATGCCGTATTGCTTGTCATTGAAACGACCGCCGGCATTATGGATGGGGTTGACGCCTTCCAGATTAATCGTTTTGTCCTTCAAATAGTCATCCAATGGGAGGAGCAAATTTTTGCCGACGAAATTCGTAATTTTGGAGTAATCCATCCGGATCACATCCGGCAAATTATTCGAAGCCGCGAGCACGCTCATTTTATCCCAATACGCATCGCCCGCATAATATTCAGCCTCTACTTTAATGTTCGGGTAGGCCTTCTGAAACAGCTGCACGACAGCATTATTCCTGTCTACGGTCAATTGCGAACCTGCCCAATATGTCATGCGCAGTGTAACCGGATCTTTGGATACCGGAGCTGTCGTGGCCGCTGCCGTTGCAGCGCTTGTCGCAGCTGGCGCACTGGAAGTAGTACCGCTTGAGCAGCCTGCCAACGCCAACACAGTGCTCAAGGCAACTGTTAAACCTGTTATTCTTGCTTTTGCCATGTTTAGTCCCCATCCCTTTTTAGGTATTCATAAGTTTCACTTCATCCAGAGCTCTCTGCGCCAACCCGTTGACCACAATGTCGTCCATCGGCGGATTGTGCAGCCCTGCCCGCACGTCGCGGTACATCCGCTCCAATGGCAGGCTGCGCGACAAACTCGCAGCACCGACGACACGCATCGCTGTATCTACAATCGAGATGGCCTGATTCGTGGCTACCTGTTTAGCCAAGCCCAGCTCCGCCTTCAGCGCTTTGCGCCGCTCAGGTTCACGGTCCCAGCGATCGGCAACCGAGTATAGAACCGTACGCGCCGTCACAAGCGCGATTTCCATTTCACCGATTTGACGCCGAATATTCGGCAGTTCAGCGATCGGTGTGGTCAAGCTGTTCGGTCGATACTGCTGCGCGAAATTAATTGCAAAGCTTCTGGCCGCATGCGCAATCCCGATATAACAAGCGGGAATATGCAATAGCCAGCCGCCTTCGTCGGGTGTGCGCTCCTCGCGCGGTGCTCCCGATCGATGAACCAACTGATCATCAGGCACGAATACATCTTCAAGCACAACGTCATGGCTCCCCGTAGCGCGCATGCCAAGCGTGTTCCACGTTTCTTCCACACGCACGCCCGACCCGGCACGCACATAAAACTCCCCGGTCTCCTCCGTGCCTTCAATCGCCGCCGAAACGGTAAAACAAGTGAGGATCGGGCTCAGCGTACTGTAGGTTTTGCGTCCACTCAGCAGCCATCCGCCCTTGGTAGCAACGGCCTTCGTCTCCGGTCTTCCTCCCCGGCTCGGACTGCCTGTTGCCCGCTCCGTCGCCAAATGATTAACCAGCGCGCCGGTTTCCACCGACTCACGGCAAAAACGTGCGTACAACGTTTCCGGCCAAGCATGCGTAAAGCGCAGCTGATGCAGCAATCCTACATGCCAACCCACCGCAAGCGCCGTTGAGCCATCGCCTCGCGCGAGCCGTTCCTGGGCAAGCACCAATTCGTACAGCGACGCTTCCTCTCCACCGTAGGCACGCGGAACGGTCAACTGCAAGTAGCCTGCCTCGCGAAGATCCGCGAAATTGGCGAACGGAAAGCTTCCCTCTGTATCATGCAGCGCCGAACGCTCCGCGAAGCGAGCAGCTAATCGATCGGATCGCTGCGCAAGCTCTGCCTCGCGCTCATTCCGAATAAATGCATCTGATCTTACGTCCGTAGTCATCTCTTTCTCTCCTCTACCTATAAACATATGAGAATACTAGGAATTAAACCGAGTATATACCTGAATCGTCCAAACCAACATAGAAAAAACCGATACGTTTTTTGTGAAAATCCGAGAGAGCCCTCAGGCCCTCAGCGAGACTCGCCCGATAGACTCTTCCTGTATTCGAGCGGCGAAAGGCCTGTAAACTTCTTGAACACGTTGCCGAAATACTGCTGATCGCCGCCAAATCCCGAGCGTTCGGCGATCTCATACATCTTGCTTTCGGTCTCTGTAGCAATTAACTCCTTCGCCCGCTCGATTCGCAAACGCGTCAAATACAGCGAAAACTTTTCATTCGTTTCTTTGCGAAACAAGCGACCCAAGTACTCTGCATTCATGAACAGGTGATGCTGTCCAAGCCATTGCAGCGATAATTCTTCATGCGCCAAATAATAGGCGATCAGCCGCTTCATCCGCATGACGACTGCCGTGCCCTTATGCGTCGAGGAATCCTCGAAGCGCTGCGCCGCGATCTCCAACTCGCCAGCGATGCAGTGCTCAATGTCACCAAGCGTCGGCAAACTAAGCAGCTGCGCTGTCTTGCTCAGCAGTTCCTCCGGCGGCGTATCCTTGAGCATCGCTGTCATCAACTGAAGGCACAGGCTTAGCGACGTGTGCCGATCACAGCGGGCGGCGGCCAGCGCCTGGAAGAACGCGGCCAACTCCTGCCGCGCTCCATCGATGTCGCCGACGCGCAAAGCGGCGGCGACCAGCTCGCCGCGAGCCGCTTCGGGCGCAGCGCCAGCCGCGCGCGCCGGCTCAGCCAGCTCGCTCGTGGCTATGCGCCCGGCGCCGAGGTAGAAGACGCGCGCGGCATAAGCCTGCGCGTCCTTGTACAGGCGCGCGAGCGCCTCCGGCGGTCCGGCATCGCTGACCGCCACCGTCAGCCGCAGGCCGGGGCAGCGGCTCAGCAGCTCGTCGCGCAGCAGCTGCGCAGCGGCTACAGCCGGGGCAAGACCGGCGTCTGCGACGGACGCCAGCAGCCGGTTCCCGGCAACGGCGCTCTGTCCGAGCGGCCGATCCGCCCCGCTCTGCGCGGCAGCCACCTCGCGGACGCGCAGTTCTTGGCACGCCGTAGCCGTCTCCCACTGCACGAAGATAAGCCGCAGCTTGAGGCCCAGCTGCTTCGCCTGCCGCAGATGCTCGGCGGCATCCGGCGCCAAGACCAAGGGCTCCTCGAGCAGCAAAGCAAGCAGCGGCTCGCGTTCCGTCAGCCGCGCTTCGTCTGCTTGACGCGCGGCAGCGAGCAGCTTGTCACGGCGACGCGCCTCGTCCAACTCGCGGATGATCTCGCTGAGCGCCAGCTCGATCTCTTGCTCATCGCATGGCTTGAGCAAGTAGTGTTTGACGCCGTGATTCATCGCCCGCACGGCGAGGTCGAATTCATCATAGCCAGAAAGAACCGCGAACCGCGTGTCTGGCAGGTGTTCTTTGGTTCGACGAATCAGTTCCAGACCGTCAATCCGCGGCATTTTGATATCCGTTAGTACAATGTCTGGCCGCAGCTCTTCGATTTGTTCCCATGCTTGATGCCCATCTGCCGCTGTTCCAATCAACGTTAACCCAAGACGTTCCCAATCAACCGTTCTGGCAATCGCCTCGCGGATAATTCTCTCATCATCAACAAGTAAGATCTTATAGGCGTTCATCGCTGTTCCTCCTGTTTCCCTTGACTTTCGTTCCTGGCGGGTTCGGCAAGATCGGCACCTCAATGCGAATAACCGCACCTCGCTGGCGTCCTTGCTCAATCCGGATGCCGTATGTATCTCCGAACCACAATTGAATCCGATCATGGATATTGGATAAGCCAATTCCAGTGCTGTCCGATACAGGCTCCTCTGCGGCTGATTCATCACGATCAAGGGGGTTAGCCATGCCCGGTCCTTTATCCTGTATAATCAGTGCCAAACGATCTGCTTCTAGCTCTGCCGTCAGCGTAATCTCGCATCGCCCTGTTGCTGCATCGACACCATATTTCATGCAATTCTCCACCACTGGCTGCAGAATCAACCACGGCAAATGAAGGCTAAGCAGCTCCTCCGGTATGTCCATTTGGTAGCTAAGCCGCTCTTCAAAACGAAACTGCTGAATCGTAACATAATTGCGTAAATGAGCCAATTCCTCGCGCAAGGTTACAAATTCCTTTTGCCTAATTGTACTGCGCAGCATATCGCCGAGCGCCTTGACCATCCGGGCCAGATCTCCATGACCGTAGCCCTTCGCCATCCAGTGAATCGAATCGAGCGTATTGTACAGAAAATGCGGGTTCACTTTAGCCTTGAGCGCCTCATATTCCGCTTCTTTGAGTTGAATTTGTTTCACATAATTTTCCTTGATTAACGCATCCAGGCGCTCTGTCATTTTATCAAAGTTGCGATTCAAAATACTTAATTCATCCCTGTTTACTGGGTAAAAAGGCTCGCCGATTTCAAAATTCCCCTTCTCTACCAGAGAAATACGCTGTGTCAGCGCTTCTAACGGTCGGGTCATACTAAGTGAAAAGCGCATGCCAAGCCAGAGCAGCACAACAGCAAGCAGCACGTATAAACCAAGCAGTACATTTTTCATCATATTCACGTGACTGAAGACGGCATCATAGGAGATAAAGTGGATGAATGTCCAGCCTGTATAAGCAAGCGTAAATTGCGCTGCCAGATAGCTTTTGCCGTTTAATGCAACGACATTGGAGTCACCCCTGCGCGCGATTGGCAGAGGCAAGTCGCGGTTGCTCGTGAACAGCAGCCGGTCGCCAGAAGTAATCATCAGCTCAGAATCATAGTTGCCATGCCGCTGACTTGAGGCGTACACGACCTTAGGCGCCTCAACGCCGATCATCAGTGTGCCCAGCCGTTCCAGGCTCAAATCCGCAATTTCACGGATGTCCCTGACAGCGTAGAAAGTTTCCTGCTGCTCTTCCCCGCCGACCCACACGCTAGCCCCTCCCCAGACATGTCCAAGATTCTGAAACCGCTCCTTGTTCCCATCATTAATGCTAGCCGCGTTCACCCCTGCACTCAGCAAGTTGCCGCTTGCATCTAGAATCGTAATCGACGAGACGGAGAAATCCGACTGGTGATACGTCAGCAGTTTACGCTTCAGCTTGTTGGCAGCCTCAAACGCCTCATAGGTTGCCGGAGACATCTTCATCGTCTTCAAATCGGCTTGCACTTCCGGATCGGAAAAGATCGAGAGCGACAGCTTATCGATTTCCCGCAGCTTCTCTTCCATTCGTTCGGAAAACAAATAAAATTTGTCCGAAGCTTCCCGATAAATGATTTGCTCATACAGCTTATGCGACTGTTGTACAAACAGCCAGGCCAGCCCGCTTGAGGCAATTACTCCTGCCAGAATAAATACAAAAAGCTTATGTTTAATTTTCAAATGCTGCATCAGCGTCATTCGTTCCTCACCCAACCTGATTATATCATCGATCCGCATCGGCGTCTGTGCCCTCCATCTTGCCGATGCATACCGTGCAAGCATTGAGAAAACCTCTATCGAAGCCATTCAAAGATGAGCGACCGCGTTTAGATGTAGGTTTTATCGCCAAATAGAAAGACGTTTTCGGGAACCGAAAACTTATACTTTCTATTGTGGTGAGAAAAAAGGCCTCGCTTCCCAAAGGGATGAGCCTCTTAAATCTTTTTAACGGAACTGTAGGACTCTATTTAGGCAAATAGTAGGGAAGCAAGGGGGCTAGCGGAACTACAGGGTCTTATTTCTGCAAAAAGAGCTGAATTTGCTTGGCAAACAGCAAAATAGCGCCCTGTAGTTCCCCCAACCTCGCGGTAATGACACTTTGGGCTTGGATAAAGGCTTGACGTTCCCTTGAGGCAAACCCAAGCCCCTAACGAACTCAATACCCTTTATTCGGCCAAAATCGCGCATTCTGAAATTCTAATGAATTCCTGATGCCCTATTTCAAGCAAATGATCACCTTTCCCCCTATAATTTGCTCGATAGCGTTAATCCAGTTCATTATATCGCCAAAGTAGCCTTTTTCCGCTCTATAAGCATCCTACAGTTCATTAGATGCCCTGTGAGACCGAAAACCCCTAAAGCGAAGTCTGCGGTGGACGTCAGCAAACAAATAAGCAAGTTTAACTGCCTATGCGGCTTCTGGCCTTCACAGACCTGGCGTATTCGGAGGGGCTCATGCCGCTTACCCGTTTGAAAGCTTTGGAGAAATAATGAACGCTGCTGAAGCCAAGCCGCTGAGCTATTTCCGTGAAATTATGCACATCTTCACGAATGGACACTTTGGCCTTGTCGATTTTCAGCCGCATGAAATATTCCTTAATGCTTTTACCCGTATGTTTAGCGAACAAGTCTTTCAGCTTCGTTTTGGCTACATGAAATTTATCACTAATCTCTGTTAAGGAAATTTGGGAATCCAGCCGTTCTTCCAGGAAATGGATAATCGCTGTCACAAGCTGGGCTTCATCCTTCTCCTTGGGCAGGAACGACAAGGACTGATCGCTCTCTTGATGCGTCTCCTTGCGAAGCAGCAGAATGAGGAACATTTCCAAATAATTCTTCAGCAGTTGCTCACTGCCAATCTCCGCATTCTGCTTGCGGGTCAAGGGATATTTAAAAGGAAAAATAAAAGTATTGGCACCCTCCTCAATAATTTGGGCAAGCCGATTTCTCTCCTCATCCTGAAGCTGGAACACCTTGTTTTCAAATTGCTCCATCGCTTTCGAATAACAATCAAACGTGATGACGATCACATTCGGCGCCCTTCCATGCGTGGCTGTAAAGCTGTGAAACTCATTCGGTTTATGAAAAATCAGAGAGCCCGTCTTCAGTGTATGACTGGTTGTATCGGCAATCACTTCGACTTCGCCCTTATCCACATAAACCATTTCCCAAAAGTCATGACTTTCCCCGGAGAAAACATAATCTTTGCCAAACTCAAAATAGTACATCGTAATGATGCTGCGGATTTCTATCGTCAGATTTAAGTAAACACGTTCCAGCTCCATTAGCATGGCGTCCTTTCATTCAAAAAAGCAAAAAACTCGGCTTTGATGACAAATCTATCTGCAATCCTCCTCTCTATAATAGAAAATAGTTCAACAACTGCCAAGGAGGAAATGAAAATGAAATTAGGAGTTATTGGTTACGGAAACCGCATTCAGGATGTCATCGCGAAAATTATGAAAGAGGACAATGCTTGCCACATTGCGGCAATTTCCGACATCAGAAAGCATGAAATCCAGCAGGAGCGGCTGCCTCAATTGATGGATACCCTCTTCTATGATACACCGGAGGAAATGATGGCTTCGACGCAACTGGATGGCATCCTCATTGGGACACGGTGCCTGCTGCACACGGAAATGGCTTTGAAGGTGCTTCCGACGGGCATCCCTTTATTTCTTGAAAAGCCGGTCGCCACAACGATGCAGGATCTACGCCGTTTAAAAGCAGGCAATGACCATTACAAATCGCCTGTCGTCGTGTCGTTTCCCCTGCGAGTGACTTCCATTGTCCAATGGGTCAAGGAAATTGTGGATTCCGGCAAAATCGGCACGGTCGAGCACGTGCAAGCGATCAATAATGTTCCTTACGGCGGCGTCTATTTCCATAACTGGTACCGGGATGAGTCGTTGACAGGGGGCTTGTTTCTGCAAAAAGCGACCCACGATTTCGATTACATCAATCACGTGCTTCAGATGCAGCCTGTCAGCGTATGTGCGATGACGTCCAAGCAAATTTTCAAAGGCGACAAACCCGCTGGTTTGAAATGCGTGGACTGCACGGAGAACAGAACGTGTGAAGAAAGCACCGCTTTCGCTGAGCCTGACGTTCGTGATCGCTGGGCGTACTGCAGCTTCGCCAAAGATACCGGCAATGAAGACTCCGGAAGCGCTCTCATTTATTATGAGAACGGCATGCACGTTTCGTATTCACAGAACTTCTTCGCGCGTAAACAAGCCGCCTCGCGTGGCGCCCGCTTCCTTGGTTACAAAGGTACGGTGGAATTTGATTTTTTCACGGGCATCGTCAAGGTCTTCATGCACCATACCTCACGGGTCGAGACGTATGAAATCGATGCTTCGCAGGATCACTTTGGCGGCGACCGCATGCTAGCCAGCAATTTCATCGAACTCATGCAAGGTCGGAACACATCCATCAGTACGCTCGATGATGGACTCATCAGCGCCCTGCAATGCCTCAAAGCAAGAAAATCGGCGGAAACTAGAACGTTTCAAACGATTGATTGGTCATAACGATTGACTGGTCGTAAGGCAAAAAAAACAAAGCGGCTGTGTGGCAGCTGCTTTGTTGGGTCTGTTGAGAAATTAGGCCTGATAGGAAGATTAGTTAGACAGGAGCTTCACTTCCAGAACCCTGTCTTTTTCTTCGCCATTTGCCGTCACGATGGATTCCCATCCCGGTATATTGGCATACACAATTTCCATGTAGTTGGCCAGTTCGGCATCGTCTATAGCAACAAGATCAATTCGAACCGCACCTTCATGCAGCTCAACCCTGCGGAAGGCTGGAACATCCAGACAAGCTGCTGTCTGAATATAAAACCAATTATCCTCTTGCACAATGGAATTCACATGGTTATGTCCGCAGAAGTAGAATCCTTGTCCTTGCTTCTTGTTCAGAACAGCTCGAATATCCGTTCGCGGGTCAATCGACATCATCTCCATGGTTGAGCGTGCCGTCGTGCCATATACCGGATGGTGACCAAACACCAAAACCGGCTTATTCCCTGACTTCACGAGCTCATCTTCAAGCCATCTTAGCTGCTCCTCATCCAGCTCCCCGCCCCAGTCATCCCGATTCATTTCTTTGGTCGTATCGAGAATAAGGATATGAGCCTCATCTCGCTCGATGGCCTGATACCGCTTGTGACCGATGATTGCGGTAATGTCCGATTTGGGAAGCAAATAAGCGTCATGGTTCCCAATCACCGGTATGAAGTGACCGACATTGCCGCCGATCCACTGCAACATGTGCTCGAACTCTTCCGGCACTCCCTCATGGGTGAGGTCCCCCAGTGAAATATGATAATCAGCTTCCAATTGTACAAAATGATGAATCATAGCCCTGTAGAACTTATCCCGCGCCTCCAGCACTTCCTCAGCGCCGCCATTCATCAGCGAATAATGCAAGTCTCCCATCACGATCAATCGCATGGATAGCTGGCCTCCCTCTATCTGTTAGATGTCAAACCAATAGGCTTTTTCACAAGGAATTTTGACGGTGCAGGGCCCCGCCTGAAGAAGCGCATCATCGTCAACAAAGATGTGTTGACCGTCAATCTCTACCATATAGCGGTAGTAGGACCCCATAAATAAATGATGGCGAATAGTCCCCTGCAGCACATAATGGCCATTCTCTTCTCTTACCTGCTGCTTGCCTTCGTCATCTCGATGAACTTCACCATTTGATTCAATAAATGAGTCTCCAGAGCGGATAACAACTTTCTGACGTGTCCCTTGTCGATGAAGTGTGAGCGTGTGGCTTTCTCCCAGAAATTGAGCCGTAAAATACGTGGAGGGCTGGCGATAGATCTCTTCCGGCGTGCCCGCTTGTTCAACCCTGCCCTCGTTCATAACAATCACGTAATCGGCCATCGATAAAGCTTCTTCCTGATCATGTGTCACATAAACGGCTGTAATGCCAAAAGATTGCTGGATGCTGCGAATCCCAACCCTTAGCCTTTGACGTACCTTCGCATCCAGATTGGACAAAGGTTCATCGAGCAGCAGCACCTCAGGCTGCACGACTAGCGCTCTGGCTAGCGCAATTCGCTGCTGCTGTCCGCCGGAATATTGCTGCGGATAGCGGGCCGCAATGTCGGACGTATCGATTTCTACCCGTTCCAGCACTTCATGCACGCGGGCTTCCCGGTCCAGCTTCGCCACCTTTTGCAGCTTCAGACCATAAGCGACATTGTCGAATACGCTCATATGCGGCCAGAGCGCGTAATGTTGAAAGACCATGGCCGCTTTCCGCTGCTGGGGGGAAGTATGCGTAACGTCTTGGGAGCCGAATAGGATACGCCCCTCATCAGCCGTCAAGAATCCAGCCAGCGTCCTGAGCAGCGTCGTTTTCCCGCATCCGCTGGGCCCGACAATGGCTGTTAATCCACCTTTGGGCAGGGCTAGGTTGATATCTGTAATCCCCCTCTTTTTACCGTAACGCTTGTTCAAGCTTTGAATGGTGATGCCCATCTTAAACCCTCCCGAATGCAGCCAAATATTCTGAACGCATAAACCGTTGCAGGAAAAACAACAAGATGATTCCCGGTACCATCAGCAGTACTGAGGTGACTGAAGCGACCTGCATCTCGTAGCCATTGGCAGCGTTATACATAAAGACAGGCATCGTAATATGAAATGGCGCGCCAATTAATAAGCTGCCGGTGAACTCATCCAACGAATATAAAAAAACTAATAACGAACTCGCGATAATCCCAGGGGCAGCCATCGGCAGCACCACATGAAAAAACGTGTACACTTTCCCGCCACCGAGCATATATGAAGCCTCTTCCATCGATTCCGCTACAGATTGAAACACGGATACCAACGTCCATACTGAGAACACGATGGCTCCCACCAAATGAATCAATGTCAGCCCCGTCAACGTGCCTACCAAATCAAATCGATAGAGAAAAACCATCGCATTCGTGAAGACTGGCAGCTGCGGGAATGCCTGAGGCAGCAGAAACAACAGCAGAATCACATGCTTGAAAGGAAGCCGGTTGCGAGCAATGAGATAAGACAAAGGGACGGTCAGCACCAAACAGAGCAGTGTGACCGTAATGGCGATGGCGAAGCTCAGGCCCAGCGAGGAGAGCATTTTACCCTCAAATACTTGATGCCAATACTTGAATCCCCAAGCGCTTGGGAACGGGTGCGGCCAGAACCATTTCTCCGCCAGCGACCACAGAATAAGGCTCGACAGCGGCCCAAATATGAAAAATATCGATACGGCATACAACAATAATCGACGCGTCATACGAGCGAAGGGAGGCTTCCTGCCTATCAGATTATGCGAGCTGCTAGCAGCAGCTGCCGAAATGGATTTGCTCATTTCTTCGACAACCCCTTCAGGTAGTAAATGGCAGCTCCCATAGAAGCTACATAGGTAATAACGCCAATCGCATTCGCTAATCCGTAATTATGTTGATAGACGCTTTGATGATATAGATCCATCATCAGCATTTGATGCCCGCCCGCGTTACCCAACATAGCAGGAATCGAGAAGCAGCCTAGCATGGAGGTGAAGGTTAGAACAGCCATCACACCGATGCTGCTTTTGTTCATGGGAACGAGGAAATGCCAGATTAATCTGAGCTTGCCTGCCCCCATCCCCCTTGCCGCTTCCAGCATCCCTTCATTCACGGAGCGGAAGCCGCCAAGCACCAGGAGCAGAGCCAAACCAAGATTTTTCCACACCAAAGCGGCAACAAGGCCGAGCGTTGAGAATGCAAAGGATGGCAGCATGTCCGGATTGAACCAGCCCGTTATAGCAATGGCGGAATTCAGCGTACCATGCGGTGCCAGAAATACCCGCATCGCATGCCCTACGACAACGAACGGAACGAATAGCGGAATTTTAAATATAAATTCCAGTACAGGATAGGCGCCTAAGCGCAAAAATCCGCCGATCATCGCAGTGCATCCGATAAGCAAAACTAAACTGACCGCACACACCCACAGCGTAAACAGCAAGTCGCCACCATAAAGCGAAAACGCCTCAACATAATTTGCTAGCGTCCATACCTGCTCCTGGGAGCGGAGGCTCGATAGGAAGGAGAGAACAAACGGGTACATGAAAAGCAGCGCGACAACGGCAATAGCAGGAGTGGCGAGTCCCACTCCTGCTGCTTGATGCCAAAAGACGTTGGAATGTGAATTAGTTTTTCTCATATGCCGTTTTCAGATGGTCGAAGTAGGTATTGATGGGAAATGACTGACCACGTTTATTCAAATCCTCTGCTGTAATATCCTTGAACAACTTCTTCTTGCCTTCCTCGCTAACCTTTGGAAGCACTGCCGTTGCGTCAATGCCTGGATACCAGCTATTTTTCTCTACAATCACCTTCGCTTGCGTTTCAGGAGAGGTCAACAAATCGGCATACTTTAAAGCCGCTTCTTTGTTCTTGGCATTTTTGGGAATCACCACATACATCGGTTGACCTGGTATGCCGGGATCGACGATTTTCAAGCCATATGCAGGGTTCATGCGTCCTTCGCTCACCCATAAGTTAAACATATCGACCCATACAGGTCCCATATCGATTTCACCACGGTTCAGCATATCGAGCGTACCGTTATTGCCGTTCGTGTAGGTAACAGGAAGTGCTTTGAGCTCCTTCATAATTGCCGGCCATTTCTGCTCCAGTGACGCGTCAAACGGGCCTTCGCTCAGCTTTTTGTAGTCGCCTGATTTCCAGTACGTATACGCAGTGGCAAATGCGACGCCACTCGCACCATTCTGGATGCCGTTATAGCCAAAACGCTTGGGATTCGCTTTGATCCAAGTCGTTAGATCCTCGAAGTTAGCGGGGAATTGCTTCACTTTATCCGGGTTATAAGCAAGAGCAACCTGACTATGGAAGAGCGGAATCACATAACCTTCTACATTGGTGCCCAGGCTGTTTTTGCTGTCAGCCGAAACAACATACTGCTTGTTAGCTGATTGCGGCACCCATTTATCCAATAGGTCATTATCAATCAACTGCTGCATACCGCTTTGATGCACAATCGCAAGGTCGATATCCCACTCTGTCTTGCCTGCATCTTTTTGGGCTTTTAATTTTTCAAATATTTTTTGCGTGCCAGCGTCCCCTGCACCTGTATTCACGACTCGAACTTGAGATCCGGCGTACTGCTTTTGGAAATCCAAGGAAACATTCTTCTCCTGAAGATCCGTCATGTTCGTATCCCCAGCCGTTGCCAAATTGATTTCATATTTCTTAGGTGCGGCAGTAGTCGCAGCTGCTGCCGTCGTTCCATTCGTGACTGCTGCCGTGCTAGTCGCAGCCTCATTGGTTCCGCAACCAGCCGAAACTATTGATGTAAACGTCAGAATACACAGTACGTTCATTAATCTCTTCATAGTCCCCATCCTTTTCGAATTTCTGAAATGTTGTCTAGACATCTTCAATTCCTATTATGGATGAGCTTTATTAACGGTCTGTCAACTATGTGCGAAGAAATTGTTAAGTTCATCAATTCTGTCTTGCCTTACCTCCGACGGTTCACCCAGAATTGGAACACATCGTTACGGTAATAATCGTAGGAAAATAAGACAGGCATATGCTTTTGGTCAAAGTGGATTTGCTTCATCATGAGGACTGTTGTGTCTTTGTTCACTTGAAGCTTGCGGCAAATCGGATGGGAATGATGAGGAACGACCAACTCCGCATTGGCAGCGGTCAGATGAATACCGCATTCGGATTCCAGAAACCGAACCAAGGAGCCGATCAGCGGTGTTTTCTGAAAAGCCTGCTCAACCAAGGCAAGCGGCATAATATTCACATTATGCGCAACAGGTTCTTCATTAGCCGTTCTCGTTCGTTCATTAATAATAACAGGCGTCCCCACTGGAATTCTCAAATAGTCGGCCCATTCCTCCTGACAAGGTTCTGTTCGCACAAATTGCTTCAATTGGCCTTCCACTAATCCCGCGGAACGGATGATCTCTTCCGTCGAGATGAATTTGTCGATACTACTCGGAATGGCGTTCAACGGGCGGCGCACAAAGCGGCCAACCCCTTTCCTGACATCCAGCTTTCCTTCCTGCTCCAACTGCTTCATCGCAGCGCGCACGGTTTCCCGGCTCACTTGAAATTGGCGAGCCAGCTCTATTTCCGGAGGCATGCGATCGCCAACTTTGAGCTGACCACTTTGCATCAGCTCGTCCAGCGTTTCCTTAATGATGATATACTGACTGACTTTCGCCTGATTTTCCATGAAGGTGTCCTCCTATCCTTGATACCCCCTATTATAGCAAGCAGGGAAGTTGGTTGAAACAGCAAAACAGGGCCGCCCTCCAGGCCGTTCACCTGATGGGCAACCCTTTATTTTACAAGCATCTGCAGCCGTTCTTCCGTACTTAATTTGGGACAAGTCTGGCAGTAATCATGCTCCCCAGATGGATGCTGTATGCGATAAGCAAGGCAACAATGACGACGTAGATAGAAGGGGGAACCCTGCCACTGTGAATGCTCGAACAAACGAAACTTAACGGCAAATGCATGGCCGCTCCTCGGTTCCAAGAGCACACTCCGATCAGCCATGATCAGGCGCAGCCGTTCGGTTGTCTGCCAGATGCGCTCATCAGCCTCTAACCGCGCATACAGATTGTGCAAGTTATGTGATACTAACGTCCACATCACCTGAACATTTGCTCCCGTCTGTGCAGACACGGCTTGAAATATAGGCTGCAAATGCATTTGCAGCCGCACGACATAGTCCGTTAATCTGGCTCTGCGTTCCTCGAGATTTGAAACGGACAGCAGAGGGGAATCCTCCACCGCTGTCTCATACTGCATGGCCCCTGCCTGGGTCACCTGCAAACGCACGCGATCATGCGACAAGGCTAACGATGTATCGTGGAGACTGATAGCCGCTAAAAGTCCCATTGCGAATACCGAGTAACGCTTGGCAAATAAAGTACCTATGACAACAGGATCAGGTTGCCCCAACTGGTCAGACTGCTGCCGCAGAATTGGTGTTAGTCTTGTTGCATCGAGCAGATCCTCAGCCGAATTCGCCAACACTGGACCCTGCGAGCTTCGAATCGATGTCACAAAATATTGCTGCAAGCAAGCACCCAACTCTTGCCCGTATGAAAGCCCCATGTTCGCCATTTATTGAATCATTTTTGTTATTTCGTCGATAATCTCTCCGCGGCCTATAACACCCCATCCTTTAAATAACCAGAAGGAATCCGTTTCATACATCTTGTTGTTCAGGACGGCAGGGTTATTTTTCCACAAGGCACTTTCGTTCATGTTCTTGCGATTGTCACGGGCATTCGGGTCCACTTCCAGGACAATATAATCCGCCTGTAATTCAGGAATTTTCTCCAGGGAAAGATCCGCTCTTTGATCCTTTGGCGTAAGCGCTGATGGTGTAAATCCAAGATCATGATACAGCAAAACATTGGTTGGGTGCCCATTTTGGGCATATAGCTGAAGGTTCTTTTCTCTTACACGCAAATAGGCAAGCTTCTTATTATCCATAGCCTTGATTTTCTCTCTAACCTTGACTGCTTTCTCTTCCAACTGCGCTATCTTCGCTTTGGCCATATCGACTTTGTCATACATCTCAGCGATGGTTAACAGATCCTTTGTCCAAAAAGTCGTATCACTTTCGTAGGCAAGCCACTCATTGCCAAGAACGATGGTGGGTGCGATTTTCTGCAGCTGTTCGTACGTTTTATCCGCCGTGCGGCTTTCAATGAGAATCACATCGGGAGCGATCTGAACAATGGCCTCCAAATTCGGACTATCCGCAGTACCGACAAGCGGCACACCTGCCAATTTGCTTGCCAAATAGGGCAGATAATCCCCTCCATAACGCACTTCAACATTCACCCCGCTCGGCTTTTCGCCAATCGTGAGCAAGTGATCGATATAGGCTGCTGACAGAACTACGACCTTATTTATTTTAGCAGGAATAACGGTACTTCCTTTGAGATGAGTGATCGTTCTCGTTGCTTTGTCCGCGGTTGCTTTGGTTTGCTCCTGCTGAACTGGCTCTTTATTGCTGCCGCAAGCGACCAATAAACCTAATAGGACGGCAGCCATAAGTACTGCGGTTAATTTGAATCTATGCATTTGTTTCCGTTCCCCATTTCTAATTAATAATAATAATCATTATCATTTTAAGGAATGAGACCGGGATTAACAATGGATTATCCCCCTCTTTTTGGTTGAACTATTTCACCATGCTAGATTCTCAGCTGATCCGCGAGATCATTCAGTGCCCACATTCGTCCGGCTGGTCCTAACGTTTTGAATCGCAGATCGCTTGCGTCATACACCTGATGATTCCTTACCGCATCTAGTGATCTCCATTCCTCCGATTCCAGAAGTCTATGCAGCCGTTGTCTGGATGCCTCTGTTGGATCTGTCATAAGGAAAATATGATCGGCATTATAGCCGTTCAAATCCTGCAATTGAATATCAATAGCCCACTCCTGAGCTGAAATCGCACTTGGCAGCGTAAGTCCGGCATCCTCATAGAGAAGCGATCCTATCTGATTATCGATTCCATATATGCGGTAGAAAGTAGGGCTCACTCTAATACAGTAGGCAGTCTGCTTCCCCCATTTTTCCTTGATCTTCTTCTGAATCGCTTGCTTTCGTTCTGCATAACTATCAAGCCATACCGCCGCTTGCTGTTCCCTGCCTAATATGCCTGCTATATAAGCCAGCATGGTGCTTGAATCGTTCGAATGCTTTAGTACGGCGGTTGGTGCAATATGTTTCAAAGCCTCATTCTCTTCTAAACGATCGCTGGTAAGAATGAGATCCGGTTTGGTTTGAATCAGCTTATTATAATTCAATTTCATGCTGTCCAGGCGAACGACGTCCTTATTGAACGCAGTCAGAGAGTCGACCGGATAGGTGTGTGATACTCGCTCTACATAGGATAAGGCGGCAACGGGCTTGAGGCCCAGTGTTAGCAAGTAATCATCAATCCCATAGTACAAGGTAGCAATTCGCCGGCTTTGGTCTTTCAAATACAGCGTGGGCGCCGTTCCTTCCGCCTTCTTGAATACCCTGCTGAAATAGTGTTCATCCTTATAGCCCACTTGCTGAGCCACTTCCTTCATTTTCTCGGATGAGAAAAGAAGCTGCTTGGCTTTGGCCATACGCTGTTTGAGCACATATTCCGTAGGTGTCATATTCATCTGGTCCTTGAACGTTCTAATAAAATGATTCGTACTGTATCCAGCAATTCGCGCTAATTCACCAATTCGCGTATCCTTCATAAAGTTCTCGTTCATGTAGGCAAGGGCATGCGCCATACCCACGGCGGCTTCCGTAATATCTCCGCGTACCCCGCTGCAAGTCATGAGCAGCATAAGCAAGTGATGCAAGTCATACTTCCGCTTAATTGCGTTCGGCGTGTGTTTATTCGCGTTAGCATTCATCAACTGATCTGCCGCTGCCTTGATATCATAGTCATCAGGAGGCACTTGTATCTTGCCCTTACGCTCAAATTGAGGCTGCTGTATGCGCCACTCTTTCCTATGCTTGCTTACTTGCATGCATGAAAAGAGCCCAATTGCATATTGAATAGGGTCAACGGCATGAGAGTTGCCTTCAACAATCATACCGGGCAAGAATACGAAATAATCCCCTTGTTCAGCCGCGTAGACCTCATCATTAATGGAAACGACGCCTTTGCCACCCGTTATCACGCAGACCGCATAGAAATGAATCGTTCTTTTCCGCAAAATCCCCCCTGCTTGTCCCTGATAATGATAGATATGTAGGGAAGAGAACAATAAATTTTCGAGCAGGTTCCTATTCGATTCGCTCATTTATTCATCTTCCTCTCTAACGGAATGATTGTGAACCTATTCGAATTTTTCTTTTTCAGTATACTACAAAGCGAAGCCAGAAAACTTTTCCATCCCCGCCGAAAACCTTGGCGGCATAAATAATTTACTACATTAACGAAATGATCGTATCTATGGTAAAATTGACACAAAAAAGCATATTCAGGTGAACAATGATAACGAATTTAACAGACAGCGAAACAACTTGGGCCCGCAAAATATGGATTTCCTATTGGTATATCATCGGGGTACAACTTCTGGCTCAACTTTTCTCTTATCTTTTTTTACCTTACGACGCTCAGGTTGTGGAATTTTACTACTATGTCCTCCTGTTCCCGACTTTGAAAATGTCTGCAACTGTAGGTCTGGCCTGGATAGTCAACAAATTTTTCCGAAAATATTCCTTTTACACCTTAGTAGTCGCAGGGACGATTCTGGCGATCCTCATCATTCGACTTAACACAGATATCCGGATCATTTCTGCCCTGTTTTTACTCCCTATACTCGTATCGGTCATTTTTTATCGAAGTCGATTAACCCTTTTCTCTGCAATTTTGCAGCTGCTTGGATTTATCTTTTTGTACTTCGGGGATGAGAGTTACCGGAGCCATTTATCAGATTTCGATCTGGTTGCAATCCCTTGCTTTATCGGCGCCTGCACCCTGCTGGCCATAAACATTATGAGCCGCGGTCGTGAGCTGCAGGAAGCTTTGCTTACGACAATGACGGCCAAGCAAGAGTTAATGATTCAATATGCCATTATGCGCAAACAAGCCCAAATCGACTCGCTCACTCATTTATATAACCAAGCATCCTTCTATGAGCATTTCGATATGGCGCTGACTTACAGCGGGGAGCGCAGCTCCTCATTTTTCCTGGCTTTACTTGATATCGACAACTTCAAAACCATCAATGATACTTTCGGCCACTTGATCGGCGATGTTGTTCTTTCACGCGTTGCGCAGATCATTAAGGAAACGATCTCGTCCAACGATATTGCCGCACGTTACGGAGGCGAAGAGTTTGCGCTTCTATTGTTTGAAACCGACGTTGCGCGTGCCATCAAATTGGTCGAGACGATTCGAACCACCGTGTCCGGTACGAAGCATGAGGAAATGGCCGGCAAAGTCGTCACCATTAGTATCGGCATCGCAAGTTACGAACCTGGGATGAGCAAAGAAACCCTTTTTGAAAAGGCTGACAAAAAATTATATAAGGCCAAAAATTCAGGCAAAAATAGAACCGTGACTTAGTCGCTGTTTTTCAGCCTTACAGACTCGATTTCACCGGCTGCCTTTGCTGTAACGTTGTTTTTCAACCTTATTTGCACCTGATTTGATGCTGTCGTGCACATGTTCCTCCTGTAAGGTTGTTTTTCAACCTTACAGACTCGATTTCACCCGTCGCCTTTGCTGTAACGCTGTTTTTCAACCTTATTTGCTCCTGATTCGATGCTGTCGTGCACATGTTCGGAGGCCGAACCGCGGAATAAGGAATCGCCGTTCCGCGAGAGGACCCTATTACGCGGATCTCATTCAAATAAGGGATCATAGATCCCTTAGGAATAAATTTGTTTAGGCGCGCGGAGTTGTGCAGACGGTTGGGAGAACGCAGAGTGTAGCTAGGGGAGCAAGTAGCTGAGTATTGAACGATGAGGCATCGCGCCCATAGCTAAGGATCGACGATTCGCTATTTGTGACAAATCGGCTGTTTTCTCGTGCCTGCGGATCGTAGATACTCTATTCCGCCTAAATCAGTCTATTCCGGAGGCCGGACAGCGAAATAAGGGATCGACGTTGCGCGAGCGCCCCCTTTCTCGCGGATCTCATTCAAATAAGGGGTCATAGCTCCCTTCGGAGTAAATGTATAAAGTGCCTGCGTTGTACAGGCAGCTGCACCTAAACCGAACCGCTCACCAGTCGGCCTTGATACCAAACCGCTCGACGCTCAGCTCTTCGCGCCACTGCTTCTGCGGAGCAGCTGGCATGCACCAATACAAAGCTTGCCGCATCGCCCGCCTTTGGCCACACTTGCTCGCCTTCTGAATTAAGCGGTGTTATCCCGCCTGTGATGAACCCCAGAGACTGTGATAATGACCTTTCATCATTGTATCCATACAATTCTGCGAACCGCCCGGCTTTCTCCAGTTGATCGCCATTTCCGAACGGAGACCAGTGATCCGTCAGGCTGTCTGTGGCTAATTTCACTTTGACGCCTTGCTTATGCAGCATGGGCAGTGGCATCGTGGTTCTTCCAATGGGCACCGTCGATGCAATGGACATGCCGAGCGCAGCCATCCGGCTAGCTAGCTCTTCTGCTTCTTGCTTGGGAGCACTCGCGAACCAGAAGGCATGGCTTACGGTAACTTTTCCCTGCAATCCAGCTTCTTCGGTCAAATCAGCTAGTCGCGTCAGCGTTTGCTTACCCGCTTCGTTTCCATCATGCAAGTGAAGGTCTATGCCAGCGTGATGAAGAACAGCCAACTCGACCATGGTCTGCAGCGATTTCTCAATGTCCCCGTCCACCGTATATGGATCTACCCCGCCAACATGCGTGACTCCCTCTGCCAAAGATTGCTTGACCAACTGCACCGAATCCGATCGAAGCAGTCCATGCTGCGGAAAAGCTACAATTTCAGAAGAAATTTTGCCAGAGAATGTATCCAGCGCTTGCTTGGTTGCCTCTAATCGTCGAAGTCCGCTGACAGGCTCGATATTGCAATGGCTCCGAACATGTGTCGCGCCAAATCTCTGGATGAGCGTCAGAATGCTTTCCGCTTGCTGCTTCGCCATGGGCAAAAGTTTAGGCAGTAATACTTTCTCTTCCTCAATCCGTTCGAAAATGCTGGAAACAGGCTTTACTGCTTTCCACGGGGCATCGAGATACGTTTTATCCAAATGAATATGGGCCTCCTCGAAAGAAGGAAGCAACAACAGCGCGTTGCAGTCGTATTTGGGCAGATGACTCCGCAGTTCCGTTTCCGTTTCCATTCCAATCACTTCAGCAACAGAACCGTCCTCAATTCGGATATGAAAAAGCCCTGTTTTCGTCCCAGCCACTTGCCCATCTTCCTTAACATAGCCTTGTTCTAATCTTACGTTCGTTAGCCAATAAGAAGCATTTAACATGTCATCACACCTTTTCCCCAAATATCCATATCGGTATTAGTTAAGCACCTGCATCTATTAATAAACGCTCAATCGCTGTAAAATGATGCGCTCTTGCATGCTCCAGCGGTGTAACGCCGTCCTTATCCGGAATTGTCACATCGGCTCCGTAGGCGATAAGCACTTGTATAACCTGCTGTTGTTTTTCCTTGCCATTGCTCAAAATGATTGCTTCCATCAACGCCGTCCATCCTAGATTGTTAATGTGATTAACGTTAATCTTCGAGCGGCTAAGCAGTTCCTTAACAACCTCAATATACCCATGTTCCGAAGCTGGTATGAGCGCTGTCCCGCCATAGCGGTTCGTAATCGCCGGATCTGCTCCGGCATCGATCATGAGCTGGACGATTTCGAGCATTCCCTGCGCACCGGCATATAGCAACGGATTGTCCCGTTTGTGATCTTGCAAATTAATATCCGCTCCCGCTTCAATCAACGCTTTCACTGTTTCCACTTTATTCCCATGGGTAGCAGCCAGGATTGGCGTACGTCCAAGAGTGTCTCTCATGTTAATATCTGCTCCATTTTGAATCCATTGTAGAACTGTATCCGTATCTCCGCTCTCTGCTGCGCGAAAAAGTGCTAGATTCATGAAAGTCACATCCTCTTTTGTCCGAGTCTTCCTCTATGGTAACATAGACATTATCGAACGAAAAATATACATAAAGTTCATTTATCAAACGTTTATCGTTTGGATTGTGGGAGGCTTCTCGATGGATATTCGTCAACTTCGCTATTTCATTGCTATCGCAGAAGAGCAGCAAATTACGGCTGCCGCCCTCCGATTACACATGACACAACCGCCGCTTGGGCAGCAATTAAAACTCATGGAGCAAGAACTCGGGGTCCAACTGGTCATTCGAAACGGTAAAAGATTGGAACTCACCGAAGCTGGACAAGCCTTATATGTACATGCCCTTCATTTGACCAAGCTTCTGGAAGAAGCAGAAATGGAAGTGAAAGAAATTGGCATGGGTACGCGAGGCAAATTGCTTATTGGCGTCAACACGTTATCTTCCGCCTTTTTACCTCAGCTGCTGCGCATTTTTAAAACTCGATATCCCGAGGTTACCTATAAAATACAGCAGAATGAATCCGCGCAACTTCTTAGACTCATTAGAGAACGAGTAATCGAACTTGCTATCGTGCGTCTCCCCTTGGAGCTGCAGGAGTTCCATGTACTGGAGCTTCAGCCTGAGCCTTTTTATTTTGTTGCAGCCACCAACATGGGGCTTGAATCGCGCGAATTCAGTTACAATGATATTCAGCGTTTTCCGCTCATTTTGCCAAGTGCAGAAGGGCTTGGGCTGTATCAAAGCATTATCGACCAATTCACCAAGCGAGGCTTGACTGCCAATATCATCGGCGAATGCTCGGATATCGTGACGCTGTTGGCATGGGTATCTTCGGGAGAAGGAACAACGATTGTGCCGGCTTCCATTCTTAACATGCATCGCGGATACGACATTCAATCCTTTGCCATCGCAGACAGTGCACTCCTGCTTTCCACCGGATTAATTTGGTACAAGGATCGCTATTTAACAAAAACTGCGCAGCATTTCATCGACTTAATGAAAGAACCGCAATAAGCCATACACAAAAAGGCTGTCTCACAGGTTGCAAACCTAATGAGCAGCCTCTTATTTGTTCTTGTGGCAAAGTCTAACAGGAATTGCTCCTGTTAGTTTGGCTCTGAATAGCTCTGAACTGACATCTAGCGGGAAAACCTCCCTCTAATTCCCGAGAAAACAGCTATTTAGCGAGAAATCATCGGAATTAACAGGAGTTTTTCCATGTAATCGCTACTTTTAGTGCGTAAATACCAATTTAACGGGAGGTTTTCCAGTTAGCAAAGCGGAAGGGGCAGGAGACAACCCAGAGTCGCCCCCCGCGTCTCTACTCTCATCACACCAGTTGAGTCTTTTTCAAATACGCCCGCCAAGTAATGCACCATTGCTTAGGATCATCGAGGGACGATTCATCGTTCCGGTGTACCGTGCTGTTATGCGGAGCAGAGCGCACAATTTCCGGCTGCGTATAAGCCTCATTCGCAATGTGCTCCAGCGCTTGAATGTATTCGTCCAGATCCTCTTTGGAATACGACTCTGTCGGCTCCAAAGTAAACGGCTGCTTCACGATATACGGGTGGTGAGACGTCCAGTAATGCAGGCCGAAATCACACATGCGGCGCGTAATATCTTCGGTCGTGACACCCGTCTCATCCGTAAGCTGCTTCCAGCTGTAGCGAACCTGTTCAAGGCGGCGGCCTTTGATATAAGGGGCGCTCGCTCCGCGGATTTGGAGGATTTTATGATAGAGATAATTGTTATTCAGCACGGCAATTTGAGCGACATCCTTGAGTCCGTCCGGACCAAGACTCATAATCCAGGCATACGAACGCAGTACCGTCTGTGCTACTCCGTGGAAGCTGCGAACTTTGCCAATGCTTTCAGCAGACTGATTCTTCAAAACATAACGGCTGCCGTCGTAATCGACGAGCGGCCCTGGCAGGAAACGTTTGAGTTCTTCGCTTACTCCAAGAGCGCCCGTAGCTGGACCACCGCACATATGAGGAGCGGCAAAGGTCTTATGCAAATTGAAGAAACACATGTCGAAGCCCGCTTCTTTCGCACGCGTGATGCCAAGCAAGCCATTGGCGTTGGCCTGATCGTAGAAGCAAACGCCGCCAGCTTCGTGAACAACGTCGGTAAACTCGCGAATCCGGTGGTTGTAGATGCCCGTGTCTTCCGGATTGGCAACGACAAAGCCTGCTGTCCGCTCGGAGATGACACTCTTCAGCTTCTCCAGATCGGGGAAGCCGTCTTCGTCCGGGTGCAGCGTAATGATTTTGTAGCCCTTGACGGCAGCTGTTGCCGCTTGGGAGGGATGGGAGAAAATCGTCGTGATGATTTCATCCCGCTGTTCTCCTTCTCCCCGTGAATCATGATAAGCGCGTACGATGGAAGCCATAGCCAGCAAAGCCTGCGTGCCGCTGCTCGGTTGGAAGGAGAAAGCGTCCATCCCGCTGATCTCGCGCATCGCAAGGTCCAGCTTGTAGAAAATCTCCAGCATCCCCTGAACCGAGTCTGCCTCCTGCAAGGGATGCAGCTCCATCATATGGGGCGTGCGGATCAGCATTTCGTTGATACGCGGGATGTATTTCATCGTACAAGTGCCTTGTCCGATCTCAACATTCAAATCAGAACCCAGCGTTTCCTGAGATAGGCGCAAATAATGCCTAAGTACTTTGGCTTGCCCGATTTCGGGTAAAGCCGGCGCAGTTTTCCGCTTCATAGATGATGGGATACGTCCGATGCCGTCTCCCACCTCAGCTGCAATGCCAGCCTCTGTTCCAGGCGGAATGACACCTCGCTCACCCTCACGGTGAAGCTCAAAGATGACCGGCTCATCCCATTTGGCTTGATGAAAATTACGGACTTTATGATCTCGGCGAATTCGTTTCATGGCGTTCCGTCCTTTCTCTATATACGTCGATCACGGTTTGCGAACGATAGTTTGAATGGTGTCTGCTAAGCGATCCAGATCCGCTTGCGAATGAATTTCCGTCACACAATAGAGCGCACATTGCCCCCATGCCGGGAACGAAGCGGACAAATCTTTACCGCCGAATATCCCTGCGTCGGAAAGCCGCGCATTAATTTGAGCGACCGTTAGCCCCGTATCGTTGAAATCAACAACAAACTCCTTGAAGAAAGCTGTTTCCCCGAATCGCAGGGAAATCCCAGGAATAGCGGCTAGTTTCATCGCCGCGTACTGCGACTTCTGCATAATAGTTTCGCCAACTTCCTGCATGCCGGAAGGCCCCAGCAAGGACAGGTAGACACCTGCGGTTATCCCCCATAATGCTGTCTGGGTACCGACAGACTCCTTCCCTTTCTCCCTAAGCGCGAAGGAGGTACGCTCGTAAGCCACATCGCCGAAGCCATACTCGCCTTCTACCTCCGTCGGCACGATGCCGAACAGCCGTGAAGGATATTCCATGACGTAGGCCTCTTCATCGCGCGTCGCGATGAATCCGGCTTGACCGCCGCCGTAATTCATATGCATGCCCAGCGGCTGCAAATCTCCACAGACGATATCGGCGCCGTATTGGCTTGGCGGCTGAAGAACGCCAAGGGAAATCGGGTCTACGCCAACGATGCAGATCGCATCGACGGAATGCGCAAGCTCCGATATGTCCTGTCCTTGGTCTTCGATAATGCCGAGGTAACCCGGATTCTCGAAGTATACCGCCGCTACATCGCTGGTTAGCTTGCTGCGCAAATCAGCCAAGTCCATCTTGCCGGTTGCCTCGTCGATCTCCACAAAGCGCAGCTCCATCACAGGGGTACAGTAGTTGTTTATGATCATCACTTTGTCTGGATCGACTGATCTTGGAAGCAAGGCAGCACGGCGTCCTGTTAGGCGGCCAGCCATCCGGATAGCGGTTGAGGCTGCTTGCGCCCAGTCGAAGGTGGGGACGTTGACGACGTCCATATCCACAAGTTCAGCCATCAGACTTTGATACTCGAACAGCGTTTGGAATCGTCCGTGATCTTCATAGGGTTCACCGGCATAGGCAGTCACGAATTCGGAACGCTGATTGATCTCGTCACAGACAGCCGGAATGAAATGCTGCCAACAGCCCGCTCCGAGGAAATTCAGATACGCAGCGCCATGTTTATTCTTGGCAAGCAAGCCGTCGATATGACGGCGCAGCTCATATTCCGTCATAGCTGGCGGGAGATTCATTGCCCGATTCAGCTTCAAGCTGTCCGGGATGGCGTCATGAAGCTGGTCCATCGAAGTCAGGCCGATCTCCTTAAGCATCGCATCGCGAACCTCAGGCACGGTATTCGGTATATAAGGATGGGCATAAGTTCTTTTATTAGGCAAAGGTAACGCCTCCATTCATCGGTGTGTACTTATCGATTTATACGCTTAGATTCTTAGCTTGCCGGGCGGGCTAGCCTGCCGGGCGCTTGGCAAAGCGGGACGCGAATCGTCCTCAGGCGATGCCGCCGCCATCCACAACAAGCACGCTTCCTGTGACCCAGGAAGACATATCACTCGCTAGAAACAGCACCGCATTCGCGATATCGCGCGGCGTGCCTAATCGCTCCAGCGGGCGACCGCCAGCCGAGGCGACCAGGAACTCAGCCTCGTTGCGCTGAAGCTGCTTCGCCTCATCACGCAGCAGCGGCGTGTCCGTATCGCCAGGCGATACGCAATTCACGCGGATGTTGGCGACACCATGATCGATCGCCATCGCTCGCGTTAAATTCACAACACCAGCTTTGGCTGCGCAGTAAGCGGCAGCGCGATCCCCGCCTTTAAGCCCCCAGCCGGAACCGGAGTTGATGATGCTGCCTCCACCTTCGCGCTCCATGATAGGAACGATGTATTTGGACAGCAGGTACACGCCCTTCAAAGAGACATCGATCACCAAGTCCCAATCGCGTTCTTCCAGTTCAACAACCGTTTTACGCCGAATAATCCCGGCGTTGTTGAACAGAATATCGATTCGTCCATGGGCGGCATCGATTTCGGCTGCAACACGCTCGCAATCGGCAGAGGAAGAAACGTCACAACGGTAGAAGCTTGCTCGACCTCCCTGTTGTCGAATACCAGCCACCGCTTGTTCCCCTTGCGTTTCATTAATATCAAGAAGGATCGAATAGGCTCCACAGTTGGCCAGCAGCTCAGCTGTCGCCAGACCAATCCCAGAGGCCCCCCCAGTGACAACCGCTATTTTTCCCGTTAAGTTCAATATGTCTTGTACGTTAAGCATGGTTAGTTCCCTCCTGTGGCTGGTTCGTGTTCATTTCTCGTCTCATTTGATGGCTCAGCCGCTCTGCTTGGGCATCTTCAGATAGATAGGGCTTAAGCAGCATCCTGAAACGGAATGCTTCTGATGCGACTGCGTTCTCTGGCGATTGAGCAGGTCCACAGCTATTGCTGCCCAGACCATTCTGCCTGTAGTCCAAATTCAGTGTTATGAAGTCCCGCGCGACAAGATCAGTCGCATGTTTGGCTGCTTCCAAATCAGCGTCCGTATAGCGTCTTGCGCTGAATTCAAGTGTCGGCGCTCCTGCGGCAAGCAGGCCGGTCCCGGCGCCATCCGTAATCGACACCCATCTGACATCGGTGCGGTTGCCATTTTCCTGCGGATAAATATAAGGAGTGAATAAGTCATCTACCGACTTCTGATAAACACCGAACCGTCCCGCTTCTTTACTATCCGAGTAGCTCTCTCCAGGGCCGCGTCCATACCATTTCACAGCATCCATGTCTCCTGGAATCTCCATTTGCAGTCCAATCTTAGGAAGCATCGCAGGAGGTTTGCCTTCCGGGACCCCTTGCACGTCAATGATGATGAGCCCTGATCCTGTTAGGGTGTAGGTCGTCTCACATCGGAAGCCCCAATCGAATACCGGAGGCGCGATGCGTGACTCCCACGTTATCCGAATCGTCCCCTCATTCACCCGCTCCCAGCGGCAGTGATCGATACGCTCGCTGAGTCTATCGAGATGAGCCTTGCGCCAGTCTGGCAGGACATACATGTCGTTATCAATCGGCGCACGCCAGAAATTGAGACGCGGCCCTGCGTTCATAAGATCCTTGCCGTTAATTCGCAGTGATCTAATTCCGGCAAGACGGGTATCGAACGTGATCGTAAATAAATCATTCGTGAGGATAAGCTCGCGATCTTTCTCCAGGCAAATCAAGCTGCGAATCGGCAGACTTGCTGCTTCTGAAGTGCTGTTCTCAACTGCACTTAACGCGAATTGTCCCCAAGCTATCTCATGTCCTTGCTCGCCCCAGATACAATCCGATGCAAGCGTGAAGCCGATATTCAACCAGCGCTCAGCCCCCTGTTCCAAGAAGGCGACCTGACGGTCTGCTTGGAATGGAATGCTCAGCTCTGCACTTTCACCAGGATCAATACGCGGCAGAACCAATATGCCGCTTTGGACAGTCTGACCTTCTACCGTTACGCTCCAATCGGCGTAGAGGTGATCGAGAGTCACAAAGTCATAGCGATTCGTGATCCGTATGCGATCCTCTTTTATATGCTCGACTCGAACAGGCTCGATAATTTTCTTATATTCAATAAGACCTGGCGAAGGTGTCCGATCCGGCCGTACAAGACCATCAATGACAAAATTGCTGTTGTTCGGCACATCGCCATAGTCTCCGCCATAGGCGTAGTCGTCTCTGCCATCCGCTGTTTTCCTGCGAATTCCGTGGTCAATCCATTCCCATACGAAACCGCCCTGCAACCTTCTATAAGCATCGAAAGTATCAAAATAAGGTCTAAGCCCGCCTGGGCCATTCCCCATGGCATGCGCAAATTCGCATAGGATATGCGGTTTTGGATGATCAATCAACTGGCCGAAGCCTGCCATCTTCTCCACAGAGGAGTACATGGTGCTCACAATATCGCACACTTCCGCTTCACGATCTTCTTCATAATGAATAAGCCGGGTTGGATCTGCTTGTTTGCACCACGCTGACATCGCCCGGAAATTGCAGCCGAAGCCGGACTCATTGCCGAGTGACCAGAATAGAACCGAAGGATGATTCTTGTCGCGCTCCACCATGCGGCGCACGCGGTCTACATAAGCTTCCTGCCAGGCAGGATCATCGCTTAACCGGGAAATATTGCCCAGAGGCTCGAAGCCGTGGGTTTCCAAATCGGTTTCTTCCATGACATACAGGCCATATTCATCGCAAATATCATAGAACCGCGGGTCATTCGGATAATGAGCCGTTCTGACCGCATTGATATTATGCTGCTTCATCATTTTCACATCTTGAATCATCGTCGTTAGCGTCACTGTACGTCCTGTATCCGGATGGTGATCATGGCGGTTTACACCTTTGAGCATGATCGCTTTGCCGTTCACCAAGAACTGGCCTTCCTTCACTTCGATCTTCCGGAAGCCCACGCGCTGGGCAGCTGACTCTATCACCCTGTCGTTCTGATCTACTAGACTTAAGGCCAAATGATAGAGTGATGGAGCTTCAGCGCTCCATAGCGCAGGCTTCGTGACCGACATGGAAAACACGAGGACCGTCTTCCCGCTAGCCGCATCAGCGATCTGCTTTTCGGCCGAAACAACATGCGCCCCTTCGCTATCCAACAGCTCCAGCAGGAGTTTCCCTTGCAGCGCTTCGCCTTGCAGTTCAACCTCAACAGATAATGTCGCATTGCTGTAGGCCGCGTCCAATTCCGTCACAATCCTATAGTCCACGATCCGCGCGGAGGATGGCTCCGAAATCAGATACACATCGCGGAAAATACCGCTCATATACCACATGTCCTGATCTTCCAGATAGCTGCCGTCTGACCATTGATAGACGCGCACTGCCATTCGGTTGATTCCCTGATTAATATAGGGGGTCAAGTCAAACTCTGACGTCAATCGGCTGCCTTGACTGTAACCTACGAATGCCCCGTTCACCCATACATGGAAAGCACTGTCCACGCCATCGAATTTCACGGCCAGCTTCCTGCCGTCCCAGTGTGAAGGAAGTTCAAACTCTCGCACATAGCTGCCTGTAGGATTATCATTAGGCACATGCGGAGGATTAACCGGGAACGGATAATATAAGTCCGTGTAATGAGGGTTTCCATAGCCTTTCAACTGCCAGTGGCTCGGAACCTGGATCTCATCCCAACCAGACAGGTCATAATTCTTTTCGTAAAAATCATCCGGCGCCCATTCCGGCCCTTTCGCATAATGAAACTTCCAATAGCCATTCAAGGATTTGAACCAAGGGGAGCTCCCGCGATCATAGCTCAAAGCCCCGGTCCGATCGGAGTACGGGATGAAATACGCCCGACTCTTCGTACGATTGCGCTCCAGCACCGCCAGATTATCCCAATCGCGTGTCACTTTCTCGTTACGCATGGCTGCTTCTCCTCTCGTCTCTCTATCATTCTATCTCTACGAATCTTGCATCTATCCTTTAATTCCCGTACCTGCGATACCGCCGACAATATAACGCTGCGCGAAAAAGAAAACAGCCAGCGGCGGGATGGAGATCAGACAGGTGATTGCCATAATGGACTGCATATCGACGCCGAACATGCCTTTGAACTGCGATAATCCAAGCGTCAATGTATATTTCGATTGATCATTTAGGAAAATGAGCGGTCCGAGATAATCGTTCCAACAGCTCATCATCTGAAACACGCCGACTAAGATCAGCGACGGTCCCATGAGAGGAACGATAATCCGCACGAGAATAGCGAATTTATTCGCTCCATCAATGGTAGCTGCCTCATCCAATTCACGAGGAAGCGTGAGGATGAATTGTCTCAGCAAGAAAATGTAGTATGCTGAACCAAAAAACGATGGGACTATAAGCGGTTTGAGCGTATTAATCCAGCCCAGATAGTTAAATTCCATGTACTGCGGAATCATGGTAACTTCCCAAGGAATCATCATCGTTGCGAGCACAATCAGAAATAATAGATCGCGCCCTTTAAATTCAAATCTCGCGAACCCGTAGGCTACGAGCGTGCAGGATATCAGTTGGCCTAGCGTGGACAACAACGTCACGATGACGGTATTTTTCAGGAATAAGTTAAACGGCTGAATCGTCCACGCATCGGCAAAATTGCCGAATTTCCAAACAGAAGGAATCCATTTAGGCGGGAAAAGGTACAGCTCGGTTGGCGATTTCAGCGCCGTCGTCACCGCCCAGAACAGCGGAGCGACGAACAACAGCGAGCAGACAATCAGCAAGCCATAGACGACTACCCGTTTCATGAAGACCGCCCCCTTCCGCTGGACTTCGCTTTCTTCTGCGGTTTGCGTTTCATTTCGCCTTCATAGAACACCCACGCCTCTGACGATTTGAAGACAAGGAACGTGAGACTGAGGACAATAAGGAACATGAACCAGGCATTGGCTGCGGAATACCCCATTTTGAAAAACTTAAAGGCATTCTCGTACATGTACATCGCGTAAAAGTAGGTTGATTTCAAAGGACCGCCTCCCGTAAGCAAGAGAGCAAGCGTCAGCTGTTGAAATGCCGCAATAATGGACGTAATAAGATTAAAAATGATGGTCGGACTGAGCATCGGAATCGTCACGCTGAAAAATTGTCTTAACTTGCCTGCTCCGTCAATAGAAGCAGATTCATACAGGTCCTTAGGTATCCCCTTGAGCCCTGCAAGGAAGACGAGCATCATCGAGCCCTGTCCCCACAGGCTGGCAACGACCATCGCGACCAGAGACCAATGCGCATTGTTCAACCAATTCGGACCTTGTACGCCGATAAGCGACAGGAAATAATTCAGAATGCCGTAATCCCCGCTGTACACCCAAGCCCAAATCATCGCAAGGGCAACACCCGAGATCACAGATGGCAAATAAAACGCCGTGCGGAAAATCGCGCTGCCGCGCACTTTCTGATTGAGCAGAATCGCCAGACCTAGCGCAACCGCGATATTAAGAGGAACAAACAACGCAGCGAATTTGATCGTCACGCCGAACGATTTCCAGAACAGCGGGTCATCCGTGAACATATCGATATAATTGCCTAAGCCGATAAAACGCACTTTCCCTACAATCGGCCAATCAAAAAATGAAATAATGAGCGAGAATAACAAAGGCCCTAACGTGAACACCAGGAATCCAAAGATCCACGGGAAAATGAAGAGGTAGGGAATGACCCCACCTAAGCTTCGTTTCCTTCTAGGCATGAGGCTGGCCAATGGTTTCTCTGCGCTTGCTTGCTGCGGGTAGGTCTGAGCCATCTCCTAACCTTCTTTCTGCAGAGACTGTAGTCTTCTTATTTCAAATAACGCTCGCTGTCTTTTACTGCCTGATCCAGCGCATCTTGAGCACTGCTGCCTTGAACGACGGCTTCTACAGCTGCCGATAGCTGGCGGTTTATTTCATTCCACTTGGCATTGAGCAGGAACGCTGGCGAGTTGTCGGAGCGCTGCAGCATGGTGTAGAACGGCTTGTATAGCGGGTCTTGATCCTTCTTCAGCTCGTTCACGACACTTCCTCTGACTGGCAAATCCGCTACGCGCATTTTGATCGCTTCGCTCCCAACATAATATTTGATAAACTCCCAAGCGAGGTCCTTCTGCTTCGAATCCTTCGCAATAGAAAGGGCGGATTCAGCAATGACACCTTTGACTGGTTTACCTGGGAATGCAGGCATCTCCACGGTCCCTACATCAATTCCTGCTTGTTTGAACGATTCCAGTGGCCAGATGCCGCTTTCCCACATGGCGATTTTCCCGGCTTTGAAAATATCCTCGCCGCTTTGCTGCCCCTTGCCTCCGGCTAACACGGCCGAACCGTTCTTGAGCATATCTCCGAAAATTTGAATAGCCCCGGCGGTTGCTTTGCTGTTCATGAAGCCGTTTATCGTTTTACCGTCATCCGAAATATAAGAACCGCCATTGCTCCACACGAAACCTTGCAAATCGTACGTATCATTCTCGGCACGAACACCAAATCCATACTGTTTATTCGCCTTATCCGTCAGCTTCTTAGTAATTTCCTGGAATTCATCCCATGTCCAACCATCCTTAGGATAAGGAACTTTGGCATTATCGAAAATCTTCTTGTTGTAATACATAACACGGGTCGTAAAACCAGCCGGAATCCCATAAAGCTTGTTGTCGATCGTCGCGTAATTGAACAACCCTTTGTAGAAATCATCCTTCTTCAAATCCTTATCCCCGTCAGCGTAGCTGCCAAGCGGTTCAAGCGACTGATGATACGTTGGGAAATCCCACATGTACATCACATCCGGAGGATTCGTAGCGCCGAAACCGGCTGCCAGCTTCTGATCGAAACCGTCAGCGTAAGCTTCTACTTGAACTACCGTTCCAGGATGATTCGCTTCGAACTTCTTCGCGATATCCTGCTCAATTTTCAGTGCATCTCCGGTATCCCAGGTGGCGAATCGAAGCGTTTTCACATTGGCTGAAGGGTTCGTCTCTGCCGGCTTTGCCGCTTTGTCTTTGGTACCTTCGTTATTCCCGCATGCTGTAAGCGTTGTAATGGTGATTGCAGATGTAAGGACAATGAGTGAAAGTTTCTTCTTCATTCGGTCAGCTCCCCTATCGATGAGTGAAGTAATAATAATTGAACCGCTTTCATCATAACTAAAATGAAAGCGGTTCAAAACCGATAACTATTCGAATGTTTGCGCTTTTTTGTTCGATTTGCGAAGACGGGTGCCGTTATGTTCGGAGGGTACCGTCTTTTTGTTGGGCACGGTAGTGGCTTGGCGTTTGGCCTGTGCATCGTTTGAACCATTTGCTGAAATATTTGCTATCCCCAAGCCCTGTTCGCTCAGCGATATCCTGCATCGTCAGGTTGGTATCCTTTAATAACCCATAGGCTAATTTGAGTTTGCGTTTGTATTGAAAAGCGACGAAGCTGTCCCCCAGCGCTTTCTTGAACAAGATCGAGAAATGGCTCCGACTGAGGCCAACCTGTCCAGCCACATCACTGACCGACCAATCTGCGGCCGGATTGTCGTGCAGCAGCTTAACTGCTTTCCAGATTGGCTCTGGCCAATCCGTGGCAGTTACGCCATAGGCTTTCTCCAACTCCGAAGCTTTATGCAAGGATGCTAGCGCTTCTAAGCGTTCTTCTGCGCTTGTGAGCGGCCCTCTTCTGGCCCACTGCAGCTTCGCGCTCTCGCTTTTTCGCTCAACCAGCAAGCCCTCTGCCGCCTTCCGAAGCGATTCCGGCACGATATAGTAGCAGCGCTCCTCGCCATAAGGAATGATCGCCCCTTCACAGAGCTGGCGGTCTTCTTGGGCGCTCTCCTTCAAAAGTTCAAGCCAGGATGCCTCACACCCGGACGTCTTGATGAGGTACACATACACCGGCTCCCCGTGGAAAGACCACACCTCGCGGGTCCGTTTCTTCATTTCCTCGACGAACTTGTCATTATGCCCATTCAGCCAAGCATAAAGCAGTGTTCCGAGACGCTCATCTTCGTCTTTACCGGGAACTGCCTGAGTGACGGCCGAGACGGATGCCGTCATCGCCAAATCATGCTGAAACTTCGCCAGCATCCCCTCCAGCTCATCATCTTCGAAGGCCGTCTTGAGCAAGTAGCCTGCCGCTCCCAGCTTGATCCCTTGCTGGGCATACTCGAAATCCCGGTGGCAGCTGAGCAGGATGATTCTTGTATCCGGCGCTGCTTCCTTGACGCGGCGCGACAGCTCAATCCCATCCATTTCGGGCATTACAATGTCCGTAATCACCACTTGAGGCCGATGCTCCAGGAAAGCCTCCCAAGCTTTCCGGCCATTCGGGGCGTCCGCCACGACTTCCATCCCGTATTTATCCCAAGGCACCGTGGAACGGAGCCCTTTGCGAACGATGCTCTCATCATCTGCGATAATCACCTTAATGGTCTTCGCTGTTTCCATGCGGACTCTCCTCCTTCTTAGGCCATTCCATCGTGATCGTTGTCCCTTCCCCTTGGATCGATTGCACAGCTAAACCATATTGCTGGCCAAAATGCAGCTTGAATTTCTGATCGGCATTCAGCACGCCCAGACCGCCCCTGCCTTTGCGTTTCGTATCACCGGGCTGAAGAAGCCGTTTTAATTTATCCGCCGGAATGCCTGCGCCATTATCGGAAAGCGCAAGCAGCAACTGATTCCCTGCCTCCCGCACGCTTAAACGGATCACTCCCTTGCCATCCTCGAAGCCGTGGAAGAAAATATTTTCGAACAATGGCTGCAGCGTCATCCGGGGAATCAGATATTGCTTAAGCTGTTCATCACAGACCAACTCATAGGTGAAAACAGGACCATAGCGGACCTCTTGAATTTTCAGAAAATGCTCAATCATTCGCAGCTCTCGACCAAGCGGAATGAGCTCCTGCGAAATATCCAAATTGCCTTCCAGCACCATCGTCAGATGATACAGCATTTGGCGGATATCCTCCGCCCCCTGCAATCTGGCTTTCCACTGAATGGAATTAAGCGTATTGAAGAGCAGATGAGGATTAATTTGATAATGAAAAGCTTTCAATTCCGCTTCCTTCTTCAGCCTCTCGCTTCGTTCAACCTCACCGATCAAAGTCTGAATGCCGCGCACCATGTTGTTGAAACTCGTATCCAAACTACCCAGCTCATCCCTGGCTTCCACCTGAGTCCTCGTCTGCAGCTTGCCGAAGCCGACCTTCTGCATCGCATCCTTCAGACGACGAATCCGCGCTGTGAATCGGGAGGAGAACCAATAAGCAAACCCAAAAGCCAGCAAACATGACACAACAGCAACCAGAATCGTATTGGATCTTATTATTCCTGAAGAACTGTAGAACAACCGGGCAGGCAACCTGGCCTCTAGGGTCCATTGATTGGCCGCAACTGTTTTGTTCCACACAATATCACTCGGTTGTGATGTGATTGTCGATTGCGTCTCATATATAATTCGCCCCTGCGGATTCGTTATTCTCAGATGAGCTTTCGTATCATTCTCAAACAGCTTGAACATATGCAGCAGATCCCCGGCATTTTCTTCAATCAGAATTTTGCTGCCGCGCAGCGCGCCATAAGGATTAGTAATCGGTACTGCTAAGCCGAGCACGGGGATCCCGGATTCTTCGCTTTCCTTCATGCCATGATTCTGCGGATAGAACCCCAGCCAATATTTCCCTTCCTGTGTATCCAACATCGATTGCCAAGCCGGGATCAGTCCGAGCTTCGAGACATCAAGATTATTTTCTCCATAGTAGTAGCCAGAGCTGGTAATGATATAGATGCCAGTAGTCCGATCTGTTTTAAGCGCTTTCAGAAGGACTTCAAAGTCATCCTTATCCATAATTTCTTTATACGTCGTCGGAGCCTGGTCCCCCAAATCAACTCTTGCAGGATCAAGCAGATAGGAGTAGACCGTCTCCGTCGTTTGATTCATACGATTCAAATAGGAGCTTGTCTGCTGCTCCAACTGAGCTACTGCATTCTCGCCGTATTTGCCAAACTGGGAATTAATCACCTTCGCGGACTGATAATAGGACAAAGCCCCAAGCGAGAGCAGCGGTATAAGCGTGACAATGAGAAAGCAGAAAAGCAGCTTCGTGCGAATGCTCCGATAAGAGCCAGATAGCAGGCGGATGTTTAGTTTCTTGAGCCAAAAGTCTTTGATGATCGCACCCTCCCTTCCAGCTTGCGCTGTCCACTGATACTCAAAAGTGTAGCATGGAACCGTTTATGCAAACAAACCGTATCCCCTTCATTCTGTCAAATGAAACGGGAAAAGCACCTCATCTCTGCTTATTTTTAAACAGGGAGAAGTGCAGGTTGTAGTTAGTTTGTTGTGTACTCATGACCTAATATTAGAAACACACTGGATGTCCATGTGAAAGCGCGGTCACGCAATCCTTGTCCCGTCATTGCGTCAAAATTCTCCGCCATTCCGCTGCGATCCAGCATAGCGCAGAATCGGCGGGCAACTTCCTCCGCCAGCTCGCGATCCCCCGCTGCGGCAACGCCTTCAACAAGCAGCATCGTCGACGGTGCCCAGATCGGTCCGCGCCAATAGCCGTCTGGCTGATAGTAAGAGCTCTTCACACTCTCTGTCGCCCAGCCATTGGGAGTTAAGAAGCGCTCTTCATCCCGCAAGCCCTTCAATAAAGCTGCGCGGATTGACTCGGGAAGCCGTTTGCCGAGCAGGATTGGCACAAACAAGAGGAGACTGTCGCCTTCTGACAACGCGTGCGTGCCTGAGCGGCAAGCCGTGAAATGGTCACCCTTCCAGAAATGACGAATCATCTTCTCCAGTGTGCCCTCGGCAAGCTGTCGCCATTCCGTCGCTTCTTCGGTGTAACCGAGCAGACCTGCAATCTCAGCAAGCAGTTCAACTTGCAGAATGAGAAAAGCCGCTAAATCCGGGCTTTCTACAGGAATGCCATTATTGAAAGCCGTGCTGTTATCCCACCCAGAGTCATTGCCGTGATTGTATTGCGGAATGCCGTCTCCATCGCCGTCCCGATAGCGGAACCACCATTTCGTCCATTTGGCGAGAGGGCCGTACACTTCCCTAAGCTGCGCATCCTTAATATAATCCGTTCTGGCCATCATCCAAGCCAGCGTCCAGCCGTGTATCGGCGGCTTGTTGCAGTTCCAGAGCTCGTATTTATCATTGATGAAATCCGGGATCAAACCGCTCTCGTCCTGGCGGTCAAAGAAAATCATGAATTGATCCCACGCCAGCTTAGGATCATGACGAACGAGCGCCATCGCATTGAAGCAGTGGTCCCAGCTCCAAATATTCGTCATCCAGTTCTTCGACATATACATCGCTGGCCGCGTCAAGCATCCTTCTGCCGGAACGAGGCAGGACCACGTAATATAAGCTGCAAGCTCCCTGCTTTCTTGCCATCTCTCCGGCAAAGGCAGCGTCCTATCCAGCCACCGCGTAAATTCTTCCTTCGCTGTCGCCACCGCGTCATCGAAGGATTCCCAAGCCGCGCGCGGCTCCCATACCGTATTGAATTCCTCTATAGCAAACTCGGAAACGCCCGTTTGATCGTCAGGTATGAAATCTGCGATGACGTAAGAGCTTTTGATTTTGTCCCATGGCACTTCCATCTTCAAGTCGCCAACCAGTGCCGTCAGCATGAACCTGCATCCATGCGTGAAGCTGTTCACTTCCCAGCTGCTGGAAGCTGCTTGATAAGCATAATCGTAGGCAGCCGTGCGGAATGTTAAACGGATTCCACATCCCTTCGTGCGAATCCGAAACGTTCGGCGATCGGAGATGCAGATCTCCGCTGATCCTGCTGCCGAAGCAAGCTGAATTCGCTCCGGGCAAGCGATGGCCTCGAAAGGCACGGATTGGCCGCTTGCATCCTGGATCGCGATATGAAAGGCCTCGCCGAATTTATCGTCGCCGCCGCGCACCGTGCGCAGATACAGGCCTTTTTGTCGATCTTGGGCTTCCGGCAGAATCGAGATTGCCAAGAAGGATTCTCTACGGCTGAAAGGTACAACGTTCAGGTCAAAGTTCATCATTAGTCTCCTTTGCGAAAACAGTATGCGCTTTCATTGTAACGAAAGGAGCGTTCAGGAAGAACCGACAGTTGTTTGTGCGGGGGAGGTCATTTGTTGGGTGTTCGTGAGGTTGGGGGTTTGGGGTGTCATTTTGTTAGGGGATGTTCGTGATATTGTTCGAAATGGCTGATTCTCCCGAGCATAACCATCTGGCATTCGTATTTTGAAAGCAACGTTTGCCGAGAAAAGTTGCTCTTCCCTTGGGAGTAGTCGTTACTAGACTACAGTTAAGAGTCTCCAAAGACTCCTATTCCTCTGAATGAGCCGCTTTTGGCGCGTATAAGAGCCTTTAGAGGCTCTTATTTCTTCGTTTGGGGGAGTTTTGAGGGGACGGATTGGAGATAAGAGTCTCCAAAGACCGCTATTCCCCAAAATGAGCCACTTTGGGCGCGTATAAGAGCCTTTAGGGGCTCTTATTTCTTCGTTTCGAGGAGTTTTGAGGGAATGGATTGGAGATAAGAGTCTCCAAAGACCGCTATTCCCTAAAATGAGCCACTTTGGGCGCGTATAAGAGCTTCTATAGGCTCTTATTGGTCAAGAATAGCCGGAGGTTTTCCAGTTAGCTCAGGGTGTGCCATGTGAATTCATTCATTTGTCGGGCTGCTTGTTGCAACGGTAATACAACGAAACTCAAACCGCCCTTCAAAAACTTCCAGCTTGGTCTGATCTCCTGATCGATAATGCCTGCTCGCGCAATAAAAATGATATAGAACCCCATTCCAATAGATGACACTGGACTTATGGGCATGGATTTCATCCAGCTCCTGTTCCCCCTGCGCCCCGTGTGGGATTAAAGGCTGCTCGCCGCAGTTCCAAACCTTTAAATCGCTAGATACCGCCAAAGCACCCTGCGCGTGATTGCCATCAAAACCAAATGCAAAATTCACCCACTGCCGACCATCATGCTTGATACAAGGATCACTGATAAATTGACTAAAGAAGCTCCCTTCCTTTACTTCAAGCACGGGATTCCTCTCATAGCGCTCCCAATGGATCAAATCGTTCGAGAAAGCAAGCCCCGTCTCTTCATTCCACGGCCACTCGTCATCTCTCTTCGCATTGTAGAACATCCAGTATTGACCCTCTTGCTCGATCACACAGCATTTGTATAAACCTGCCTTCTCCCAAGCCGCTCCACCTTGATACGTAAAAACAGGCTGATCCAGCCGATGCCATTCCAGCAAGTTCTCATCCTCTGTCCAGGCCAATCCCATGACGGCTCCGCCTGCTTCATAGCCCTTATCCGGGTAGGCGTGATACATCAGCCAATAGCGATTATCTATCTTTTTTAGTCGCGGCAAATCATATAGGCCATTGGACTCCAGCAGCAGCCAAGATCCCGCGGCACCTACGTGATCCCATCTTTCATCCTTTTTCAATCGCGGAAGGATCATCGCCTTATGTTCCCAATCCAACAGGTTGGAGCTCGTCGCAAGTGCTGTCTGATAGCCAATTCCGTCAAATCCTACGTACATCATATAAAAACAATCTTGATGGGCAAAAACAAATGGGCAATCGACAGCTTGCGAGTCGAAATTCCCCGTTATTCCAGATCCTTGCATTACTGGTCTCCCTAACTTAAATGGGGTATGTACGTGATCAAATTGCTGAATATCCATCTTCGACATGATGAACCACCTGGCTTTCTTATTTTGTAAAAACACCTGCCCTCCCGTGAGGGGGGCAGGCAATCTCAAATATCAATTATCCACTTTCACAATCATCTTCCCACTGACCGCTGCTCCCGCATAGTTAACGAGTTCAGCTTGATACTCATACGTGCCTTTCGGCTTGCCGCGGATCACCGTTGTGGCTGACTGTGCGCTTGGTGATCTATCCGTAATAGGCTGCGTATCGATGAGCACACCGTTCTCGTACAAACGATACATCGTACCGTTGGTGCCCCACCACATGTTCATGCTGATGTTGAAGCTGCCATCCCCATCCCAGTTATCATGGGAGAGAACAGGTACTGCTGGTGCAGCGTGGCTAACCGTTACCGTATGAACATCGCTTCTAGTCGTACCCGCGGCATTGATGAGCTCTGCGTAATAGCGGTATATGCCGTTATTACGATACGTAACGGACGTGACAGTTGTCTGAGCATTTGGCGAGTGCGCCGTGAGGACTTGTGTATCGATCAGTAAGTCATTCTCATAAAGCTTATACGTACTGCCGTTATTCCCCCACCACATCTGCATGGTCACCGAATAGTTACCGTCCCTGATTCCCGTATCATAGCCATTGTCATCGGATAAAACAGCCTTGCCTGGAGCAGCCGCAGCATCCGGTTTCGGCGAAGGCTTCACCGTAATGGTCCCGCTTCCCTCGCCGCGAAGGAAATACGCGGCATCATTCTGGTTGAACGCAACTTGAATGGGGTAAACCTTCTCCTGATCCGCATCCGCCTCCAATTGGATGGTGTAAGACAGCGCGGCAACTCCGTTCGCATCGGTAACGGCAGTTCCGATCGTATTCCCGTATATGGTGAAAGACACCGTTTCCCCGGCAATCGGCTGCCCGCTCTTATCCTGCAGCGTTGCCCTTAGCTGAACGATATCGCTCAGCCGCCCTTCTGCGTTGGAAGCTGCTAACACCGTGCTGCGGTACAGTTTGAAAGGAACCGTTTGCTGGACACTGTTCCCTGCCCGATCAATAGCTTCCACGAACAATGTATGGTTACCTTGCGTGGTTACTGGCGTGCCGGATATCCAGTTTTCCTCATCCAAAAGCGTGCGAACGGTTTGCAGATCGCCGTCCTCATCTTCCGCCTTCACGACCGGTATCACTTGATCCGTATAGCTTTCCCCTGCTGTTACCCCTGCAATGGTGATGACGGGAGACGTTGGCGGTTTGATCCACTGAACGGTTCTGAATTTTTTGGGATCTTTGGTTTCGCCAATGCCGGAGCCCCACTCGATATACCCTTTGCGACCCGCACCGTCGTTATCATTAACCAGCAGCGAGAAGCTGAAAGCGCCATTCGTTTCTGGTTTGATCGGCGCAAGCTCAGACCATGGAAGCGCGAGCTCATACACCGTAAGCTTCTGATCTTCATTTCTGGATACCTGCAAGGAACCGTTCGTTACAAGCTCCCTAACGCTGGTATTCGGCGATAACCAACGATAGATTTGCGGCCCCACAGGCGTCTGGGAAAGGCCGAACTCATAGGAGGCCAAATTTTCGCCAGGAATACCCGCCATGGCAGCAAACTGCAGACTATCATTTTTCCAAATCTCAGCTCCGCTTACCGTCGTGTAATGAACATCGTCTTTGATCATCGCAGTCAGATTGAAATGATCCTGATCCCAGTTCACCCAGACGCTGCCGTCCAAATCCGAAGCGCCCCTATAGTTTTGCATTTTTACCGTCCCTTGCGATAGGAGCGCAACTGGCGGAGACGCGATGACCGCAGGGTCAGCCACGCCGTCAATCTGTACCGTTCCAGGAAGGATCGGATTGAAATCCAGCTTCCCTCCATAAACGAAAGGTTGTTTTCCATCAAATTGGACGGTCACTTGCGCTTGATTGCTAACACCGTAAGTAAAGCCACTTAGCGGAATATCAAACGTCTTCGTCGTATCCGGAGGAATCACAGCGGTCAAATCTTGTGTGCCTGACAGGGTACCGAACTTCCAATCGGCTTTTCTGACGGCTAGACCCAACTGCTTGGAATTGTTCTGGATTTGTATGTGCAAGGCTTCTGCTTTCGTGGCCACATCCGTAATAACTGGAATGAGGCGTGCATGATAAGAGGGAAGCGTCTGAACCTCATGTTTAAGCCTTCCGATCAAGCTTCCGTTCACAATCAAATTTCCTGTGACATAACGAATGCCTTCCTGGTCCAACCCTTGTAGGGCGAACGGCTGAAACGTATTCTGACCGACCCCTGCGTTCAAAGAATATGTCGATCCTTCCACCGTGAAGGAAGCAGCGAGAGGCGAAGCAGATGAATTCTTCGCTTCCACGGTCAGCGCAACAGGCTCGCCAGTTACAGCCTCGTCACCCGTCACAGCGAACGTCGAATCCACCGTGATTCCATTAATTTCGCTTTGGATGTAAATAGGCTCCGCAGTTAGTGTCATATACACCTTGCCATTAAGCGGCGTGAAGGTTTCCGTATTCCCCATAATATCCATGATTTGAATAGGCGAATTCGTTTGAATTGCTGCCTGCACGGGAGTATTTGCCCAAACGGTTCTTAACTTCTGGCCGTTTTTATCAAATCGATAGCTGGTAATGCCCGTGCCGACGGTTTCCTGTTCAACGAACGTGGCGCCAAGCAATTCTCGTGTCATTGCTCCATAAGCTGCATAGGCAGGTTTCGGCGTGAACTGACCTTTGGGGTCATCCTGATGGCGTATGAGGCCGAAATTATTTTCGCCATAGTCGGCTTGCATCCCATCATTCATCAAATCATACCAGAATATTTTCTCGACACCGGCGCTCAGCGCTTGCACATAAGCACGCACCAAGTAATCCGCTTGTGTTTTTTCGACTACACCCGTGGCGCCAATATGGGTCGGCCAGCCGACTTCCGTAATCCAAAGCGGTTTGTCTTGACCTTGGTTATACGTTCGGATCAAGCTTTTGGCAGCCAGGATATCTTGCAGCATGCCATCCGGCGTTCGATTGTACGGATGGATGGAAACCGTGTCCATGTATTGAAGCCCGCCAAGCTTAAACACTTCCTCCATCCATTTGAGATCTACATTCGATGCCATTCCGACAACCGTAACATCCGGTCTGGCGGCTTTCACTGTCTCATAAGTCTTCTTCAGCAGTTTAAAATAATAGTCCGGACGTGAATCGGCGGGACCGTTCCCTCGATCACCGAACCCACCGTTAAACTCATTATAGACTTCCACCCATTCCATCTGGTTGCCATATAAGTCCAGCAAAGCCTTGCCATAATTAGCAAATCCCTGTCGGCCTTCATCCGAATAAGGTGTGCTGTCCTGATCGTAAAACGGATTGGTAAAGTCGAAGGTGATGAACGGCTTCAATCCGTCCTGCTGTGTTTTCCGCATAAAGGCATCACGGCCTGGCGGCTTCTGGTATTTCCCTTTTTCGTATTCGACGTCTACCCAAGTAATTTCGTCACGGAAATTCTTGGATCCGGCACGCTTTAACAGCGTGCTTAACTCAGGCGTCCATCCGGCGCTTGTTCTTGCAAGGTGAGTGGACACTCCGAACGGAGAGTTGTTCGCCAGAGTAGGATCATCCGCGGCTAAGCGAGCAAACGAAATTTCTGTACGTTTGATCGTTTGACCCCCTTTCTCAGCAGCAAGCGAAAGCTTATAATAACCAAGCTGCTGGATAGGAATCGTCAAATTCAATTGCCCGTCCTGCACCCCACTGCTACCTGCCAAAATTGGATGATCCAGATGGTCGTATACGCTCCAACTTACGGTATCTCCCCTTGTTGCAAGAGGAAATGCTGCTGGCTCGTTCGCCAGGAAGACATTCCCCATGCGGGACTGCTCGATGGACAAATCCGGGAAGGAACTGGTCGCAACGACATTGTCGAAGCGGATATCCCCGCTTGTTTTCCCGCCTACCAGACCAGACTTCTCCACCAAGAGCCCGATTGCCTGGGCGGGACCATGCCATACCCCGTCGTTTGCCCCGTTGTAATGCAAATAGCTTGTGCCGGCATTAAAGGTCCACACTTCGATTTTCTGCCAATCCCCGGTAGGTGCCAAGGCGATTTTCTGCTGATGCACCTGCCCGGTTGAATCCTTCATCAGAAGCAGGACCACAGCATAATCGGCCGTTTTGACCCAAAATGCCAGCTTCTTCATATCCATAGGCGTAGTAAAGCTTCGTCCGAGCGAAACATTCAGCCCGCTGGCGCTGAAATTCCCGCTCAGCTTGCCTGAGTAAGCCCCCGACTTAACTTCGGCCGTATCCCGAATATATTCACCCTTGGCTCCGCCTTGCGAGGCAATCGTCCATATGTCGAAGCCCTTCTCGAAGGTGCCGATTGCGTTCTCCCATACGTTCTCCTGAGGCGGCGCCGTTACCGATACATCGTCGACCCAAGCGTCTCCGCTCGTTTTGCCGCCGATCAAGTTGGACTTCTCCAGCAAAAAGGAGATTCCGCCAGCAGGACCATGCCACTTGCCGTCATTGGCGCCGCCGAAATGCAGATAGTTCGTGCCGATATTGAAGGTGCTGATCTCGATCTTCTGCCAATTGGCATTCGCCAGTGCGATCTTCCGCTGATGCACCTGTCCGGTCGAATCAACCACGCGCAGCGTAAGGGCAGAGGCGTCGGCCGACTTAACCCAAAATTCCAGCTTCTGCATATCCAGGGGCAGAAATTTTTTACCGATGGCCACATATTTGCCGCCCGCACTGAAATCACCGTGCAGCTTCCCTGCGAAGGTCCCGGATCTCGGTGCCGACGCATCCCGCTCATACGCGCCTTGAGCTCCCGGAAACTCGGATCCCAGACCGAAATTCCAAACCTCTTCCTCACTTTCAAAATTGCCGATCGCTGTATGTTGTAACGCGTCTGCCGCATAAACGGTCGTGTTGTCTAATGATTGTAGTCCAAACAGAGGTGAGGTAAACATTAACGAAATCAGCATAAGGCTTAACATCCATTTTTTTATCACTAGTAAATTCACTTCCTCTCCTTATTGAATACGTTTTCATTTCAAACCAACACTGGCAGCCTATCGCGATTCGGCATGAACCTACCATAACAACCGCCTGTTTATATGGAAAGTCTCACTTTTTGCGGCCCTCTGCTTCTTTTGCTTAGAGGACTACACATTTTTTGCGCCGATATTCTTTGCATGATAAAGCTAAAGAAAAACGGCTTCGCCGCCCTGAGAGATCAGCCTCTAAGTAGCGCCAAAACCTGTTAAGGGAACTAGAGGACGCTATTTAGGCAAATAGCAGGGATGCTATGGTATTAGCGGAACTACAGGGTCTTATTTCCACGAAAAACGCTGAATTTGCCTTGAAACAGCAAAATAGCGGACTAGAGTTCCCTCACCCCCGCGATTTGGATACTTTTGGCTAGAATAGCGGACTGTAGTTCCCTCTGTTCGCACAAGGCTGCTGGAGTCACTCCGCGCTCACTCCAAAATATTAAAAAAATCCGAACCGCCAGCAAATCGGCAGCTCGGATTTTATCAAGATTTATCTACGTAGTTATTCATCACTAACATCGCTGCGCCTACAACGATCGATTTGCTTTTCAATTCGGAAGTCAGAATTTTAAAGGTGTCGCGAAACGGTTCCCAGACCACCTGCCCGCACTGTTCTTCGATCAAAGGCACAATCTCGCTATAATTTTCCACCAAATCGCCGCACAAAATGACGGCATCGGGATTGTACATGCAGACGATATTGTTAATCGTTATGCCAATGTAAAGCGAAGTTCTGGAAATAATGTCCTGAGCCCAGTTCTCTTCGTTTTGTGCCGCTGCAAACAACTGCTGCATATCAGCAGTCTCCTTGATTCGGTTGGCTTCATGCAGAATTGCCGACTCGTCGATATACGTTTGCAGACAGCCTCTTTTGCCGCATTCGCACATGTTGCCATTCGGATCCAGCGTTGTATGCCCTAACTCCCCGGCACTGTTTGAGCCCCCGCGAAAAATGTCGCCATCGATGATCAAAGAGGAACCGACTCCAGTGCCCAACTCAATCAATGCCGTCTTTCTCGAACCTTGCGCGGAGCCTAGTAAATACTCAGCAAGAATCTTCACTTTCAAGTCATTGTCAATGACCGTAAGAATATGCAGCTTGTCCTGGATGAACTGGGCGAAAGGGATATTTCTCCAACCCAATGTCGAGGAATATTGGACGATTCCCCGATCATGGTCGATCACACCAGGCACGCCGATGCCGATGCCGATGATTCTCGACTTATCGAGTTTTTTATTCGCAATAATCACGTTAATCGTTTCGGAGATTAAAGCAGCCGTAGCTTCAGGGGTTGCCTTCAAAGCGGTATGCTCAACCCGCTCTTCATGGAGCAGCTTGCCGCTGAATTCCATGACGCCGAACTTAATCACCTTTTTGCCAATGTCCACCCCAAAGGTAAATACCGCTTGAGGATCTATATCCAGCATAATAGCCTTGCGCCCAACCCCAACCGAGGTTAACGCGGTTTCCCTCACCAAGCCTTGCTCACATAGTTCGCCTACAATGCGCCCTACGGATGTAGGGCTCAACTTCGTGATTTTGGTGATTTCCGCCCGGGAAATAGGCCGACGCTTTTTAATAATTTCCAATATCATCTGCTTATTGTGCAGCCTGATAACATCTTGGTCATGCTTCTCAATTTTTTTCATTGACTTGGATTCCTCTTCTTTATTCCACCCATGTTAATAAGTTTAATGTTAACAATCCTGTACACCGCAGTCAACCAGCAGCATCACGATCTCTTCAAATATTTTTTATACTCTTAATTTGTTCCGTATCAATCTCATGCAGCGGATTATTATTCATCCGTACCCCTCTGCCGAAATGAATCTCTTTAACACCTGTCGCTTGAAGGAAAGCGGGAATTGCACTTACTGTCAATCCACTCCCGGCCAAAATACGCAGGTGAGAATGGTCCGTTTGCTTAACAAGCTGTCTGATTTCCTCTTGCGCATCAAGCACATTTGGCTTACCTCCAGAGGTGAGCACACGGTCAATTTGGCTATAAGCTAGAAGTTCCTCTAGAGCCTTCTCTAGATTGCTTGCTTCGTCAAATGCCCGATGAAAAGTTACGGATAACCCTTCAGCCTCATCCAACAATCGGCGCAGCGCCTCATGATCGATCCCACGCTCTGAGGTTAGCGTCCCAAGTACAATGCCATGGGCGCCAATCCGTTTCACTGTTTGTATATCTTTGATCATCACGCTCAGATCTCGCTGGTCATAACAAAAAGATTGGCTATGCGGGCGAATCATCACTTGAACAGGTATAGTCGTGCTGTGCACAACCTCGTCAATTAAGCCGCAGCTAGGCGTTAACCCACCCTCTAGAATGCCAGTTATTAGTTCAATACGATCTGCACCGCTCTGTTCGGCCAACACAGCATCCCTCACTGTAGTTGCAATAACTTCCAACAGCATAATTCTCACTCCTCCCAATTGAAATTGTTATCCTTTGACTGCACCCTCAGTAAGACCTGATACGATGTATTTTTGGGCAAAAGCGAACATAATCACAACCGGAATCAAAGATAAAATACCCGCTGCGCTCATTTGCCCCCAGTTAATATCAAATTTCTGCACAAAACTGCTTAGTCCTACAGGGACTGTTTTGGTGCTTTCGCTATTCGTAAACATAACCCCGAAAAACAAATCATTCCATGCGCCCGTAAATGCGAATACAAGTGTAGCAACAATTCCCGGCCGCATAATGGGCAGAATAATTCGGATCATCGTTTGAAACTTGTTGCACCCGTCAATAAGAGCTGCTTCCTCGAGGGATACAGGAATTCTCTGAAAGAAACTGGACATCGTCAGTAAACAAAATGGAATGTTCATGGCCGTATAAGTAATAATCAACGAAGGCAGCTTATTTAACAAGTGCAGCTGGCTGAATGTAATGAAAAGCGGAACTAGAATGACCATTACAGGAATCATTTGAGTAGCCAAAAAAGAAATAAGAAATACCTTTTTGCCTCGAAATGAATATCTAGCCATACTATAACCGCCTAGAATAGATACAAACAATACCAGGATTGAACTGCTCATACTAACGATAAAACTGTTCATAAAATAGTTTGGAAAGCTGGAATTCTGAAAAGTATCCACATAGTTCGAAAAAGTTAAATTTTGCGGCCACAGCGTTAGTTTGCCGCTATAAATTTCCTGTCTGTCCTTGAGAGAAGTGACCAACATCCAATAAAACGGAAACAAAGCACCAATTAGAAACAATGTTAACGCAAAAACTCGAGAAACTGTCGGTGTTGCATTACGAACATAGGAGACCATTAGAAATCACCTGCATCATCATATTTAGTCGCTTTCAAGAAAATTAACGTATAAAGAATAAGAATCGCCAACATCATAATTCCCAAAGCGGAGGCTTGCCCGTAGTCAGTCGTATAGAAGATTTTATTAAATATATAGGAAGGCAAGTTATGAGAAGTATTCGCTGGCCCCCCGTTAGTCATGATGTAGATCAAATCGGCGGAATTGAATACCCAAATCACTCGGAGGAGCAAGGTAATAATAATCGTCGGTTTGATATAAGGAATCGTAACTCGAAATAGTTTGGTCATTCGGCCTGCCCCATCGATATCAGCAGATTCATAGATATCTTTAGGTACGTTTTGTAGAGCAGCAAGTATCATAATTCCGAAAAAAGGCACTCCATACCATACCATTGCAGCGATGACTGGGAAAATAGAGACATGTGGAATAGCCAAAAAGGGGATGCCTTTTTCCAGAATTCCGAATTTCACCAATAAGTAGTTAATAAGCCCATTCTGTTCATTAAACAACCACTTGAAAATCATCCCGATTAAAAAAGCAGACACAGCCCAAGGCAGAAAGACAATAGATTGGTAGATGTTTTTCCCTTTAAACTGTTTATTTAGCGCTAGTGCCAAAATGAATCCAAGAACGAATTGCAAACCTACCGTTAGGACGACCCAAAGTACGGAATTCCCTAATATTTGAGGGAGATTCTTGTCTTCCAGCAATGATCTGAAATTTTCAAAGCCTGAAAAGTGAATATTGCCCGGCTCAAATAAGACATAATGCATAAAAGCCAGCTTGAGTCCTGATAGTAACGGATAAGCAAAAAAAGCTAGTATAATCAAAACAGCAGGAGCGATTAATAAATAGGGCTCAAATGATTTCCATCGAATTGCTTTTAGCATGCTTTCTCTCCCCGCCTTCTCAATACTTCAGAATAGACAACCGAGGATTCTTCCGCATCCCCGGTTGCCTGTATTCCTTCTAAGGATTTTCCTTCATATAAGCTTGCTGTTCTTTCGTTAGGAAATCCGCAAGATGCTTAACGGTATCCTCGAGCGATTGAGCTTTTGTCAAATATTTCTGCGTTTCTTCCACGGCGAACGTTCCCGTGAATTGACCGAGCTTCGTCAAATGGCTTGGCGGGCCTGCGAACACAATGTTGGAATCCGCCATAGAACCTGCGTACCCTGCAATAGGACCTTTGTTGAAGAACGGATCCTTCAGATTATCTTTGTAAATCGGAATCGTCGAATTTTTGATACTGTACTCCAGATTGTTCTCGGGAGAACTTAAGAATTCGATTAGCTTCCAAGAAGCGTCTTTATTTTGCGATTTGGAGGACATGGCATACGCCGCTGTGTAGCCCCAGAAAATATAACGTTTGCCGTCATCTGCTTTGGGCATTGGAACTACATTCCAAGTGCCTTCTTTCATATTTTTCTGAGCTGTAGTAATAACCTCTGGCGTTTGATTTAAAATAGCGGTTTGACCGTTCAAGAACCCTTGCACCATCTCATTGAAGCCCCAGTTAACAGACTCTTTGGGCGCATTTCCGTTTAAGTAAACATCATAGAACTTCTTAAACGCCGCAGCGCCTTCAGGTTTATACAGAATCGATTTGCCATCCTTATCAAACCAACTGTCAGAATGGACTGCCGCCATCACATATTCCATTGCACGAATAACGCCATTGGCGCCTCCCCTGAAGGAAATACCGTATCTGTTTTTCGCCGAATCTGTGAATTTTTGCGCTAAATTAAAATAATCATCCCATGTCGCGATAGTCTCAGGCATATTCAGTTCTTTGAACCAATCGCTTCTTATAAATAAGCCCTGCAGCAAGAATCCATCCGGAATCGCGTAGACCTTGCCTTTGAATTTGTTTCTCGCTTGCTTCGTTGCTTCCGTCAAATTATTTAATTGATCCCACTTGTCATAGAAGGGCTGCAGGTTCTCGATATAACCAGCTGAAGCCATCGCTACCAAAGAAGTATCATCAATACTCAATACGTCAGGAAGAATGCCAGCAGCACCCATCGTCATCCATTTCTTGTTCGCATCATCCCAAGGAACAGACGTATATTCAACTTCGATATTCGGGTTTTTCTCTTGGAATTTCTTCAAAAGTCCCTGCATAAGCGCTGTTCTTTCCTGGCTTGGAAGCGGATCAAGGTACGAGATTTTCGCTTTCTTGCCTGTCGTTTCTTTGGCGCCTGCGGCTCCAGTGGCTTTGGCCGCTTCATTCTGCCCGCTGTTCGTAGAGCAGCCTGCTAATGCAAAAGTAAGTACAAGACTGGTACATAAGGCTAGAATCGTAGCTTTTTTCTTCATTTTATAACCCCTCCTATAATTTAATCTATGTTATAAAATCCTGCTGAAGATAATTCTTCAACATCATTTAGTAACTAAGCCCTAGGTTTCTATCTCGTTTCTAAAGTAAACACAGCTTTGTTCGTTCCGATAATTTTCTGATTGTCGTTAATCATGTCCGTTGGCGTAAGTTGATACATTCGCTCAATCGTCTCTTGGTTGCTATAACCAATCTGCTCAAGGATAGATGCCGTAATAATAGGCCATTCATCCTCAGAACCATCCATTACTTTGAGCGCGAAACCTAGCTTTTCTTTTTTCAAGCCAAAACAGTATACGCCTTTAGCTCCACCCTTAGCGACAATATTGGGATCCATAAGTAAACTGGAGCAAATACGCTCTGAACCGGCAATCATCTCATAATGCTCGTTCATCAAAGCAGTTATTCGGATGACGGCGGATCGAATCTCACTATTTTCAATCACCTCTGGACACGCCAGCTTCATAAAGGCAGTCGCCAAATGCTTAAGAGGAATAGCGAATACTGGGAAACCGCAACCATCCGTACCAATGTGTATCTGATCTCGAGGACATTCTGATAAGTAAGCAAGCGTGTCTACGATCTCGATTTGAGCAGGATGTTCAGGTTCAAAGTAGCCTTCCGTCTTATATCCCATTGTTTTGCACAAAGCGAGGATGCCAAGATGTTTGCCAGAACAATTATGATAAATTGAACGTTTGGGCTTCTGCGCCCTAAGCATGGCTTCCGAGGCAGATACGCTTAAGGGGTACGTGGGATGACAGACAAGCGCTTCTTCTCCCACCCCAATTTTGGCAAGCATGGATTCCAAAGCTTCAACATGGAAGGTCTCCGCACGATGGGAACCGATCATAATAGCCGTTTCTTTATCAGAAAGCCCGAACTTTCTATCCGCGCCGTGTCTAATGACAGGAATTGCTTGAAACGGTTTGCCGGATGACCTTAAATAAGTCAATGATTCTACATCCCCAACTGTGTACTTAACAGCACCCGAGATGGAGACTCCGCATATATGCCCGCTATGCACGCATTCCAATGCACCTCCACGATATTCTTCAACTAATGTTTTATCCATTCGTCTTCCCCTCTTTTGCGTTTAATTTCTTGGTCTAATGTTGTTGCGGGGTAATTGTTCCATACATGTTATTAATTATCGATAAAATTTAATAAAAAAAGCATAATACCTGAATAAATAATAAAAATAGCATGTTTTTCCTTTTATTTATTCCAGTGATGTTAATAATTAAATATTAACAACTCCCCTGCCTATTGTCAAACGTTTTTTCATTATTTTGTTAAGTAAACTAACAGGTAGCGCTTTCTCTTTTAAGTACAAGCCATTTAAAGACAAATGTAAAATTAACTCATGTTAACTAAGTTGACTTGACCATTAAACAAGAGCAGCAAATTAACACAGACCGATACAGCGTCCAGTCGGACAGCTTAAAATAAGTTAATTTCGAATATTCACCTACAAAAAATAAACCACCCGGAGTGAATCAGGTGGTTTAAACTAATTTTATAGGGTCTACTTTAGATTGCTTATGTCTATAATGCCGACATGAAGCACATCCTGCGCATCCGAAAATGTGAAGGCAATCTTCCGGCTGTCCGGGCTAAAGGACGGATGCGGGTGCCCTGGATGCATCCCACGGCATGGCAGCTCGCATAACAGGGTGGATTGTTTCGTAGCCGTGTTAATCAGCACGATTTTGGAAATGCCTGGCTCCTGTGTATCCGCGGCCGCATGCTTGCCGTCAGGACTGATGCCAACATGCCAATACCGATAATCTCCGTTAATGAACTCGCTATGCTCGCCCTGCCGATCTACGAAATACACGCCTGTCGGTTGATCCGGACTATGCGGATATTTCACGAAATACAGCCCGCTCCCGTCGAACGCCCACATTTCGTGGCCGACATACTCGACAGGCAGTCCGCTTTCTGCTCTTTTTTGCAAAAAGAGATTGCGCATGTCTCCAGTACGCGTATCAACCACCCAGAGCCGATCCGGAATCTGCTCCGTTGCGCCCTCATGCGAGAAGAACACTTGCTGCGCATCGACCGGATTGATCATGGCATGATTCGCCACCGGATGAGGCTCTTCAAACCGCGGACGAGCTGCTTCGCGCACCTCACCGCTGACCGAATTCACCGTGCCGATTACCCAATCGGCTTCCTGAGAATCAGCACCCTCGGACGGATGAAGCGCCTCCTTCCAATACACGCCTAGCATCTTGCCGTCATTCGTTATCGACAAGGGCCCAAAGAACGTACAGTGCTCTTCCAGCTTGCAAATCGTACGCCGCTGCCCGCTCCATGCATCAATTGCATATAGTTCATTTTTGTCCAACAAATATAAAATATCATCGCTCGAAACGGCCCCGCTTCCCCAAATCCGGCCTTCCTCCAGCACCTGCCTGTGACCCGTTTCCGTATCGAAACGCACGATATTGCCTTTCCACGTCTCCCGGTCCATGTCCGTATACGCAATGAGATGCCGGCTGTTCGACAACCAGGACATCGCCGTAAAATAAAGATGCCCTGTATCGCCTGCTTCTGAGCCTAGTGCGAGGATCGGCAGCCCTGTGATTGTATCTGTAAATGATGTTTGCTTTAGCATCGCCCGTACCTCCTGTTGCCTTATTATTTGGTGGAATCGGCTGTTTTAACAGCGCCCTCTGCTCCTCTGAGCAGCGCTTGCTCCCGTTCCCGATATTCGCCTGGCGTAAACCCCGTGCTTTTCTTGAAAATTCGCACGAAGCTGTTGACGTTGGTGTAGCCGACCGCTCCGGAAACATCGCGGATCAGCATCTCGGTGTCTGCGAGCAATTCCTTCGCTTTCCTCATGCGAATATCCATCAAATAATCAATGAAATTTCTTTCCGTATGCTCCTTGAAAATTCGGCTCACATGCGATGCGCTCAGTTTGAACTCGCTTGCCAAATAATTTAATGACAGATCACTGTGCATATAGTGGATATCGATAAAAGCGGTGATCCGCTCAACAACATCGTTTCGCTCTCGATTGCTGCGTCTTTCCTCAATCTGCATTGCATATCGAGCAAGCTGCTCGATGACGTAATCCGACAATTCATGGATGCTTTCGTATTGGCTCAGCAGATCGAATAGCCGATGTGAAGGCGCCTCTTCGAGCAGCGCCGGATCGATCTCGCCTACAACTTTGGCCGCCTTCATCATGAAATGTACAACCAGTTGCCGTATCATATCAGGCGCAGCCCCACTGCCAGCCATCTCACCGAACCAGCGCTCCGTCTGCTTCGTCATTTTCTCGCTGTCTGTCAAGCGCAGCGAGTCAACAATCCCATCCGTCAGGCCAAGCAGCCGCATGAACTCTCCGCTTGCCGGCTCGCGAATATCTTCGCTGGAAATAATCGCATTGCCTCCGAGAATCATCTTGTAGGACAGCGCCGATATTGCGTCATGATAAGACTGCTGAAGCATGCCAATCTCTTGCATCATACGGCCGAGCCCAAGCGAAATCGTCTGTTTGAACTTTTCCTCCACGTAGCTCTTAATCAACTCAGCTACCGCCAGCGTCCGCAGTAAGTTAGCTTCCCCGTCCGCTTCGTCAAAACTGATGACAATAACGACCATGCCATCCCGCGCTTCAATGGCAACCCCTCGATACTCGGTATTGATCATCTCCTCCGCCACATTGCAGAGCGCATAGCTATACAGTTGCAGATCCTGCGGAGTTGCAATCACCGATTTACGGTCAAACTCCGCAACCATAACGATAAACTGCAGCGCATGTAGAGGATATCCGATCGCTTCAAGATTGGGAAGTAGCTCTGCCGGATTTTGACGTGCGCCGATCAAGGCATCCATCACAAGCCGCCATTTGATAACCGGCTGCGTTTCCCGCATTTGTTTATACAGTCGATTGCTGTCTGCCAAGATATACGATAAGGATACTTCAATTCCGCTGAACTCATCCTCTGCCGAATACTCATCTTGTCTTTCATAGCGGCCATACGCCTGCAACTGCTTCGTCACATTCGTAAGAACCCGGTTCACCGGCCGGAACATCCAGCTGTTGAGCACCACCGACATACCTCCGGCTAGAAGCAATAAGAGGATAGAAATACCAAACAATGTGTTTCGCACCTGTACCAGCGGCTTGCTAAGCTCAGCATCGGATACCACACTAATAATTTCCCAACCCGTATAGGGACTTTTCATATAGAAGACCGTTCGGTTAAACCCATTAACTTTGGTACGGAACGTCCCTTCATCCCGCATCTTCATTTCTTTTGACCAGAGAAACTCGCTTGCCTTCGCGCCAATCATAGATTTATCACCATGACTGAGAATCGTCCCCTCCGCATCTGCCAGGAACAAGTAGCCAAATGAAGGATCTATCGCATTTCCAATTAAATTGTAAATCGATCGCTCATCCACATTGAAAGCCACAGCACCTTTGCGGTATCCATCCCCATGTGTAAGCGGATAGGAGCGAATCAACGTCATCACATTTTGCCGAATGTTGCCTGCCTCATCCAGCGAAAGCTTACGTGTACCAACCCACTGATAAAAGCCTTTATAGCGCTCGAACGCGTTAATCCATTGATAATCAAGACCAGGCTCCGCCGTTTGAAATGGGTTCGTCTGCGACCAACGCTTTTTGGCATAGGAATACAGATCGATTGAAAAAATGGTGTCATTGCTCAGCAGCATATCCCCAATTCGCGTATTGATATTAATCGTATCCTGCTGATCGGCAGCATCATCCTCCATGAACATCCTCATATCACGGCTGCGTAGAAATTGCATCGCTTCAGCGTCAACGGCCTTCAGCACCAGCAGCAGCTTACTGTTTACCTCGTGGAGCAACGACATGTTCGTTTGCTCGACTTCTGCCTCCAGATGGTCGGTCGTGATGAAATAGGACAGGCCTGCTGTCGAAACAATACATAGGCTCAAAAAAAGCAAAATAATCGACAGCGCGCGCTTCGAACGGCTTCTCTTTTGTCGCCAAAACATGCCTTTGCCCCCCCGAGTTCTTACTAAATCAACATCCTGTTATTTGAAATTCGCTTTATTTTTCTCGTACCATTCTTGCGCGATTTGATCGGCTTTGTCGCCGCCAGCACTCTTGTACTCCTTACGGATCATTTCCAGCGCTTGCTCTGGCGTAATATCGCCTTTGACAATCGCTCGCGTGCGGATCTCGATCAGCTTAGGCTCGATGCTCGCAAACACGTTGCTGATTTCCGGAGAATTCGGAGAGTAGGGAATATCCCGACGGAACGGTACGCTAAGTGATGTCTTCATCGCTTCGGCGTTCAACTTCGCCCAGCGCTGCGAAAGCGGATCCTGTGGGGCTTTCACCATCAAATCTTCTAGTTTGAACGTCTTCGCATCGTTTCTTAAGATCGCATATTCACCTGCATATGCAACTTCCTTCTTAAATTTGTCCGCATCAATCACTTGTGGAACGCCATTCACTAATCTGAAATGCGTGTTTTCAATGCCGTTTGCCAGTGTGTACCAGCCTTTATCCAGCAACCAGTCGAGATATTGGATCGCAGCCTTTGGATTTTTCATGTTTTTATTGAACGCTACATAAATATTGGCCGGTGTTTCTTGGTAAGAGCCGAACTTCCCGTACTGCGTTGAGAAGGCTGCTAATGGCACCGGATTCGCATCTGGGAAATTCTTCATGAGATCTTTCATATAGGTATCAATGCCATTGCCAACGGTACCGATCAGGATGCCTGATTTGCCTTGCGCCCAGTCGGCCATCATCTTCTGGCTATTTTTATCCGTCAAATATTCCTTATCAATGTACACGTTCTCATACAGCTTGCGTTCGAAGTTAATAGCGCCGACATTGCGGTCAACGACCCTCGAATTAACCATTTTACCGCCATCAAGGTACCATTGCGTGCTATGTGTCGCATATAGGCCAGTGATCACGTTTGGCCAAACAAACATCGAAACGACAGGCGCGTTCGTATTTCCGGACAACCCTTTCTCCTTAAAGGCTTTGGTTACGGCGAAGAACTCTTCTTCGGTCGTCGGTGCCTTCATGCCAACCTTATCCAGCCAATCCTGCCGAATCCACATGCCGCCGTTAGCCAAGCCGTTCAATGGCCGCTTGGTCGTGATCCCGTATATTTTGCCATCGAAGGTCATAAGCGGCTTCAATTCTGGATTGTCGTTGATATAATTCTTAATCACCGTGCTGTACTGATTGATGTAATCATCGATCGGTTGCACGACGCCTTGCGAAACCAGCGTGCCGATATAGTTGCGGTCATATTCCCAAATCAAATCCGGCGCTTCGCCAGAAGCAATCAGCGTATTCAGCTTATCCTGCGCCTGATTGCGGGGAACCGGTACATATTTAACCTGAACACCAGATTGCTCCTGAATCCATTTGGTCCAGCGGTTCTGCTCATAGGAGCCTTCCTCGGCGGCCACGGCACCTCGGTCATACATGGAAACGCTAACAGCCTTCGGCAGCTTATCGTACTTGTCTTCCACCTTGCCTGCTGCGGATGGAGCCGGACTACCGCTCGCACCTTCTTCGGATTTTGCGCAGCCAGCTAAAGCCGCACCCAACGTCATTGCCAAAATCGTTGAACCCAACACCCATCGTTTTGTTCTCTTCATACGATGACCTCCCGTTTGAATAAATTATATCACAAGGCGCTTAGCGCCATTATGAACCGTTGACCAAACCTGTTTGCCCATCAAGCTAGCCTTTGACGGAACCCATCAATACGCCTTTGACGAAATATTTTTGCAGAAACGGATAAATGATCAGAATCGGCAGCGAAGCCAGCATCGCTGCTCCCGCACGCACGCCTTCCGGCGGCAGCGCATTGTTCGCGTTCGTCGAGTCTCCAATTAACAGTGCGGGATCGAGGTTGTCGATCATCTGGTAGAGCTTCACCATGAGCGACATTTGGGTTGAACTTTTAATGAAGATGAGCACGTTGTAATACGCATTCCACCATCCAACCGCGTAGAAAAGCGTCAATGCTGCGAGCACCGGAAGGGCCAGCGGAAGGACGATACGCACAAGCACAACCCAGTCCTTCGCCCCATCGATAGCGGCCGACTCCTCAAGCTCGCTCGGCAGACCTTCGAAGAACGTCTTGAGGACGAAGAAATTGTATGTGCTGAGAAGGCCAGACAACCACAGCGACCAATATGTATTCATCAGTCCCAAGTTTTTGATGAGTAGAAACTGTGGTATTAGCCCTCCTGTGAACAGCATGGTGAAAATAATCATGCCCAGAACAAGACCCCGTCCGCGCAAATCCAGTTTCGATAGCGGATAAGCCGCCATGATCGTAACCAGCATGTTCAGCGAGGTGCCGACAACGGTCATCACGACCGTGTTTTTCATCGCGATGAAGAGCTGACCGTCATCGATCAAATTGCGATAAGCATCCCATGTAAACTGCCGTGGCCATATCGAAACGCTGCCGGCACGTATGGCTTCGCCTGAGCTGAGTGAAACCGCCAGCACATTCAGAAACGGGAACAGCGTCGAGAACGTGCATAATCCCAAGATGAAATAAAGTAGTAAGCGGGGCACGCGCTCCTTCCAAACGACCATTCGCAGCCCCTCCTTTCGGTGATTGAATTTGCTGCCTTCTGCACCCTTCGCTACCATAAAGCACGCTCTCCCATTGCCCTGATGATGCGATTCACCGAAAGCACGAGGATCAAACCTACAAGGGATTGAACCAATCCAATCGCCGTCGTGTAGCTGTATTGCAGATTGACGAGCCCGAGCCTATATATGTACGTGCTCATCACGTCAGAAACGCTTGTTACCATTGGATTGGTAAGTACCCAGACGTGCTCGAAGCCTACGTCGAACATGCGGCCCATTTGGAGAACAAGCATGAGTGCTATCGTGCTGCGAATGCCAGGAAGCGTCACATGCCAGATTTGCCGTAATTTGCCGCCGCCGTCTATACGTGCTGCTTCGTACAGATGGGGATCAATGCTGGACATGGCTGCCAAATACAGAATCGTGCTGAAGCCGGCGTCCCGCCATATTCCGGAGAACACATAGACGAAGGGCCACCAGAAGGTATTCCCCATGAAATAGATCGGATCAAGTCCGAATGCCTGGAGCACATAATTGATGAAACCGCTGCCTGGGGAAAGCAGACCGATGACGATCGTACCGAGAATAATCCACGATAAAAAATGCGGCAAATAGAGAAGGTTCTGCACGACTCGCTTATACCATTCAACCCGTACTTCGTTCAGCATAATCGCGAGTGCTATCGGGACGGGGAAACCAAAAATCAGCCCGTATAGATTTAATAAAAGCGTGTTGCGAACGATCTTAAACAGATCGCTGCTGTGGAGCAATCGATTGAAATGCTCCAGCCCTACCCATTTACTCCCCCAAATGCCGTCGCCGAGCCGAAAGTCCTTGAAAGCAATGATTTCTCCATATAGGGGGAAATACTTAAATACAAGGAAGTAAGCAATGACTGGAAGAAGCAGCATGTAGAGAAACGGCCTGCGCTTCAGATCCTTCCATAACGATCTTCGTGAAGCCATCTGTTTGGCGCTTCCGGGGCTTCTGGTATGCACTGCTGGTTGTGCGAGCATACTTCGTTCACCTCCCTTTCTGTTGTCAGCCTTGTTGTCACTGGGCTTAATCCCAACTTAACAAGCATCCTCCTAATTGGAAATCATCTCTTCTTGCTGCTTTCCCCATCCCTTGCTCGTGGGACTATCCCTTTTTTGCGCGGATATTCTTTTCATGATAAAAACCCGGGTGCAGGGCACCCGGGTTGGAGGTAAACGATTCAAATTGTTATTCATCTTGGCTAGCTGTTCGCTTCCCGCTTGCGGATTGTGCTTACGCGTCAGCAACAGCCAGCCAATGTCCGGGCTGCACTTCGACGAACCGCGAACGCTCCAGCCCATACGGATCTTGGATGCTCGAATCGATCAGCGGCACGAACGCCTTGCGTGATTCCACCGCCGGATCGGGAACCGGAATCGCCGCAAGCAGCGATTTGGTATATGCGTGCAGCGGGTTCGCATACAGCTCTTCGCTCTCCGCCAACTCCACGATCTTGCCCTTGTACATGACCGCTACACGGTCGCTGATATGCTTGACCATCGAGAGGTCATGGGCGATAAAGAGGTAGGTCAACCCCAGCCGCTGCTGCAGTTCTTCCAGCAGCTTCACAATCTGTGCCTGGATGGAGACATCCAGGGCTGAGAGCGGCTCATCGCAGACGATAAACTCCGGCTCGACTGCCAGTGTGCGGGCAATTCCGATCCGCTGCCGCTGCCCGCCCGAGAACTCATGCGGGTAACGCATCGCATGGGATGCACTGAGACCGACCATCTCGAGCAGTTCCTCTATCCGATGCTGCCGCTCCTGCTTGCTGCTCGTCATCTGATGAAGGTCCAGCGCTTCGCCGATGATGTCGGCAATCCGCAGACGCGGATTTAGCGAAGCATAAGGGTCCTGGAAGATCATCTGCATATGGCGGCGCATGATTTTCATCTCTTTGCGGGATAAGCGGTTAAGCGGGATACCCTTGTAGAGTACCTCCCCACCCGTCGCTTCATTCAACCGCAAGATCGTCCGACCCGTGGTCGATTTGCCGCAGCCTGACTCGCCAACAACGCCAAGCGTCTCTCCCGCACGGATATCGAAGCTGATATCATTGACAGCTTTGATGATCTGGCCTTTGCCCAGATTGAAATGCTGTTTAAGCGATCGAACCTCCAACAAGGGACGATCATCTGCCGAACGGCTAACCGCAGAGGCCAGCTTGGGTTTCTTCTTCTCGTCAAGCCGAGGCAATGCATTCAGCAGACGTACCGTATAGGGGTGCTTAGGCGCCGAAAAGATCTCCTCCGTCGTGCCCGTTTCCACGACCTCGCCATCCTTCATGACGACAACGCGGTCGCACATGCCGGCAACGACACCCAGATCATGCGTAATCAGGATGATCGACGTGCCGAGTTGGCGCTGAATTTCCTTCATCTGGTGCAGAATTTGCGCCTGAATGGTTACGTCGAGCGAAGTCGTCGGCTCATCTGCGATAAGCAGTGACGGTCGGCAAGCAAGCGCGATCGCGATCATCACCCGCTGGCGCATGCCCCCCGAGAACTCATGGGGATACTGGAGATAGCGGGCTTCTGCGTTAGGGATGCCGACCAGTTTCAGCATCTGAATCGCTTCATTCTGTGCTTGCTGCTTGCCAAGTTTCCGATGTTTGATCAGACTCTCTTCAATCTGCCGACCGATACGCATCGTCGGATTCAAAGAGGACATCGGATCTTGGAAGATCATTCCGATATCGCGACCGCGAATCTCCTCCATCTCCGAATCCGACTTATCCGCCAGATTCTTTCCTTGAAAGAGAACCTCGCCCCCCTTCACCATCGAGGGTGGAGATGGCAATAACCGCATTATTGTGCGGGCTGTTACGCTTTTTCCACTGCCGGATTCCCCTACGATGCCCAAAGTCTCGCCCTCGCGAACGGAGAAACTTACATTACGAACGGCTTCAACTTCCTTATCGCGCGAATAGAATGAGACAGACAACTGCTTTACTTCTAAGATTGACGTCATATGATCACCTTTGTATGTGGATAAATTAAAAAGAAAGTTCTATCAATTACAATTACATGTTAAAATATAACTTCAATGGATAGCAACCATAAGAAATAATATTTCGCGTATTATTGACATTTTTCGCTTCTCACCTTAAAATCTACTATATCGATCGGAATAATGCAATATATAAAACTGACCGACAAAAAGGAGCACACGAACTTGACCGGGCACACTGTCGCAACGGATTCCCGTCTAGTCGACCGACTTGGGAACATCTTTTACAAAATGCTATTGCATCCTACTTACCGTTATCTGCTTCTGCTGGCAGGAGCCCCGGTGCATCTAATCATCTATCTAGTCTATCTGCGCCGCAAGAAGCTAAGTATGCACAAGGCCGCGCTGGACAAGATAGAACGGGAATGGACGTCTTCCGGCTACCGGGACCATCTGTTTGCAGAGGCGAAAGAACAACTTGAACGCAAACACCAATTCTTCAATCAAACCATTGACCCGGAGAAACTGGATCGCGAAGCTAATCGGATTGCGGAGAGCAAATTCAGAGAGGCGTTACGGACTCAACTTGCCGATGAGCAGAATAAGAACGGCCAATCACTGGTCAGTTACTCAGGTACTTTTACGGAGCTGCTTCAAAACCCGGTATTTCTGGCTATATCCATTGTTCTTGGCTTTATCATGTACGCGCTTATGTTCATTTATAGCAGCGCATATCTGAAATACATTATAGAGCGGCTCGTAATGACCGTCTTTGTCATTTTCGGCGTTGCCTTTCTCGTTTTTACCATTCTATATTTGTCGCCAATGAATCCTGCCGCCAATATTATTGGGGAAACCGCGACTCCTGAGCAAATTAGCGCATTCAACAAGCTTTATGGACTGGATCAGCCGTATTTGGCTCAGCTCTGGCATACGTTCCGAGGCATTCTTACTTTTGATTTAGGCAAGTCATTCGCAGGCAGCGAGGATGTTACCACTTCGATCGCCGCCAAGTTTCCTGTGACACTGACTTTGACCGTGATCTCAACGATCATAGCCGTCTTGATCGCCCTGCCGATTGGCTTAATATCTGCTACTCGGTCGAACTCTTTCTTTGACTATACGTTCATGTTGCTTGCTCTGATCGGATTGTCGATCCCTAACTTCTGGCAAGGGTTGATTCTTATCTTGAATTTCTCCATCAAGCTGCATTGGCTTCCCGCTACCTATAATCCGCAGAACGCGTTGACGATGATTATGCCAATTATCGTATTAGGAACAGGTCTTACGGCCGCAGTAGCCCGAATGACGCGCTCTTCCACGCTCGAGGTCATCCACGAGGATTATATTACGACAGCCCGGGCCAAAGGGTTAACGCGCAGTCAAGTGCTGTGGAAGCATGCTGTAGGCAATGCGCTCATTCCGATTATTACAGTCATCGGACTTCAATTCGGCGGCATGCTCGGTGGAGCGGCTGTCACAGAGAAAGTTTTCAATATCAACGGGATTGGAAGCTACATCGTGGACAAGCAGTTCATCCCTGATATCCCCAGCATCATGGGCGGTGTCATCTATACCGCTATTACGATCTCTATCGTCAATGTCGTGATCGACATTTTGTACGCGTTTTTCGATCCAAGAATTCGATCCAGAATGAAACAATACTAGCAGATGACAAAGGTGACCAAGGTGCCCAAACCCATACTTACTAAACAAGACATCCATTTCAGATTGCGTACCTGCGCCGAGTACGGACAGGCCAGCTTTGCTGGCATTGCTTCTCTAAGCTTGGCGATGGTGCTGCTGATCAACAGCTTCAAAGGAGGCGAATTAGCCGTGAATTCGGCTGTCTTCGCTGCCTTTGCCGCCTACTTCGTCTTCGCGCTGCTTCAGTTGGGGACAATGGCTCTGATCCGCAGAGATCTGCTCCAACACGGCGGGCTGCGCCGGAGCACTCGCCGACTAGGCTATGTGCTTTTGATCAGCTTGCTGACAGCTAATATCTTTGTCGTAACGGCGGCCTTCCAGCTCATTAAAAGCAAGAAGAGCGCAGCTTACACTCTCTCGGTCTACGCACTATTGACGACCGTGTTCGTCTTCGCCATTTCGGCGTTGAACGTCTTTAAGCCTTATGTTTCGGACTTATTCGTATCAGGCATGGCTCTTCTATTAATCGCAGGCGCCATTCAATTCATTACCCTGCTGCTGATCGCCCGGTATGCAGATAACCAGCTCCTGCCCAAGTGGATGTGGATTGCTGCGGTTCTGCTGCTGGCTAGCTCAGTAACAGGCAATCTGTTCGCGCTTGCGCTAGGCATTCTGTTGATAGCCAGACTTAGAAACAGGGACGTCACGTCGGGAACCAAACTGAATGAGGTCATCGATCGGCTGTCCCGCAGCTCCACCTCGATGCTGGGCTTGTGGTTCATCGGTTTCTTGATGGCGATCTCCCTATGCAGCTACTTGACGTTCGACTATGGGATGGCCATCGACAATAATTATGGGGCGATTCTTCAATCACCAAGCCTGACCTATCCCCTTGGCACGGACAACTTCGGTAGATGCCTGTTCTCGCGAATCGTATTCGGAGCGCGGATCTCGCTCTTCGTCGGGATTCTCTCCACATTGATTCCCGTGATCATCGGCGGCTCACTGGGAGCGGTATCCGGTTACTACGGACGCAGTACGGACAATCTCATCATGCGAGCGCTCGATATTCTGTACGCGATTCCCGGCATTCTGCTGGCCATTGCTATCATTGCAGCATTCGGCGCCAATACGGTCAATCTTATTCTAGCGCTAAGCATCGGGGCTATCCCGACGTACGCTCGAACAATGCGAGCCAACGTGATGCTCGTCTCGACGCTTGAGTATGTGCAGGCGGCGCGCGCCTTCGGCGCAGGCGATCTGATTATTCTGCTCCGGCATATCGTGCCGAACTCCATTGCCCCGATGATTGTCAAGTCCACTTTGACTGTGGGCGGAGCCATCATCTCGACGAGCAGCTTGAGCTATCTGGGACTCGGCGTCGAGCCGCATATCCCGGAGTGGGGCAATATTTTGAAGGTAGGAAGTGCCTATCTAGAAACCAATGCTTACACCGCTATCTATCCTGGCTTAGCTATTATCGCGCTGGTGCTGTCCTTCAACTTCCTTGGAGACGGATTACGCGACGCACTAGATCCCAAGCTTGACTAAACCATCTTGACTTATTTTAGAATCTTCATTCTTACTCCATGAGCTCTTCGTTACATAACAAACAAGAATCTGGAATGAATGTGTGTTCATACATTTAGAATTACTAGGAGGGCCAATACTATGGTTACCAAAAGCAAGGTCATTATCCCCGTCGTCCTCGGCGTCTCATTGATGCTGAGCGGATGCAATTTCACGACAAAAAAAGATGCGGCAGCGACGCCAACACCAGGTTCAACAGAAACAGCAGCCGTCAACAACACGCCCGTTGATATCGAACTGCTAGGAATGAGTTCCAATGAGACAGACCTCAACATCGTGCGTGATCAACTTGCCAAAAACGGTTTCAACGTGAAGCTGAACGTTCAGCCGGATTACGGTACATTCAAAGCCCAGCAAGACGCAGGCAACTTCGACGTTGCACTCTCCAGCTGGACCACGGTTACAGGAAACCCGGACTATGCGGTACGTTCCCTTTTCAAAACAGGCGGCGACTACAGCATTATGTCAGATCCTGAGATCGACAAGCTGATCGACCAAGCCTCGGCGCAAACACCAGAGCAATACACTGAGACATATAAGAAATTCGAACAACAGCTAGTCCTTGACAAAGCCTATATCGCACCACTCTATAACTCGCTCAAAGCACAAGCTTTCAATCAAGACGTTCTGAAAAAAGAGTCTGTGCGTCTGTCGAAGTCACGCTCCCTTCCTTGGGAAGAGCTCGATTTCAAGGATGCCGCCAAACGTGCGAAGGACCCGATTATTCTGCAATCTGCCCTTCCTTCCCTAACATCGCTTGACCCGATCAAAGCTAACGACGGCTCGATCAACATTATCAACACGAACATGTATGTACGTCTGCTCAATTTGACAGACGACGACAAATTAACGGCTGACGGGTCTCTCTCTTACAACTTCGCGATTGCTGAAGGCAATTCCGATTACTACTTCGTACTGCGGGACGATATTCATTTCGCGCAGATCAAAGACAAGCTAGCTGCCGACTCAGGCGAACGCGTGGGTGCAGAAGATGTTATCTTCTCGCTGAATCGCGCCAAGGACAAAAATTCCGTACCCAACCACCGTACGTTCACACTGCATGAGCATATTCAAAAGGTAGAGCTTGTGACAGACCCTGCGGTACTCGAATCCGTTAAGTTATCCGGCGGCTCCGGCACGCTCAAATCCGGCTTGGAAAAAGGTCTTGATTCCAAGATCTCAACATTGGTATCCGACAAGAATCAAGCAAGCAACAAAGAAGGCAAATATCAGGTTGTCAAACTGACGACTACACAGCCGTTCCCGCAAGTATTGAACTATCTGGCGCACCAATCGGCTGGCATCGTCTCAAAGAAACAAGTCCAAAGCATCAATACGTACGATGTAGCCAAATATGATGTTAATAAAGACATTTCCTACGGCGATCAATCGACGGTTACTGAGGGTGCCAAATACAACAATGCTTTGTACACAAGCGGCCCTTATATCCTGTCCTACAAGAATGATTATGAGGCTGTTTTCTACAAAAACCCAGGTTATATGAAGGGTACGAAGTACGAGCCGAAAGTTGACTCGATCAAAGTTCGTTTCATCAAAGATGCTGAAAGCTCCTTGTCGGCGCTCAGAAGCGGTGAGATTCACCTGTTCTATGGCGTATCCGAGATTAAGTTCGATGTCATCAAAGCTGATACCAAGCTTGCGCTTCAAACAGTCCCAAGCAATGCTGTCTCCTATCTGTTGTTCAACACCAAGAACCGCGAGGTTGCCAAAAGCGCTGACTTAAGACGAGCTGTGCTGTACTCGGTCAATCAGGACGAGTTCCTCGCTTACTACAAAAACAACAAGTTCAAAGCGGTATCGACGTTAAGCCCGATTGTCAAAACAGGTCTGGAAGTCAAGGCAGACGCTGCCAAAGCGAAGGATTTCCTGAACAAGTACAAAGCTAGCAAGTAAATCAACGCTGAACATACTAAAGACTGCCTCATCGTCATGAAGACGATTGGGCAGTCTCTTTCATACAAAGTCAAATATAACTAGATAGGAGCGATCCATAATGTCCACTTCTGAACTACCCCCAATCAAACTATCGCAATGGGATGCGCTAATCCTGGAATCGCTCAACCCCCAGGGATGGCACGCAGATGAACTGCTGCAGCGAGTCCACGCCGGCAATCTTCCCGTTGACGACAGCAAGTTCAAATTCGACTATACTCGCTTAACCGAGCTCGCAGACAGCGATCCGGCAGCATTCGAGCAGGCAGTCCGTCACGGCTACCAGATCAAATTCAATACGCTTCGCGGAATTGCCAGTTGGATTCTCCTCGCCTATGGGCAGGAGCCCGAGTTGCAGTTGGAACCGGGTCACGAAGCGGTCATCGCGAGTCTGACCGCGCAGGAGCATAGCCGCCTGAATGCGGTTCTCTCTTACGGCTGGGTCGTGCGAGGCGAACAGCCGGCTTCGGCTGAAGCGCGATCGACCTATGTCATCGAGCCACTGGTTCGGGCTTAATGCTAAGGGAACTCTAGGACGCTATCCGGGCAAAAAGCAGGGTTGCGAGGGTCATAGCGGAACTACAGGGCCTTATTTCCACGAAAAGAGCTGAATTTCCCATGAAACAGCAAAATAGCGGACTGTAGTTCCCTCAACCTCGCAAAAAGGACACTTTTGGCTGGAATAGCGTACTGTAGTTCCCTTTCTCCGCGCGAGGCAGCTGGAGTAACTTTGCGTTCACTCCAAAAGGAGCTAAGCTTGCAAGTGCTTAGCTCCTTTTTTTTGGCATCCGACCATGTGACCTGTGGGACAGCCTTGTTGGTTTAATGCGGTAGGATCGACAGCTTATCCAGCAGTCTGAATAACACGACAGCCATTTCCGCTCGGGAGGCCGTTCCCCGTGGGTTGATTCCTGCTCCGTCGCCTTCCACTATGCCTAGTTGAACCATGGCGGCAATGCTGTTTATGGCATATGGAGCAATGCTGCTGCGATCCTGATACGGGTCAAGCACGGATTCATTAACTTGAATATTCAACTTACCGCTTGCGTTCAGTGCTCTGACAAAAAGAACAAACAGATCTTGTCTGGTGATTGCCTGGCCCGGTATGGCATCGTTATTTCCTGTACCTGACAGGATGCCGAGCTCTTTGGCGATACCGAGTGCTTGGTAGTAATAGTCTTTCTCGCTGACATCGTTGAAATTTTCATGAAAGTCTGCTTTCAGGTTCAACGCCCGTACAAGCAAGGTAACCGCATCTGCGCGTGTGACCTCTTTACTCGGGTCAAAAGTCGTATTCGATGTGCCTTGAATAATGCCTTTCGCAGTTAGCGTTTCAATGGCTTTGGAAGCCCAGGCGAAGTTCGCCGTAACATCCTTAAACGGCTTCGGTTCAACCGGTTTGGCTGGTGTTACCGGGTCTGGTTGCACCTCTATCTTAGGTTTCTCCGATGGAGATGGTGTTGGTGTTGGTGCTGGCGCAGATGGCACCGGTGTCGATGGCGATGGTTCCGAACTACCACTCTCCGATGCCGTTTGCACGGTCACGAAAGGTCCATCATTCGTCCAGTTGCCAGCAGCATCCCCTGCTTGTACTCGGAAGGTATATGTTGTTGAAGCTTGCAAATTCGCAACTGTAAGTGTGCTTGCTGGCGCAGCAACCGCAGCTGCCAAATGGCTTCCGTTATAAATCCGATACCCCGTCACCCCCACGTTATCGGTCGCTCCAATCCAAGTCAGCTTTAAACTATTCACACTTACTTGGTCGACCGTTACCTTACTGTTCTCCGACCACACAGGAGCTATTGTTTCTAACTTGATTTGCGCGTCTAATTGGCTCGGACTCGTCTGAACGACGGTATCATTGCTCAACATGCCAAGACTCATTTTATTAACTCCCAAACTCACAGTTGAGCCTGGATGCTGAACACGAAAGACAAGCGTGGCAATCCCCCTGGATGAGCCAGCGCCAACGGAGTGAGTTTCATTCCCATCGCCGATTACGGTTGCTGCGTACAAGACACGTCCGTTCTCCGGCGTAATCACACTTTGATAACCGGTAGGCTGACCAGCGATTTGATATACACTATCAGTCACGGCCAACGAAGTACCATTACCTGCGAACATTACTGGGGTCGCACCAACGAATTGCAGCTCTGCAGGGTTATAGTCGAACTCCGCTTGCGCGGAATGAATGGGTCCTACTGCTCCGTGAAGAGCGTTCCCGCCTGCGCTAATTCGAACGCTTATTGTAGCATCCGAAGCCGCAGTCTGCAGTGTAAACTCGGAGGAGGCAACTTCACCTAGAACAGTAACGATAGCCTTGGCTTCAGAAGCGCCATAACTAACGATCACACTTGTCGTGCCGCTGCGCAGAGCCGTAACTTTCCCAGACGCATCCACCTGAATGATGGAAGGGTCCGCTGCTCGGAAGGTAGACTGCCCGGTAACGTCAACCGATTGTCCTCCCGGTCCGATCAAACTGACTTTCGTCGAATGAGCCGCTCCATTAGCTAACGTATACGCCCTGCTATCCAGTTGAATCGAAGATACCCTGACTGGATAGCTGACACTTTTCGTACTGTACGTTACGGTTATGACCGCTTGCCCAGGCGCAATGGCGTGCACGTTGCCTAGCTGATCCGCTGCTGCAACAGATGGCTGGTCAGAATAATAGCTGGCCATGCTGCTAATATCGAATGACTGACCATCCGAATACACGGCTTTCGTAATGCTTCCTGCCGTCCCGCCTACTGCAAGTTCCATTCCGGCTGCACCGGGAGAGACCGATAACAGTTCTTGCAGGACAGGAGCTATGGTTACTGTTGCTGTCGTACTTTTATCTCCATAGGTAGCGGTAAGTACTGATGTACCGTAATGAAGAGCGCGCAGCAAGCCGCTGCTGGCATCGACGGACGCGACAGTCGGATTGCTCGAAACGAAGGAAACACCCGGCATGCCGTTAACTTGCACCGGACCAGAGGAGTAGACAGCCGTTAATACAGAAAGCTGCTGCTGTCCTTCATTCAATTGATAGTCTGCCTGGTCAAGCTGTACGGCATTCAGCACAGATGCTGAACTGACTGTAACTGTCGTTGCTGCCGTTAAATCTCCGAGCGAGGAAGTGATAACCGCTGTTCCCGTGCTTAATCCTGTCACGACACCTCGTTTATTAACGGAGGCAACGGCCGGATTGGAGGAACTGTAATACACTTTGTCCGTCACATCCAAGGTATGATCACTGAAAGCTGCCGTAACTTGCGAGTTGTGCGCTGCACTTACGCTTAGATGATACGCAGGCTCCATGCCGATGGTATCCGGCAGTTGATCCACGAATAAATCATCGAATTGGATGGTGCCTTTCTGAGCTTTATCAATGGAGAAGCGAATAAGCTTCAACGTGTCTGTATTCGCTGTCGTATCCCTGAATGAGAAGCCCGCAGCTTTCTTCACTCCATCCATGTAGGCATCGTACTTTTTGGTGGCGGTATCCAGGACGAACTGGATATGATACCATTGCCCCGCCTGAAAACCAGACTGAATGGAACTGCTGGTTCCGCCATTGTACGCGGTAATATTCGCTCCAGAAAGAGATAAGCTGATGATGTTATTACTTGTGCCGGCGCCGTAAATATAAGGCGCCGACTTCGTGCCGCTTGTCTCGTCCGATTTGAAGCGATAGCTGACGATCGCTTTTCCGGTGATCGATAAATTTTTGCGATCCAGGGTCAGATTGCTGGTCGCTGTTGTTGTCGTTTTCTCAAGTCGTACGCTCTGATTTGTTGGATCAGCACTGTCTGTCACGACCTGAATTGAACCGTCAGGCGTTAGCGTCGGCGTCCAATTCGCGGCTGAGAAGGTCCCCGGTTGGAGCGAGTTGAAATTTTCATCCATGCCAACAGCCGAAGCTGCTGCTGCCGGGCCCGCCGATAAGCCAAAGGAACTTACGGTTAAACTGAGCAGCAGTACCATAGATATTTGCTTTTTTATCCAATTCATCGTTGATCACACTCCTTAAGGCTGATTGTTCGCTGGCCGCATATAGTATCCTAATTGCCCTAAATCGGCCGTATCAATTTGACCGTCGCCATTGATATCCGATGCATACGGAAATTGTTCCGGATTGCCACCCAAGCTCAGTCCCAACTGCCCGCGAAGCATGGACAAATCAGCTCCCTGAACGGAATGGCCATCGACCAGAGCCGTTTTCCCCGCTTTATCCACGAACAAGGAATGACCCTCATGCAGCACCAGTTTCATGCCCTCATCCTCGATCGTCAAGGCACGAAGCACGTCGGTTCGCGCGTCATATTTGGCCACAGATTTGACCGTAAAGCCTGACGTACTCGCATTAGGCTCGATTTTGCTGACGAAATAAACCCAGTCCCCCACTTGATAGTTGGCGGCAAGCGAACTGTCCGTCACTTGAACGGTAATTTTGTCACTGTTCGCAAATTGCACAATGGTACCGTTATTGGCTGATGAGCGAACGTTCGTCGGATCCCAAAGCGCCTTGGAGTACAAATCGTCCATCACTTTACCTGGTGTTGTGACAAACCCTGCGCTCAGCGCGCCTTCGTCCGCAGTTGACAGCCAGGTCGGCTTAGCCGCTCCGCCAGCTGGCGCATTCTCTGCCTTCAGCAGCGGAAAGCCAGTCACTCTCGCACTTCCAGCCACGAATGCAGGAGCTGATATGGAGCCTGTATCTTTGGCCAAGTCGAGAAGCGGCATACCGTCCGTTGCATAAAGTCCATTAATACGGATGCGATCCAGCTCGGTTGTCCCTGGCGCATACGCCCTTTGGGGTATGGACATATAAGGGAGACCGATCAGTTCGCCCAGCGACAAATAGCTTTGAGCGGTTCCGAATCTGACCGCCAGTATGTTGTATAGCGATTTGCCGTCAGTGATATAATATTGCTTCGTTGTATTGGCGCCACTCGAACTCACACCATCATCCTGACGAACAAAATAATGGGGGAGCGCCTGATTGGTTGTGGCTTGCTTGCTATCATCGTACTGGTAGCTTCCGTCAGCCGCTTTGGCAAACCAGCCGTTTAGACGGTCGATTTTGGGGAAGCCAGGTTTATCGGGATCGGGTTTGCCTGTATCGAATAAGCTCTCCATGAAATCCGTGCCGGAGACAGAAATATTCAGCGGCTGCCTGGAATCCGATTTGAAATAAGCGGAAACATCCCCTTTTCGCAAACTGTTTGTTTCCAGTTTTTGCTGCTGGGTTCGGTCCCACGGATATTGCGCTATCGTTTCATACATTTGCAGCGGTCCATGTACCGCCAGATGCCCGAGATTCGCTGTGTCGCCATAGGTTAGCGTAGGAGAAGCGAACGATTTGATCAAGAAGCGTCCGAGATCTGCTTTCAAGGCATGCCCCCAGTATGAAAGTCCGGAGAAGTTCCCCATATTGTAGGCCGAACTGCCGCCTTCGTTGTGGCGCGAACCGGCAAATATCCAGCCATCCGCTGACATCCGAACGTTGAAGTAGCTTGCCATTTCCAAGCCATCTTGGTACAGCAGCGTCTTGAGATCGCCAAATGCGGCATCTTGATCCGGAAGAGCCTGCATAATACCGGCCAGATCGCTTAACGATACCCCTGCATAACTCACATCAAAGCCATTGACTTCGTAAAAAATATTGTAGCCATCTATGTTTTGGCGGGCCGCCTTGCGCACGCCGCCTGAACTCGGCGGCAAATTCGTGCCTGCAATACCGCTCGCATAGTAATCGCGAATATCTCTTTTTAGAACGTCGTCCTGCAGCAGGTTGGCCATCTGAATGCCCCCCAACACAGCGACAAGCGATTGGTTCATCGATTGCTGTGTGTTAAATTGCGACACTCTGGTGAGCCAATTCCACATGGATAAAGCTTTGGCCTTCGCATCCGTCATTTGCTGCTCTGTAAACAGACCTTCGCCGTATTGGATGGCCGTAGCCAAATTGTGCAAACCAAAAGCAGTCGTCGGATAGTCGGCGCCAGTCGTGGCTCCGCTTACGCTGTAAGGAACATAGACTTCTCCGCTATTCGCCTGACCTGGCATCAATTTGCTTGCATTGGCAATATTGTCGATCGTCATTACCCTTTTATGCAAATAAAAAGAAAGTCCGTCACGCGTACGCTTTGCCAGCAATTCGTCGCTTTTGCCGCTGTGCGCCCAATTGAATGCAAGCATCCCAAGCGTCCCCAAGCCGGCTTCCGTACTGCTGGCCTGCTGATCCACGCCGATATAAGAGACGTTGTCGAACGTCACAGTGCCTTGCGTATGATTGCTTCGCAATTCGATGCGCACAGAATAAACCGGATACGGTGTATCAAAAACACCGCTGATTGTCCCCCACTGCCCTTCCGTCGGCCCGCCATAAAAGCTCTCAGTGCCGATTTGCTTTTTATTTTGATCCAAATAAACCAGACGCGCCTCTACACCTTTGCCATCAACTGCCGTGAAGCCTGGTTCCGTCTTGTATTTCAGCTGGAAAATTCGGTAATCGCCGCCGAATTGCCGTGTCCCGTTGCCGGAGGCGGACCATGTATTGCTTAGCAGAGCAACCGAAGATGTGGACGTTGTGACGATGCGTCCGCCATTACCGCTATAGCCGCCTGCTGCCGAAGGAGTGACAACTCCCGCTGGACCGCTTTCCTGCACGGGCGTCCAAGTGGCCGATGTCTCGAATCCAGCATTCGGCACAGCCGCTGTCCCTTTGGTGGCATACGGGATTTGATCAGTCCCTGACGTTGTATCCACGCGCATTAAGCGAATACCGTCCCACAGAACTGTCCCCTGACTCTCATCCATACCTGCTTGAATGACGACACCAGCCGGCTGCACCGACGGGACGCTCACCAATCCGCGTATTTCTTGCCATCCAGTCGTTCCGCTTGCTCCTTGGAACACGTAAGGGCTGCCAATCGGTTGACCGCTGCTATTCACGAACGTCACTTTCCCATAAATACCCTGTCCGTTCCCCCCTACAGACGCTTGATCAGCATTATAAAATGCACTGAAGATCATCAGGCTGCCTGGTGTTAGAACCACATCCGCAGGGGTCGTATAGTCCACCATTACATGAAAAGGATTGTTTAATTGCTGCATAAGCGCAGCGCTGCCGGGTGAAGAAGCCGTCATCTTCATGTAGCCGCTTCCTTCGAGAGCGATCGAGGTATCCTGCTGCCATGTCACATTGACGTGATTCGGCGGTCCTCCAGACCCATCCGTCAGGGTCCATCCAGTTGGAAGACCCGCAGCGCCAAGCTCGAAGCCACCATTATCGGTCACGTTCCCTGCCGTCAAGTTATTTCCTGAGACATAGACTTTCTGTGGATAATTATCGAATCGGCCGTCAGGCTGCTGATTGGCGATGAGATTCCGCTGGAAAAAATCCAACATCGTTTCGCTTTTCGCCAAGTCAGGGAATACGTTATCAACCCTATCGTAATAAATCGGAGTATCCGGCGTCATAACCGCATTGTCGACGGCTGCAGCAGCAGGACAAGCGGCGGTAACGGACAACAGGCCCGCTAGAGCCAGTGCATACCACCTCATGCTTCTTTTTGGCTTTGAACTATATCGCATAATTTACCTCCTGTGGCGTATTGGATGCGCTTACATATTTGTTGCAGAGCGGACAACCGCTCCTTCTTTCACACCGACCAAATCGGCGCCCCTGCTTCGATTTTAATCTCCTTGCTGCCAGCCACAAGCTGCATGGATGGGCGGAACGGCAAGACACCTTGCTGCGCCTCCAATTTCAGCTTCTTGGCGGCATCTTCATAAACAAGCTGCACCTTTCCATCTTTGTTTGCCAGTGTCATACTGGCAAGCTTGGCCCCTATTTCATCGTCTGGGCAATTCGCGCTATCGATGGTTAATCCGAATGCTAGATGGGCTTCACTAAGCTCAGTCAACCTTAATTCTGTAGACTCTCCTTCATACAGAACAATCTCAAGCGAGGTGCTCGTGTCCTCTTCGGTCACGCGAATTTGTGGCTTGTGGCTTCCAAAGCGGCATTCCTGAAACAGGAGTCCGATGGTAACGTCAGGCGTACGTATCAGCACCGGTTGGCCCAGTTCTAGACGATCCGGCAGCACAAGCTGGCTTCGATCCCCGCCAAATTCAAACCGGAATAGCAAGGAGGAGGCATTGATTGTGCCCTGGATCGGATCCAACACAAAATGCTTGTCACCATGGTCGGAGCAGAACTGAGCAATGCCGAGCAGCAAACCGCGATGCTGAACCGAATGCAGCAGGCCCGAGCTGAAATCATAATTGTCATGCAGACAGCGGAAACGCAAACTAGATACCTTCTTCGCTTCTCCCCAATATGCTGTCAAGGGTCTGCGCTGATTCCATAGATCACAATGATTGAAAGAACCTAACGTAAATTCAGGCGTTAGATAGGAAGACGCAACGACCGGCGTCGGCCCTTGGACGATCACCTTCTGGGTAAACGAAGCTGTTCGTGCTTGACTGAAATAGGGGACATACACGTCAGGCATGTTCAACCCAACGCGGGCCCACAAGGCGTTAATCTCCAATTCCTCTTCTTCCAGCAAATGAAGACGCCCTTGCCCTGCCAGCTGCAGAAAGGACAGATAACCTTTTCCTTGAATCGTTTCGTAGGATCGGCTGTGTGCTCCCGCCCACTGCTGTGTAGCGCTGTGATAATGCTCGGCAGCAGATGCCCAGGCCATGTCATGCAGCTCTCGAATCATAGCGAGGCTAGCCTCATCCCGAATGTGCCGCAGCATGAGCGATAGATCCTCGATCGCCACAACCGTATAGGTCGGGCTGTTGTATTCGGTGAAAGCGCCGTGCAGCGTACAATAGTCATGCAGCAGCTCCAATTTGCTTCGTCCATACGCGAACAGCTCCCTGTTCCCGAGCAATTCTCCGGCCAGCAGAGTCACATAGGTTCCCATAATGCAAATGTTCGTATACGATGGCATCACATTACGGTGCATAATGAGCATGGCTGCCGCTTCCAACGAAACTCTCATTCGTCCAAGCAGTTCGGATGGCAGTTTATCCGCATGATCCACATAGGCCTGAATAAGCGCTTTGCCGCAAAAATCAGCCCAATTGCGATCAGGAGAAGCCATATCCGCGATTGGTTCTTCCAAGTAGTAAGGCCATATTCCGTAGTTGGGACGATTTTTGTCCAGCTCTTGGAAATCCAGCAAACGTCCAATGATATCTGCTGCAAGCTTGCTATCCCCTTGTGACTGACGATCCAGCAGCGCCAAAGCGAAGTAGAATGACTCCCGGATCATGTGAACCTCGGCATTGCGCACATTCGTGTGATAATTGTAGGCTGGTCCCCTTCTCGTCTTGAGCGCGAGCCCTTGCGGGTCGAAATCCTTCCACATCTTTTCCACAATGCCGTTATACAGTTGTTTCAGCGCTTGTTCCTTCATGTCTGATATCCACCTTTATACAAAGATAACTCGACAAAAATCCCCCGAGAACCGGGGGAGCTGTCTTACTTCTTAGCACCTTTGAGCGCTTCGTTGTACTCTTGCGTTACTTTGGTTCCATTTTTATCCATAAAAGCTTTCAACGCCTGATCCCACTCCGCAGCACTCAATTGACCCATCACATATTTAACTTTGGCTTTGACAATATCCATGTACATATCTGGTGTGCTCTGCTCGGTAGCCGATTGCAGTCCAGCAATTGGGCTTGCTTTGAGATGTTTGAGCAAAATATCATTCGCTGCGATTTCCAGCTTCAATGTTTCCGGATCATCGGAATCTTTGGTATAGTTCGTGTTTTCCGGGCTCGGAAGCGCTTGTGTTGGTAAAATGTAGCCGCCGCCCAGCTTCTGCAGCTTATCCTTGTCCGTCACTTCGACATTGCCGTCGCTGTTCGCTTTGAATGTTACGCCTTCCAAACCGAAGTTCTGAAGCTTATTGTATTTTTGCGTGCCTGCTGCGACATATCCATTCTCCTTGGAAGGACCATAGTCCAGCCATTGCATAATCGTCTTCACTTTATTGGCATCTTTAGCAGCTGTCGAGCTGATAAAGATCGCACCCACGTTGCCTGGACCAGACACAACGCCGCTTTTACCTGTAGGTCCAACCGGCGGTTCGAAGGCTGTCAATTTGGCACCCGGTGTTGTTTTGGGAACAGTCGTTGTAAAATTGCGGATTACGGATACGAAGTCAAAAGCAATACCGCCTTTACCATTCTTGAAAAATTTATCCTGTGCCTGGTTCGCTTTGTTCAAGGCAAAATCGGGATCGACGAGGCCTTCACTAACCGCTTTTTTCAACCAATCTAGATAGGTTTTGTACTCTGGCAGCGATTCATTCATGGCAAGTTGACCGTCTTTCAGCACCCACCCGGAACCGTCCAGACCGAAACTGAACAGCAAATCGCCTGCTCCCCAGAATTCCCGACCATTAAAGTCGCCTACGCGACCGGTAATTTCACCAAGCTGCAGGCCGTAAGTATCTTTCTTGCCGTTGCCGTCCGGGTCGTTGTTCGTCATCGCTTGCATCGTGGCATACAGCTCATCCAGCGTCTTAGGAACCGGCAGCTTCAGCTTATCCAGCCAATCTTGGCGGATCAACGGTGCATTCGGAGCGGAAAGCAGTGAACGGGCGATTGGAATGCCATAAATCTTGCCGTTATAGCTAACATTGTCATAATGCAGCTTCGAATATTTTAAGTTCGGATATTTCGCAATAACCTCGTCCAGCGGAGCAATAGCTCCTTGTTTAATAAGTCGAATTGCGGTGGCATCGAAGTTAAAGGTGAATACATCCGGCATTGAACCGGAAGCTACCATGGCATTGAATTTTTCTTGAAAATTCGAGTTTGGAATCGGCGTGAATTTCAGATCCATATTAAACTTTTGATTTAACCACTTAATACCATCGTTGTTATCCACATCGGGAACGGTATTCACGTTCATCGAGAACGCGATAGGCACCGGTTTCGAAGGAGCTGCGGAAGCCTTGTTGTCTGTCGCTTTGGCTGTTGACGAGGTATCTTCTGTTTTGCCGCAACCGGATAAAATGAGCGTTCCCCCGATAAGAACGGTGAAGCAGGTGTAAATCGTTTTCTGAGATAGCTTTTTCATTTCGTTATCCTCCTTAGAATAGAAAGCCGAATGTATATCACGTTTTGAAAATCAACCCTTGATCGAACCGATCATAACGCCCTTCACAAAATATTTTTGCAAAAACGGATACACGATAACGATTGGCACTGTAGCCACGATGACCATCGCCATTTTGATCGGTTCTGCCAATTCCATCATTTGATCCTGATCGATCATAGACGCATTGAGCTCTGATGAGCTTAGGACCAACAAAACTTGGCGCAAAAACACTTGCATCGGCCATTTGGACGGATTATTGATATATAAAATAGCTTGGAAAAACTCGTTCCAATGTCCTACAGCGTAAAATAAAATCATGGTTGCGATAATCGGCATTGAAATCGGGAGCACAATCCGGAAGAATGTGCCATATTCGGTGCAGCCGTCAATCGTAGCCGACTCTTCGAGTCCATCCGGGATGGTCTGCATGAAAGATTTTACAATGATGATGTTAAATGCGCTTGCCGCTCCGGGAATGATTAACGCCCATAGGCTGTCCAGCAGACCCAGATTCTTGACCAGGATAAACGTAGGAATCATCCCGCCGCTGAAAAGTGTTGTGAAGAACACCAGCATCAGCATCGGATTGCGGAAGGGCAGCTGCGATTTGGATAAGGCATAAGCGAGTGTAAATGTAATAATTAGATTTAACGCTGTACCAATAACGGTAATGAAGATAGTTACGCCTAACGCTTTGATCAGATCCCCTTGCTTGAAAATATAGCTGTATGCTTCCAGCGACCATCCGCGCGGCCAGAGTACAAGTCCTCCTCTGCTCAGTTCTACCCCGCTGGACAGCGACGAAGCAAGGACATTGACGAATGGCAGCATCATAGCCGCCGATATAAGAGCAAGCAGGACATAATTCAAGCGATCAAATAGGACTTCGCTCAAGGTTCTTTTAAATCTCATGGTTTCACCTCTCTAGAAGAGCCCTTCTTCGCCTAGTTTTTTGGTGAGTTTATTTGCGCCCAGAATGAGAATGAGTCCTACGAGGGAGTTGAACAACCCAGCCGCTGAGGCAAAACTGAAGTCCCCTTGGAGAATCCCTTCCCTATACACATAAGTTGCAAATACGTCTCCCACATCCAGTACGAGCGGATTCAACATCAAGAAGATTTGCTCGAAACCGGTATTCAGAATATGCCCTAGCTGCAGCAAGAGCAGCATGATGATCGTCGGACGGATCGATGGAAGTGTAATGTTCCACAGCTGGCGCCAGCGGCTCGCGCCATCCATCACAGCGGCCTCATAAAGTTCAGGCGATACACTGCTTAAAGCTGCAAGGAAAATGATCGTCCCCCAGCCCGTTTCTTTCCATATGTTTTGCAGTACGATCGTAATTTGAAACAGCTCCGGCATCATCATCCACTTCTTGGCTGTTCCTCCAAACATGACGACGAGTTCATTAACGAAGCCTGTGGAAGAAAACATCAGTGAATAGATACCTATGACAATGACCCAGGACAAAAAGTGCGGCAAATAAACAATCGTTTGCACAAACCTCTTGTATAGCGCATTTCGAATCTCATTCAGCAGCAGCGCCAACACAATCGGCGCGGGAAAGAATAAGACGAGTTTCAACAAATTGATCATCAAAGTATTGCCCAGCAGTTTTAAGAAATTGTCCCCTTGAAAGAAATCCACAAAATGCTTGAAACCGACCCATTCACTTCCGAAAAACCCTTGAAACGGGCTGTAGTCTTGAAACGCAATCAGCACGCCCCACATGGGCAAGTAATGAAACAGCAGAAAATAAATGATGCCGGGAAGCGCGAGCACATACAGCCTGCGATAGCGGTACATGCTTCGCAGCAGTGAACGTTTGCGGGGGGCGGTCTTAGCTGACGCAGAAGTTTGTACATTCATGCCTAACCCTCCAGGACTAAAAATAACTTTCGATTACGCAAGACCCGAGCACTCCGCCAGCAGCATCAGAACAAGACCTTGACCATATAAGGTTGGAATTTGCTCAATGGATTGATAAGCCTCAATCGTCGGCATGATGGGTGTCCCCCCGGAAACGCTGTTCACTTCCCCGGTCGCGTTAATCTTGCTCAGAACGCCATCTAATGCTTTGGAAACATGCACACGATAACTCTCATTCAGCATGCCAGTGCGGATAGCCAGCATCATTCCGCAGGCAATACCCGCACTGCCTGACGTCTCTTGATAAAAGTCTGAGCGGTCCATCACCGTGTGCCACAAACCATGTTCGTTTTGATAAGTGATTAAACCGTCCATCATCCGCTTGTAGCTTTCTCTGATTTGTTCAGGAATCGCAACGAGTCCTGCGATCTCTTGCAGGATTTCCGGCACGGCCACGCAAACCCAGGCATTCGCACGTGTCCATCTTGCTGCGGACAAGTGGTCTTCCTTCACGCAGTTCCATCCGTGGAACAGAACTCCCGTTGCTTCATCCTGCAGCAAGCGCAAATGCAAGCTTACCTGTTCCAGCGCTTGCGTGGCAAGACTCGCGTCATTCGTTGCTTTTGCCGTGCGGGCAAGGAGCAGCACAGCCATGAATATCGTATCAGCCCACACCTGTTCAGGGAAACTGTCTTTTTCCGTAACCGTATGCTCGAACGCACCTTCACGCGTGCGCGGAGCCTCTTGCACGATCCACTGTGAAATTTGTTTCGCTTGATCTAAATAATATGTCTCTTTGGTTAGTTCGTACAATCGGGGAAATATGGCAAAAGGCGCCATCGAATTAATCACCTTCGTACGACCTGCTTTCTCTTGATTTCGCTCGACCCACCTGATTAAATAGTCCAATACATCCTTATTGCCTGTTCTATCGTAATAATGCAGCAAGGCAATCGTACCGACACCCGGGACCCAATCCCATTCATGGATATTCATTCCCCAGTCGGTCGATCTGCTTTCCGTCATATAGCGATAAACACGATCGGCAGCATTTCTTATATGTTCTTTCATAACAACAGCCATTCTCTTTATCCCACTCCTCTGGTTGTATACCGCTGTTCTCTGTATCGCCACCTCCGATTTATGTGATTAGCGGCCTTGAGTCCAAGTATAGTATGAAAACGGATGCAAATCTCTCGATCAATTGCGTAAAACCATACCAATATTGCTTTATTACTTTTTTGACCGTAAAATGAATGAGAGCGCATTCTACCACAGGGGGATTGGGATATGGAAGATCAAATTTATCAATCAACCGACCTTTTCGTAAACAATAAACTTCAAGAATTACCCATCCATATGAAATATAAGGAAACCGAAAAAAACTTTTACATGAACTTCCATTCACACGCTGGCTATGAAATTTATTTGTTTCATGAAGGCAGCGGCTACTTTCTGATTGAAGAAAACATCTACCCGCTCGAAGGCAACGATATGATCCTCATCAGTACGCTGGAAGCTCACAAAAGTTCGCCCAAGCTGCAAATGCCCAGCACACGTTCAGCCATTCACTTTCTGCCGGAACTGCTGGACCCCGAAATCCGCGGGAGATTCCTGGCTGTATTTGACCGCAGCAACCCACACAGGCATATCCGCCTGAGCGGCGACCGTCTCCGGCATTTCGAATACCTGCTGGAACGGCTGCATGAAGAATATACGATGCTGAATACGGACGATTTTCTTACTATGCGAATATACCTGAATGAGATGCTTCTGGAAATACATCGGCTTGTCTTTAATGGGTCGGAGCAGGAACTGGAGCCGATTGCCAGAAATACGATCAACCCCAAAATCGAAGAAGCCGTGAAATATTTATCGCAAAATTTCCAATCCGATATTCCGCTGGAGAAGCTTGCCCAGGATCTCTATATCAACCCGTATTACCTGTGCCATTTGTTCAAAAAAACGATCGGCCTGACGATTACGGATTTCCTCAACCACACGAGGATTCATCATGCGAAGCGGCTGCTCGCGAACACCAATATGCCGATTACGGAAATATCGCAATCGGTCGGCTTTAACAGCTTTTCGTATTTCGGACGCGCCTTCAAAAAACTCGTCGGCACGACGCCCCGCACTTACCGCAACAAGCAATAGCGCAAACAAGGCTGCCGATGATTTCACGGCAGCCTTGTTTTATTTTTCACAATAAATCTGCAACATACCTCTCCATCTCTTCAATCGAATTTACGGTAAATTTCTTGCGTTGATAATTGATAAAACCCTCATTCATGCACTGAGCAATGGAACGATTCAAACTTCTAATTGGCACGCAGACCTCACTGGATAACAACTGCTTGGTAAGGTTCTCTAAATCACCAACTTTATAATGATTAAGTATGCTTAATAAAATACGATCTTTCGCTGTTAGCAAGGATAGCTGCGCGGCGGTTTCCGAACTTGAAATTAGTTTGGAAGCAAGTTGCTTAATCAAGTAACAATTGAAATTAAAATCGAGTCTCATCCATTCATACACTTTTGTTTTCGGGATAGCAATCGTTTCACAATCTTCTTTGGCAATCACACCGAGCGTTTTCATTTGGTCATTAAAAATTTCAATTTCCCCGAAACAACTATAGGAATCATACAAATATAGCGAAAGCATCGTTCCTTCATAACTTTGTCTATACACTTCAGCCAAGCCGGCAGTAAGGATATACAAATAATTATTTTGTTCATTCGGATGAATAATCAAGCTGCCTTTCTTATGCTTTCTATATATAAATTCTTGCTTAACAGATGTCGGTACCTCATTCATAATCTCTTTCAAATCCATATGTTCACCTTCTTTCGTTTTTGGTCATTTGACCTATTTTCATTGTAAACGGGTTTATATAATGAGATCAAATACGAAATGGAGGTCTCTTATATGAGAAAATTAATTATTGACACAGACACTGGAAGTGATGATGCTGTAGCGTTAATTATGGCTTTAAAATCAACGGATGTTACAGTGGAAGCGATAACAACCATTTGTGGCAATGTCCCTGTTGAATTGGCAACTAACAATGCACTAATGACTATCGAAGTGGCTAATGGGCAGCAACCGCCTCTTTATGTAGGAGCTGCCAAACCACTGATGCGTGATTTGGTTACTGCCGTAAATGTTCATGGTGAAGATGGCATGGGCGATTGTGATCTAATTCATCCTACTCTCCGACCAGAAAGCAAACATGCCGTGGATGCGATCCTTGACATTATTGAAAATAACCCTGGTGAAATCGAAATTGTTACCATAGGTCCAGTTACGAACATTGCTCTTGCCATCATGAGAGCACCAGAAACTATGAAAAAGGTCAAGCATATTTTCACCATGGGCACATCCGGCTTTGGCCCCGGGAATACCACGCCTGTTGCTGAATTTAATGTGTATGTCGATGCAGAGGCTTACCGTATTATGCTGGGCTCAGGCATACCTACTACGATCATTGGGTTTGACGTATGTCTGGGAGAAGCTGCTTTGAATAAGGAAGACATGGCTGATCTGCTCGCAAGCGGTAAGAAAGAAGCTGAGTTCTCCGTTAACTGCAACCGCTCCTTGCTTGCATACAATTTACAAAGAAGCAATGAACATATCGTTGATTTACCTGATGCTGTGGCAATGGGTGTTGTGCTTTGGAATGAAATTGTGGCGGAGGACAAATTGTGTTATTGCTATGTATGTACAACAGAAGAAGCTACCTATGGTCAGGTGATTATAAATGACGGCAGCAAACTTGCTATTTCGGACGGATTTGCAGGTCATACTCCTAATGCTACAGTTTGCAAAACGATTAATAATTCTCTTTTTAAAGAGAAATTAATTAGCTTGCTAGTGCAGTAATGATGCATATTCCCTATGTGCATTGCTTTATTTATAAGGATCTTCAATTTTTGATGCTTAGAAGGAACACCCCCCCTTTTCAACATATGTGGAATTGTGTGGGAGGCAAGATTATGCCCGGTGAAACGCCACACGATGCCGTTGTTCGTGAAGTTAAAGAGGAAACTGGACTGACCCTCCAATCTGTTCAATTCAAAGGTATAGCTACTTGGAATCAAGTAGGTGGCATGTATATTTTCGTTGCCGAGGCAGGTAACGAAGATCTCATTGCAGGCCCCGAAGGAGCACTCGCTTGGAAAAGCAAGTCTTGGATCCTGCAATCTTCCGATGTCGCTCCCAGCATCCCGATAATATTGGAAGATGTGCTCACCGTGGATATTCCCGTCGAATTTATGCTCTTCTACTCGGGAATGGCCTATGAAGGAGATATCATCAACTATATAATTCGCTCTCTTGATTGATATTACGAAGGGGCTGTTCCGCCGGGTCCATTGACCTTGCGGGACAGCCCCTTTTCCGATGGTAAGCATATACTTACGAACTCCATAACCCTTAATTGGCCCGAAATGGGCATATTTGAAATATTAAAGAATTCCAGATGCGTTATTGCAGGCAAATGATCACAATTCCGCCCCTATTCTGCTTCATAACATGGCTAGAGTTCATTAGATTGAAAAAGCTGCCGTTTTCGCGTCAATAAGGATGATACAGTTCGTTAGCAGGCGTGGCGGCCCTCGCGTGGGGTTTGACAGCCGCCATGCGGCGGCGACACAACGCGCGCCCAGGATCCGCGCGCGTCTCTCCACACGCACTGAAGGGACGGCCTTTCCACACTCGTTAAGGGGACTGCTCCACACGACGCAGCGCGGCGCTACTCCCTACTTTGCGCTATACAACTGTTTAAATTCAGAGGGCGTTCTACCTGTATGTTTTTTAAACAATTCACTGAAATGCGGCCTGTCTTCGTATCCAAGGGCTTGGGCGATTTCTTGCACTTGTTTGCCTTGGGCGAGCATAATCTTGGCCTGCTCCATCCGCTCTGTTGTCACAAACTGAACGACGGTCATCCCCGTGACTTTCTTGAACAGATTGGCAAAATAGCTGCCGCTCAAATATACGAGCTTGGCATAATCATTAACAGTCATGTTGGAGGCGACATGTTGACGGATATGCGCAATCACTTGCTCCACCACTTGATTCGCATCCTCCACATGTCGTTTCTGAATCAATTCGCAGCCGATCCTGCATAGTTCCTTGATATTGCCTTGGAGCTCCTTGAGTTTATACAAGGGTTGATTTTTAATTTGCATCAACTGGCGTTCGATCTGTTTCATCTCTTCCGAAGTGAGTTTCTCTGAGAAAACACGATTGATCAGAAAAGCCAAATCATCGCAGTACCCCTTCACCGCTTCTGGCGCCGGAGGTACGACGCTCGTCACGGTTGCCACAAATAGCTCGTCTACGATATCAAATGCTTTGTTCATGTTGCCGGACCGCAGACAATAGAAAAGCTCTTTTTCCTTCTCTGGCGAGTAGCGCGGCGCTGTTTCGTGCTCCGTACTCATATTTTGATAGCTGTATACCGTATTGCCGCCCGTATAGAAACTGTAAGAAAGGGCAGAGAGCGCCTGCTCATAGGAATACGAAATTTGATGTATCGCCAAAACTTCTTCCCCAAGACCCAGGGACACCGTATATCTGGAATACTTCTCTACATTTTCACGACACTGTTCGGCAATGGCTTCCACGCTCAGGTAATCGGGCAAATTGAAGATGGCGACAAACCGGTTCGTGTTATCACGGAACACAAATCCTTTGGTGAAACCCCTTAATGTTTCTTCCAAAATATTTTGTACCGTAAATCGAATCAACTCTACCTCCTGCACAGGCAAAGTCTCGGTTTGTTCGGCAAACTGATCGATTTCCGTCAGCATAACAACGAAGTGCTCCCGTTCCAGTCCAATGTTCAAAAAGTCCCAACGTTTGACCGCTTGTTCCGGTGTTGTGCGAAATTGCAGCAGCAGTTGAAAATATTCCTGCCTCAGATACGGCAAGCTTTCCCGCAGCTTTCTTTCCATTTCATGATACCGCTGCGTTTCGCCTATTTCTTCCTCAATCGACAATTTCGCCTTTAGGACCACTTCAATAATTTTCCTCGGTGTATAGGGTTTAACAATATAATCAAAAGCGCCAAGCTGAACGGCCTGCTGCGCATACTCAAAGTCGGTATATCCGCTTAGAAAAACAATTCTTGTGCGCGGAAGTTTTTTCAGAACCTGCTTGGTCATCTCCAAACCGTTTATTTTGGGCATGCGAATATCAGTCAGGACGATGTGGGGCTCCGTTCTGTGGATGAGTTCAATGCCATTCTCGCCATTGCTTGCTGTTCCGACAATGCGAATACCATGCGATTCCCAATCAATTTGACCTGTGATCCCTTCCACCACTGTCTTGATATCATCAATTACACACATCCTAAGTTCTGTCGTCATCGTTATATCCCTCATCTGCTAGTGGTATGATTAGTGTGACCGAGGTAGATACATAGGGTTCGCTGGACAATTCGATGTTAGCCTCACTGCCGTAATGCAGCCGCAATCGTCCATAGACATTACGAAGGGCATAGCTTTTCTGTGGCGGATGCTCGACCCGCATATTCGCCATGACGGGTTGGACGTCCATGCCTGCGCCATTATCTTCCACCCTAAGCAGCAGACTAGCAGCTGAACGTGTGATGGAGATCCTGATGATCCCCATCTGTTCCATTTCCTGAAATCCGTGTAGAATGGCATTTTCCACCAGCGGCTGCAAGATAATTTTCAATATGTCTTCCTCCAGCAGCAAGTCATCCTCCACTTCAATCGTGTATTGAAACAAATCCTCGTAGCATTTTTGCTGAATCGTCAGATATTGCCTGACATGGTCTATTTCTTTGGATAACGTCGTCATTTCGTTGCCGCCGTTGAGACCTAGCTGGAACAGCAGCGAGAGCGAGGCAATCATCTCGGAAACGTCATGGTTCTGGGCGGACTCCGACTTCCATAGAATCGTGTTTAAGGTATTGTATAGAAAATGCGGATCGATTTGCGCCTGGAGCGCTTTCGCTTCCATCTTGCGCTTCTCGAATTCGGCATCCTTCACATTCTCAATAAGCGAGGCGATTTCTTCCAGCATTCGGTTAAATTTCAACCCTACCTGCGTGACTTCATCCTTATAGTTGCTGGAAAACCTTACCTCCAGGTTATTGTTTTCTACCTTCTTCATCAGTCCCTGCAGCTTATGCAGCGGCTTGAGCAGCACGCTCGAGATGACATTGGACAAGATGAAGGCTAAGACGATACAGCATAACATGATGATGAGCGTGGTTGTTTTGATCTTGTTCACCTGACGCAGCAGATCCGATTGGGTTTGCAAACTAACCATCGTCCAGTCGCCGGTCATGGTCAACCGCGAATAATTGACTAAATAAGGCTTGCCTGCAAGGTTGTATTTGAAAAATCCACGGTCTTGAGATTGCAGTTGCGCTAGAAAAGCTGGATCATCTTGAAAGGCGGACCTCGGGCTATTGATCGGCAGAACGGTCTCGCCACTCCGTGAAATCAGAAAATACGTACTGGCATGATCGAGCAAATCGTCCGTGACGACACTGCGAAGTGCGTCTTCTTTCACATTAACGACGACATAAACATCACGTACATTGTGATCCGTGACAGGCTTCATGACCATCGATATGACCCTCTGTTTCCCCGAGAACAGGAGATCCTCATGATCTTCCACCCAAACGACACGATCCGTCCTATCCAAATAACGTGCTAAGGTCGTATCCCTAAGGCTAACCTGACTGTTCCTAAGATCATTTGTAGCAAACAGTTCGCCGACTGGCGTATAGATCAAAACAGATTGAATCGACGGCTCGATCAATTTCATTTGTCCAAGAGGCGTTTGCAGAGAGGATAACCGCGTATAGTAGTTTGTTGCCACATTCGCCGATACGTCTTCCATCGCTAACTTAAATGGATCGCTTAGCATCATGGAGGAAGCTGCCACAATGATGTGCCTAAGCTTCTCGTCCAACACACGCGCCGATTTATTCAACGTATTCTGACTGGAAATAAATGCCCCCCTTTCTGTCGATCTAAAGGCAATCCAATAAGACATAATACCCGTTAATGCAATGGAGAGAATGGTCAGCATCAGAACGGAAATACGCAGCCGTTGGCGAAGAGAAAGCTGATAATACCATCTTTTCAAACAGTCCCCTCCCCTTCTAGTTATTCAATAAAGATAAGAGACGCGCTGCTTTTGGCGGCGCGCCCCTTGCCATATTGGTATCAAGTCTTTGATCGGTTGAACACTTACTTCGCGAGGCTGCCTTGCAGCTTATTCGGATCGAAGCTTGGATTCGCTTTGGTCTTCGTATCGCCTGCCGTACGTGCTTTTTCCAGTCCCGCGTTGTAACGGGTGGTCAAATCGGTCAGCATCTTGTCCACATCTCCGCCTTCAAGCATATATTTCATGATGGCGTTGCCGAATTTGATTCCCTCTACCTTCGTATCCGTCACATTAAGCGGCGTTGGCGCGTACAGCGCATCGAATTTTGTAGGCAAGAATCCTTCGATACCCGGTGTTGTCGGCTTTTTGGCAACCGCATTGACGTCAGGTACAATCGAGATCCCGTATCCTTTTTCATGATATTCCTTTTGGAAATCTAGGTTATAGATGTATTGCAGGAATTTCCAAGCTTTATCTTTGTTAGCCGTGCTTTTGCTGATACCGATATAGTTCCCGGCAATCACAGACACGGTCCCTTGTTGGTTGCCATCGATTGTCGGCGGCAGTGCGGCACTCCAGTTAATTTTGGTCGGGAATTGGCTTTGGTATACAGCAGGTTCCCCGGAGTGGTTGAAATACATACCGATTTTGCCTGCAGCGAACTGCGCGCGCAGCGGATCAATATCGAGCGACTCCACACCAGGCAGCATGCTGCCTTCCTGCTTCATTTGACGAAGCGCCTCAACAATCGGCTTGTACGTATTGAAATCGAATTGCCCTGTTTTATAGTTATAGCCATCTACCACAGAAGTTCCGCTTAACGATCCGATCGGATTGGCAATCCGTCCGAAGGCTGACGCTGGATTTTTGAAGTTTTCCGCGAAGCCGTAGGCACCGATATCTTTGCCTGCTTCCGTAATCTTCTTGGCATCCTCAACCAGTTCTTTCATCGTTTTTGGCGGCTCGGTGATTCCGGCTTTTTTGAAGAGATCTACGTTATAAATCAATCTCCAATATTGCCCCGTATTCGGAAGTGAGTAAATGCTGCCATCCATCGTATTCATTTCTTCAACCAGCAAATTGTTGTAGCGCTTCTTCATTTCGTCCGTCATCAGATCATTGATCGGCTGTAAATAGCCTTTCTTCACAAACCCCGGGAAATCATTCGTTCGCAAAATATCGGGCGCTTGGTTGCTTGCAAAAGCGATATCGACGGACTGATTAAAGTTATCGGCAAGAACTGTCATTTCGACTTCAATATTGTCCTTGTTCGTTTCATTGAATTTCTTGATGACTTCCTTCATGTAATCCGCATCGTGACGGTCAACTGTCCAGTAGGTCAGTTTCGTCTTTGCTCCGCCAGCTCCTGCGGATGCAGATGCCGTGCTTTTGGGCTCATCCGTTTGTCCACCGCAAGCCGCTAGGGAAGCGACCATCGTTACGCCAAGCAGCGTGCTTAACACTACATTTCTCTTCATGTTGTAAAACCCTCCTAGTTTAGTTTACCTTATGACTTGCTTTATAACAAAAATGTAACTGCTTTCATCTTAATTGCTCTACACCTGGAACCGTGAAGGACAAATCAACTTTTGATAGTGGGGTAAAACACTTTCCTTAGGAGATCCTTTAGCCTTTAACACTTCCGGCGGTTACCTGGATAAATGACTTGTTCGCCAGAACGTAAACAACAAGGATCGGCAGGAAGGAAAGACACGCGCCCGCCATCATAAGGTGTGATTCCGCAGCTGCGCCGATCCCGTAGCGCAAGTTGGCCAGCCCTACTGTCAATGTTTGCAGCTTAGGATTCGTCATAGTGAACACCAGCGGCAGGATGTATTCATTCCATGCGCCGCGGAACGTGAACAGGGCTGTAACGCCAAGTGCAGGACTCAGCAGCGGCAAAATAATCCGCCAATAAACCGTATAGAAATTGCAGCCATCGATGTATGCAGCCTCGTCCAGATCCTTGGGAATCGCCTTAAAAAAGCCGATCAGCATAAAGTAAACCGTGGCATGCGCGCTGATTAAGATGAAGATGACCCCCCACAGCGATTTATTCAGGCCAAGCTTGACCATGAGATCGAACTGCGGTCTCAGCACTACCGCACCGATGGAAATGAACATCGTACTGGCTTGCAGCGCCACGTAAAATCGTTTGCCTGGGAATTTCGTGCGGTCGACCGCATAAGCGGACATTGTAGCGACGAGCAGCGTACCAATCGTCACAATCGTGCTGATAAAAAGGCTGTTCCACGTAAAGCGGGCAAAGTTCGCCTGCTTCCACGCCGTCGCGTAGTTGGAGAACTTCCAGACAGCGGGCAGCAGGGTTGCCCCCGTCGTTAACTCTGCATTCGTTTTAAAAGAGCCTAGAATCGCCATAACGATTGGGAACAGCGTAAAGAAAGCTATGACCAGCAGAAATATCCATTTCAAAGTTTGTCCAGTGAAGTATCCGCTTCTGATAACACCGGATTTCGTATTCATTTGCATCATACAGTCCCTCCTTTTCTTAATCCCGATTCAAGCGTTTGGACAGATAGAAATAGACAATCGTAATGAGTCCAACAATCATAGCCGTTACAAACCCTGCTGCACTACCGTAGCCGATCTGCTGTACAGTGGAAGTAGAAGCGGAAACCGGGAAGAACAATTTGTACACATATAGGTACATGACATCGGTTCTGCCGAAAGGTCCGCCCTCGGTCAGTACCATAATGCTCTCATACCCTTTCAGCGCCGTAATGATGGCGAGCATAATAATCATTTGCAGAACAGGTCCCAGCATAGGAATTGTAATGCTCCAAAATTTCTGTACGGCATTCGCGCCATCGATGGAAGCACTCTCATAGAGATCATCAGGAATCCCTTGCAGTCCGGCGATAAACAGCAGCATATAGTTGCCGATGGCCCCCCAGATTGCCGTAATAATCACAGTCACCATAGCGTAATTCGGTCCCAGCCAATCAATCGCTTGAGAGATCACGCCATACTTGATCAGAAATTGATTGAGCAGTCCGTTATACGAATTAAATATGGTGAAAAACACGATCGACATCACCGATGTACTGATGATAGTCGGCATGAAATAGACTGCCCGCAGAAATACTTTGCCCTTGAGCCCTTTGTTCAAAATGACGGCAAGTACAAGGGAAATAGGCAGGACAATAATAATTTTCCCGGCGGCATAGACGAACGTGTTATAGACGGAATGCCAAAATTCCTGATCCCGAAATAATCTCGAGAAATTATCAAGGCCGATAAATTTCATGTCTCCGAACCCTTGATAATCGTAAAACATATAACGAAGCGCCCAAATAATTGGGTAGATCCCAAGCGCCAAAGTCAAGAATAGACTAGGAAAAATGAAGACATAGGAATTAAAAAGAGAAAACCTTTTTCGCATCGCGCATCTGCTCCTTTTGGTTTATGTATTCCAAGCATAGTACAACCCCGCTAAGGTACGGGAGCGGCTATTCAACTGTATCCGTAGGACAATTCAACTGTTTTATCATTGCTTAGAACAACCCGCCTGCGGCTAGGTCGCCCGGTCCATGCACCTTGAGGCAAGCCCAAGCCACTAACGAACTCAATACGCTTTATTCGCTCAAAATCGCTCATTCTGAAAGTCTAATGAATCCCAGATGCTCTATTACAACCAAATGATCACCATTTCGCCATAAAAGTGCCGGGTAGCGCCAACTCCGTTCATTAAATCTCCAAAGTAGCCATTTTCCGGACAATAAGCATCTTGCAGTTCATTAGATGTTTTTTGAGACAGAAAACCGCCTTAGCAAAGAATGCTGCGGTGAACTCCACGATGAACAACCCAGCCTGCGGCTAGGTCGCCCGGTCCATGCACCTTGAGGCAAGCCCAAGCCACTAACGAACTCAATACGCTTTATTCGCTCAAAATCGCTCATTCTGAAAGTCTAATGAATCCCAGATGCTCTATTACAACCAAATGATCACCATTTCGCCATAAAAGTGCCGGGTAGCGCCAACTCCGTTCATTAAATCTCCAAAGTAGCCATTTTCCGGACAATAAGCATCTTGCAGTTCATTAGATGTTTTTTGAGACAGAAAACCGCCTTAGCAAAGAATGCTGCGGTGAACTCCACGATGAACAACCCAGCCTGCGGCTAGGTCGCCCGGTCCATGCACCTTGAGGCAAGCCCAAGCCACTAACGAACTCAATACGCTTTATTCGCTCAAAATCGCTCATTCTGAAAGTCTAATGAATCCCAGATGCTCTATTACAACCAAATGATCACCATTTCGCCAAAAAAGTGCCGGGTAGCGCCAACTCCGTTCATTAAATCTCCAAAGTAGCCATTTTCCAGACAATAAGCATCTTGCAGTTCATTAGATGTTTTTTGAGACAGAAAACCGCCTTAGCAAAGAACGCTGCGGTGAACTCCACGATGAACAACCCGCCTGCGGCTAGGTCGCCCGGTCCATGTACCTTGAGGCAAGCGCCAGCCCACTGCCGCATCGTCTAACCCTCCAGCTACTTTTCCATACTGCGACTCTCCTCGCCATCCTCAGCAAACGCAAACAAGCCGCAGAGATAGCTCCGCGGCTTGTTTGCAATCTTCTTTATTTAAATAGAAGTTCAAGCTTCCTTGCTGTTTTAAGCTTCATAACGGCACCATGTCTTGCACCCGACGGAAGCTGAATCTTGTGGGTTACATCCTCCCACTTGTCCAGGTCAACGGATTGATAAGCACTGTAGCACTGCTCCTGAAAGCCGTCCACCAGCATGATCCATTGGGTGCTCCCGTCTTCCTCCAGGGCGTACATCGTGGGTCCCTCCGTAAGCTCAGGTGTCAGAAGTTCGGATACCTCCGTAACGGAAGGTCTGTTGCTATCTTCCTTAGCGACACGACAGGAACGAATTGCCTTAAATGCGGTTCCCTTTTCGTTCTGCCCACGCTCATCTTTGTAAAGCATATAATAGTACTCACCCATGTCGGTGACACTGGCGTCGATTACATTGTATCCAGGGTCAAAGAACAGGGAGGCCTCAGAGAACGATTCGAAATTAGAAGTCGTCACGGACCAAATCCGATGGTTTCGCGGACCCATGCCAACAGTGGAAGACCAAATAATCCGATACGCCCGCAGCATCGTGTCATAGAAGATTTCCGGCGCCCACGTGTTCTGTGTCAGTGGGAGGTGCTCCATAACTGGAATCAGCTTGGCATCGTGCCAATTGACCAAGTCGCTAGAACGTGCATATCCGATGCTCAAGCTGCGCCAGCCGTCTGTCCAAACAAGATGAAATCCCCCCTCTTCGTCCTCCAGAAGAAAAGGATCCCTCATTTGTTTCGTTCCCACATCGGATTCAAACAAGGGCATCCCGCCGTTGCTTTCATTCCATTGCAGGCCGTCATGGCTCGACGCTATAAACAGTTTTTCGTCATCCTCTTTGAAATAACTGAACAAATACATGTCTGATTCTCCTTTCTAGCAAGTCCAGTTGATTTCCTTACAATCAAGATGAATAGCTAGTTTTCCCGCCTTATCTGTCAAGGAGATCGAGACATTTTGCTGAATATGATCCATCGCTAGCCCAGTGATGACTGGCTGTACGGAGTCTTCCTCCAAGTCAACCGGGGTGCAGACGGTCACAATGCCCATTCTACCGTTCATTGTGCCTTTACCGACGATTGTCGATGTTTCCGTTTTAACGCCATAGATTTCGGATACCCAGCCTTGTTCGCTGACGACAGCAAAATGATCGCTTTGATCGCTGCTCACCATCCAATGCATCCGCAGCTGAATGGCTGAAGAATAGTCAATCATTGCCTTCGGCTTTGCATCGCCCTCATCAAGGATCCGCACATTCGCTGAGGGAGGAAGTTGGAATCTTTGTTCAATGTCATGCATCCCCTCGGATTCCAACCAGTCCACGACAATCATGAAGCTCCTCTTTTTCCCAAGCAGCAGCCAGCGCCGATGCTGAACAGGGGCATCAAGTCGCTGGTAACCATTGTGGGAAGCATCGATAAAATCATACTCGTCCCCTGTTATCCACCGATTCGTCACGCACTCCGCCGCTGGGATTCCCCATTCCTGTGAGGCTACGTAAGGCGTCTGATCCAGTCCATCCACTACAACCGTATTATGCGCGCGTGTGCTTTTGAAGTAGCGGCGCCATTCCCCTTCTTCATAGGTGTATCTGCCTGGATCGAGAAAGAGCAGGTTGCACTTCCACATCCATTCCAAATTCAGCGCATCCGCATGTCCATGAGCCCCGCCCATAGAGGCCGCGTCAAAAAACAAATAATTCTGATCATCCTTCATGATGTAAAAACCCGTTCGCGGGAAAGATACCGTCGTAGGCTGCTGAGGCTTAAAAGATTGCTGTTGTTTTTTGAAATTTTCAAACCTGTCTCGCCCGAACATCCAGAGAATTTCGGAACTCATTTCACCCATTGCGATAAATTGTTCCTCTTCCAGAATGGCCCCCAGTAAGGCAAGACGCTCCGTGCCGGAACTGATCAAATCCGAATCACCTGCGGCTGTAGACCCGTGATCGGGTCTGATCATGGCATGTGTGAAGGCCCCCATTCTGCGAAGGTTGTTCGCATACCATTCGGACATCGGATAGCCGGACAATTTCCCCAGCAAGTAGGGAGCTCCGAACATTTCAATACTTCCATTGTGATAATGGGTCGTTAACTCGCATTGCACACCATCTGCGTCAATCTGATGAACCATGCATAACTCCAGCCGCTCGGTGGCAAATTGCCGCCAAAAGGATGCCCGGGGATGCTCATTATAAAAAACGCTGATCATAAATAAGCCCTGCATATGCATAATGGCATGATTGATTTCTATGCTCCCCAAATAACTAGTCAAATAATTCGCATGCTCAACGAGTGACGATAGAAATTCTTCGCGAAAATGAGCTGTAATCACCGAACTGCCTTCCATGTATTTATATGCCGATATCCAGGATTGAACACGAAGTCCAACCTCCAGTAAGCGCCAAGGTCCCGGTTGTTGAAAAAACGTAGCTTCTTCGTAAGAAAGATCCTTAGGAACAGGATTCTGCACGATCCAGCCGCGCAGATGTTTGATGAAAGTATGAACATAGTCCTCTTTGTGCGTGATCAAATAGGCTCTGCCCAAATCCAGCATGTACCAATGCCGATTGAGCACCCACGTGAATTCGAGATCATTGGAAGGATTATATCGCCAATCAATCGGCTCGCCCAGGTCAACCCAATGATCCATGTCCATCGAAAAGGGAACGCGAAACAAGTTCCTGCTTGCTTGCTCCGCCTTTTCAATAGAAGCCTTCGCCAGCTCTGGATATTCCCCAAGATAATGCTTGCCCGCCTCCACTAATTCCTCATTCGTTAAATAATAATTCATCTCTGCCTTCCTCCTATTAGGTTCCAAGAGTTAAGATATGTGAACATTATAGTAGATAAGGCGAATGGCTAGAGATAGACGTTTCAACTTTTCTGAGGGGAGAATGAGACTTTCTTGGGACTAAATCAAGTCAGACTTTTGCAGCAGCCGCTCGACAATGGCCGCAACTTCAGCTCTTGTGATGTACGCTTTCGGAGCGATCTCTGACCCGTTTCTGCCCGCTGCTATGCCTGCTTGCAAACAATCGACAATGCCATCCTTCGCCCATCCCGCTGCTTGATTGGCATCTTGAAATGGCTGTAATACCGCTTGCGCTGCTGAAGACGGCAGCTTCGCTTTTAGACCCGTGATCTTCATCGCTTTGGCGATCATCGTCATGGCCTGTTCGCGGGAAATTAGGTCCAGCGGATGGAACGTGCCGTCTTCAAAACCGTTGATCAACTGGTACGCATAAGCGGTCTTCACCGCGCTGCTGTACCAATCTGATGTCTTCACATCCGAGAAAGGCATGGCTCCATTTTCCAACTTAAGCCCCAGTCCACGAACAAGGATGGCCGCAAACTCGGCGCGGGTAATCTCACGGTCAGGATTGAACATCCCATGGCCCATACCGTCAATGACCATTCGTGATCCCATGTTGTTAACGGAAAGTTTGGCCCAATGGTTAGCAACATCGCTGAATTCCACTGGATGCCATACAACCGAGTAGGTACTGTTGGTCAGGCTGCTCACTTTGGCGTAATGTTTCCCATCGATCACAATGACCTTCGTCGGAACATGGCGGACCGTTCCATCCGGTTCAATAACAACGCCTGTCGTAATCTTGGTTGGATCAACACCATCCGGAATCGCCAGAGTTCGCTCTACATAGACATTGAAACTCGCTACTTCGACTGTTTTATCTCCATAGATCCCTCTCACCGTAAAGTTCAGAGGCGGTGCGATCAGCGTGAACGTTCCTTGGGCTGCTGCGTTCTCCACGATCTTCACCATATCTGCTGTCGGTACAGCGATTTGGATCTGTACCTTGATCTCTTGGAGATCATCTGATTTGCCGATTTGATCGGATATCGCTTTAATATTGAGCTGCTGCGCAGGTATTCGATAGCTGCCGCGATCGGTTTTGATTTCCAGCACCGCTTGGTTGTCTTCCATATTTCGGACCATCCGGCCATCCAGCTCACCAATCACAACATCGGATAGTCCCTTTACAGGAATCGTGACTACCGCATGCTGACCTTCCGCCGCAAGCCTCTTTGCCAGCTTATTCTGGTCCATCGTGATGGTTGTGACAGACTGTGAATTCACCCTCGTCACCTTAACCGTTCCTGCATTCTCCAATTTGCCATTGACGAGAATAATAGCATCTGAGTCATCAGACGTTCCTCCTGATGAAGAGGACGGTTGTGTGGTGGGAGCAACCGCTTCTGGTTTTACCGCATTAGAAACATCAGAAACAAGGCTGCTGCCGACACTGTTGGTCGCAATTACCGTAAACGTATAGGTGGTACCATACGTCAAGCCCGTGACAGTAATCGGACTGCTTGTACCGTTAGCCGTTAAACCTCCCGGATTCGCGGTCACGGTGTACCCGGTTATGGCGCTGCCCCCATCGTTAACAGGTGCTGTAAATTTCACCTTTGCTTGCGATTCACCTTTTGCAACTTCAGCCGTTACAGCCGTCGGTGCATCTGGTGGCGTGGTAACGCGATCCAATTTCTGAATGCGATGATTATCGGAATCCGCCACGTAAAGCTTCCCGCTGCTATCCACAGCTACACCGAGCGGACCTCGAAATTCACCCAAGTGGCTTCCCGGACGACCACCCAGCTTCGCCCACTCGCTCCACACATTCGTTGTAACATTCAACTTCTGGATGCGGTTGTTATTGGAATCAGCCACATACACATTCTGGGCGCTATCTACCGCCAAGCTGTATGGTTCATTAAATTCACCGAGGCCGCTGCCTGGTCCGCCCCCACTCTTCTTCCACTCGCTCCATGCGCCAGTCGCTGCATCCAGCTTCTGAATCCGATGATTGCTCATATCCGCCACGTAGACATTGCCCGTGCTGTCTACCTCTACGCCGCTTGGTTCGTTAAATTCGCCGAGACCGCTTCCTGAGCCGCCACCGCTTTTCTTCCACTCGCTCCATGCGCCTGTAGCTGCATCCAGCTTCTGAATGCGATGGTTGCCGTAATCGGCCACATAGACATTCCCATAGCTATCTACCGCTACACCGCTTGGATATTCAAACTCACCTAGACTGCTTCCTGAGCCGCCGCCATTCTTCTTCCACTGACTCCATACACCTGTTGCTACTGTGAATTTCTGGATACGGTGATTATAGAAATCGGACACATAGACGTTCCCATCTTTGTCTACAGCAACATCGGTTGGTCCATCGAATTCACCCAGTCCGCTTCCTGAGCCGCCGCCGCTCTTCTTCCACTCGCTCCACACGCCTGTTGCTGCATCGAGCTTCTGGAGGCGGTGGTTGCCGAAATCAGCCACATAGACATTATTTCTGCTGTCTAGCGATAGGCCATTGGGAAATCTGAACTCGCCGAGGCCTTGTCCAATAATTGCCCCCCGATATCCCCACTCGCTCCACTGCCCACCCGCCGCACTCAGCTTCTGAATCCGATGATTATCGTAATCGGCCACATAGATATTCCTGTTGCTATCGACCGTCAGGCCCTTGGGATGATTGAATTCACCCAACCCGCCGCCAGAGCCACCGCCGCTTTTCTTCCACTCGCTCCACATGCCACTAACGGCATCCCGCTTCTGGATACGATGATTATTATAATCTGACACGTAAACATTATCGCCACTGTCAAGCGCTACGCCGAAAGGTTGATTAAACTCGCCCAGCCCGCTCCCTGCGCCGCCACCATTCTTTTTCCACTCGCTCCATAAGCCTGTAGCTACAGTCAACATCTGGATTCGATGGTTTCCGGAATCAGCTACGTAGATATGCTCCCCGCTGCTGTCTACCGCCACGCCCTTGGGATCTATGAACTGACCTAGGGCTTGGCCACTCCCCATACCATTCGCCCACTCGCTCCATTCACCTGTGGCTGCTGTAAGCTTCTGGATCCGATTATTTCTAGAATCAGCTACATAGAGATTTCCCCATTTATCTACGGCCAACCCTTTGGGATCACTAAACTCACCTGATCCGCTTCCTGACCTGCCATCACTCTTCTTCCACTCGCTCCACGTACCTGCAGCTATATCCAGCTTCTGAATGCGATGATTGCTGCTGTCAGCTACATACAAAATATCAGCTTTGTAGACAGCCACACTAACGGGCGAGCTAAATTCCCCCAGCCCGCTGCCGTAGCCGCCGCCAGCCTTCATCCACTCGCTCCATTGGCCTGTCGCTGCCGTCAGCTTCTGAATCCGATGATTACTGGTATCGGCCACGTAAACATTACTTTCGCTGTCCACCGCTACACCGCCCGGACCAGCGAATGTTCCAGCGACATCATCGCTGACTTGTCCGATCTTGGCGTATTGAATCCATTGATCTGCCGCTTGCACAGGAACCGTGAATAAGGTCATATAGACCATCAAGATTACAATACTCCATACGCCTATCTTTCCTAAACCGTGCTTTGCATGTCTCTCATTCATCTCTTTCTTGTCCTCCTCCGGAAGATTCATAAATTATGTAAGCCCCCGGTACATTCTACAGGACAGGTCTCTCAGAATTCTCACACAGGCGCACAAAAAACCTAGCCTGCGGCTAGGTCATCAAGTCAAGGTACGAGGAAAACCAAGCCCCGAGGCAAACCCAAGCCCCCTAACGAACTCAATACCCTTTATTCGATCAAAATCGCTACTTTTGAAAATCTAATGAATTCCAGATGCTCTATTTCAAGAAAATGATCACCTTTCGGCCAATAAAGTGCATGATAGCGCCAACTCAGTTCATTAAAATTCCAAAGTAGCCATTTTACTGTCTATAAGCATAATGCAGTTCATTAGATGAGACATCAGCCTCTTACTAGCGACAAAACCTATTAGCGATGGGAACTATGGGACGCTATTTAGACAAATAGCTGGGATGTGGGAGCAATAGCGGAACTACAGGGTCTTATTGTCACAAAAAGCGCTGAATTTCCCCATAAACAGCATAATAGCGTACTGGAGTTCCCTCAACCTGCCGATAATGACACTTTTGGCTAAAATAGCGGCCTGAAGTTCCCTTATTTCTGCGAAAGGAAGCTGGCGCACAAAAAACCTAGCCTGTGGCTAGGTCCTCTATCATTTGGTGCTGGAAGAAGAACCAACTACCTTATTTACCGTATCGAACCGCGTAAATCGTCGTCATCTGTCCCAAAATAAACATTCGAAACATGATCCTGCACGTCAATGTGCCCGGAGATGACATCCACAACCAGTTTTCCTTGTCTTTTATAATTTGTAATATAAACATCCTTCACACAAGACACCTGATTTACACCCTTTAACAAAGCCTTCTGCTCCCCGGCCCCCTGGTAGGTGACATTATCCAGCGTAATGTTTTGGATTATTCCCCCATCCCTATCTCCAGGAAACCGTTCATCCGTTCGGAATTGAAACACGGCAGCTTTATAGGGATCTCTAAAAGCGTCTATTCTTATATCCTTAAATACGATATTTCGAATATGATTCCCCCCATTTGCCCATAACTTCAGCACGCCTGTGAACTTATCGAGGATGTATACCCCTTGTTGATTCAGGACATCGATATTTTGAAATGTCAAATCTGAAATGTGGGCATCGGCTACACTCCCCAGACCTATGAGAATCGTATGCGCGTCATCTCCCCACAGCACACTATTTTGCACCGTATTCAAGGACGTCTTGCCATAATGATACATCACGATATCATCATCAGGCGTTCTAATAAATACACCCGTAATTAGACCATGGCTCGATCCACTAAAATGGATGCCGTCCGCATTCACTTCATAAGCAATAATATGAATGTTTTTGACAACCGGTCTTGTGGAAAAATTCATCACGACGGCCCACATGGTTGGATCTATAAGCGTAATTCCCTCCACGAGATTATCACATCCGCTGCTTAACCAAATGGCCCCGGTCCTGCCTTCGCCTGGATTCGGATTGGTATGCTGTAATTGACTGCCATCGAGGATGCCACGGCCCCTTATGGTCACACGATCCACTTCATCAGACGAAATGGACCCGTAACAAACGGCACCTGGTGCCAGGTAAACCGTCGTATCATTTTGCGAAATAAAGAAAGATTCGCCCGAATGCCAGTTCCCATAATTGGAACTTGTCTCATAACCGGTATGCTCATTCCCGTCAACGGCATGGATGTAGCTGGGCATTGCTCCCGCGATTGCGCGATTCAGCGCCAAATTCACAGTACCGCCCGCTTCATACACTTTGAACTCGCCGATTGAATTGCTGAACACCCAACCGGAAGCAACGTTGCTTCCCAGCAGCATGAGCCGCACATATCTGGCTTTCTTGGGAGCAAAGGTTCTCGTCAAATATCCCGTATCCGTATTATTGGTACCATCATAAGCAGCGGTATAAGGTTCATCCGCCTGCACTTTCGTTTCCACCACAAACTTATTCGGATACGAGAGAGGTTCCATGCCTAATCCTTGCATTTGTAATATCGTCTGCCTGAGATCAAATCGATCAATCATATACTCAGCACCAAGATCAACCTCTAGCCAAGAACCTTGCGGCAAGGTGTGCTGTCCAGGTTTAAAATAATAAGTATCTTTCCCCTCAGGCAATTGCAAAGGAATCGCATCCCCTGGATGAATGAGGTGAACATTAGGAGCGCATTCCGAAGGTACATCCGTCTCCAATGGATTCGTTAGGATATGAAGGTCTTCTGTATTCCAACTGTCATTGATGCGAATGACGATTTTACGTGGAGAATCCTCGTTTTGTGTGGTTGAAAAGGTAAGGGTATTCCCCACTTGCGCAGCATCAATGCCATAGGAATTGGGCCTAATATCGTAACAATTAACCCGCCCCCCGTGATAGGCGACTTTAACATCTATCGTGCCGGAGAAGTCGAAAATCACCATGGAAGAATCAAACTTCGTTCCATCTTGATGACCTAAACTAACATTGTAGACGAATAAATCGGTCCACTCCGTCTCATTCGCCGGCTTAATCTGAACCGTGAAGGTAGGATTCATTGCAATCCCTGCCGGTGGAGACCATGTATGAACAATATTGAGCATTATTCCTCCTATGAAACCTGAATATGATTGCAGCTTATGGCTAATTAGCAATGATTACATTGTCAAAATAAAAGATTCCGCCTACAGGAGATTCGGACGACACAAAACCTACTCTGCCTATATCATTGGTTGCGGACTCCAGCGATTTGTTCGCATTGATAAGTACATTATCGACGTACAAATCAAAAGTGTCCGTACTCGTATTGATAATGAGCTTCACATCGTACCATTGATTGATGTTGTAAGGCATTAACGCTGCCCAGACATTCCCGTTGTTGCTGTATACATTTCCGCCGCTATCGAAGCCAACTTGGGTAAGTTCAGTGCCTGCGGAGTTGTATACCGCCAGCGATTTCCAGTTGGTTTTGTTGGCTATGTTCATTCTGGCTTGTACCGTCACGATGCCGGACATAGCGTTTATGGACGTATACGAATTGACGATGCTGCTTGTCGTCTTGTACATTTTCACGCTTTTATCAGCCATACTTGGTACCGCCTGAACAGTGGCTCCCGATGTGCTGGTCCACCCGCTTGGCGCGTTTCCGATCGTATCCGAGTTGAAATCGCTATCCACAATCGTATGCAGGAAAGCTACCTTCACTTGGTCAAAATAATACGTTCCTGCGGCAGCTTCACCCGAAGTAAACATGACAGCGCCAATATTGGCAGTTGATACTTCGAATGACTGGTTGGACGCTTTAAGAACGCCATCAATAAAGAGATTGTATCGATCTGTTGCCGTGTTTAATTCTATTTTGACGTCATACCATTGATTGATATTGTAAGGCATGAAAGCAGCCCAAACCGTACCATTATTGCTGTACATGTTGCCTGCCGAGTCAAAACCGACCTGCATCAGCTCCGTCCCGGAAGCGTTCATGACAGCTAACGATTTCCAGTTGGTTTTGTCGACAATTTTCATTTTGGCTTGCACAGTCACGATACCGGATGTTGGAGGTAAGGATTTGGAACTGCTTATGGCGGCGCTTGTCGTCTTGCTCATACGGACGCTCTGGTCGCTCGCGCTCGGATCAGGCTGAACCGTTACTCCCGGGCTGCTCGTCCAGCCTGCAGGGGCGTTTCCTGCCACATCGCTATTGAAATTGGCTGTATACGAATAGTTAACATTCGATACACTCCCCGCGCTCGTGATGTTGCCTGACGCTTGATCCGTAACAAGGATGCCATTTCTTGTATAGTTGTTGATATAAATATCTTTGACATCATTGCTGCTGCTCACGCCGGACAATAACGATGTCAATTCCCCGCTTCCCTTATAGGCAATGTTATCGAGCGTGACGTTTGAAATTCGACCATTGCCTTCTCCGGCAAACCGTTCATCGGTGCGGAATTGAAACACGACGGATTTGGCAGGGTCTCGGAAGGCTTCTATCCGGATGTCTTTGAATAAGACATTTTTAATTTCATTGCCGCCATTGGGCCATAACTTCATGACACCGTTAAATTTCGTAAGATCCACAACTCCCTGTTGGGCAAGGACATCCAAATTTTGAAAAGTTAAATCGGTGATATTGGCATTAGGCTCCGTTCCCAAACCGATGAGCAGGGTATGTGCGTCATCTCCCCACAGCACACTATTCTGAACGGTGTTGAATGAGGTTGGACCATAGTGGTACATGACAATATTATCGTCCGGTGTTCTTACGAATGAATTCGTCACCAGCCCGTTCGTGCTGCCGGAGAAATGAATGCCATCTGCATTCGCCACGTAAGTGATAATATTAACGTTTCTAACTGTAGGCCTTGTTGAGAAATTCATCACGACCGTCCACATGCAGGCGTCTTGAATCGTAATTCCTTCGATCGTATTGTCGCTTCCATTATTCAGCCAAATAGCGCCTGTTCGTCCTTCCCCAGGGCTTGGGTTCGCATGCTGCAGCAGGCTTCCATCGAGGATGCCACGGCCTTTAATGGTCACATTGCTGACGCCATCAGATGAAATGGAGCCATGTACAACTGCACCTGGCTGCAGATAGACCGTCGTATTGTTCTTGGAAATATAGAACGACTCTCCCGGGTGCCAGTTGCCATACCCCTTTTTTGAGCCAAATTGGGTCAGCGAATTGCCATCGAATAATTGCGTGTAGCTGGGGAAGGCCCCGGCTATCCCATGGTTCAAAGCTAGATTCGTCGTGCCGCCAGCTTGCATAACCTTAAATTCTGTGACGGTACTGCTAAACAAATACCCCGAACTCACATTGCTTCCAAGCAGCCGCAGCCTCACATATCTCGCATTTTTGGCCGGAAAGCTCTTGGTTATCGATCCCAGTAAACTGTTGCTTGTCCCGTCATAGGCCGTCGTGTAAGCGTCCCCCGCATTGACTTTGGATTCAACGATGAACTTATTCGGATACTCAGGGCCATTCGTGTATAAAGGCGCCTGCTCAAGACCAATCTTGTCGATCGCATAGACAGCACCAAGATCAACTTCCGCCCATGACCCTTTGGGCAGCGTGTGCTCGCCAGCTTTAAAATAATACGTATCTTTGCCGGCCGGCAGCTCCAGGGGGATGGCATCTCCCGGATTGATCAGATACACATTGGACGCCGTTTGCGACGGAGCATTCGTTTCAAGCGGATTCGTTAGGATATGCAAGACGCCTGTATCCCAGCTGTTATTGATACGCACGACGATTTTACGTGGCGAGAGATTATCCTGTACCACGGAGAAAGAGAGTGTATTCCCCGTCTGGACAGCCTGAATCCCATAGGAGGATGGCGTAATATTATAGGAGCTAATCGTTCCCGCATTGTAGGTTACTTTTACGTCTAATGAACCGGAAAAATCAAAATTCACATACGATGAATCGAAATTCGTGCCATCCTGATGGCCTACTTTTACATTGTATTCATAGAGATCCATCCAAATTGCCTCGTCCGATGGTTTCACCTGAACCGTGAATGTTGAATTCGCTGCGGTGCCTGATGGAGGAGACCATGAATGGACTAGATTTGCACCTGCGGCTTTCGCATGTAACCCGCCTAAAGAACCTATCATAGCAACCAATAGGAATAAAAAGAACGGCAATCGCTTCATCATGAACATATGAATTTCCCCCGTTTCAAATTAGCGCTCAAGCGCGGTCTGGGATACAAGATAAGTGGGGAACCTAATCAAATAGGCCCCCCTGAAACAATATAGTTACTTTTTGGCTGTCGCGCTCCATTCATTCAATTGCTTTTGTTTCTCTGCAATAATTTTGTCTATGCCTGCGCTTTTCAGGGCAGCAACCATTTTGGGAATATAAACTTCAGGGTCCACGGAACCGGACATAATCGCCTGTTGGTACTGTTTGAGCACGCTGTTGCTGGCGGCCACTTCCTGCGTTAAAGATTCGGAATTCCAGGCAAATCCAAGCGCAGGCGACTTGTCGGCTGTTTCGTTGAATGTTTTGAATTTCTCCCATTTCTTCGGATCTTCATTGGGGAATAAATAGGTTAACATTTGATTCCCCCACATCCAAGGCTCGTTTTTATAGCCAACGGATGCCGCATCAACTCCGGCAGGGAAATCGATCGTTGTCTCATCCTTTTTCACATAATGGGTTCCTTCAACACCGAAATCAAACAGATTAAGAAGCGTTTTATCGCCGTAAAGCATGTTTAGGAACATCATAGCCCGGTTAGGATCTTTCGAAGTTCTGGGAATAGCCGTCATAATTCCTGTTGTGTTCAATGTAATCGGCGTGTTTACCATTTCTTTCTGAACGACCTTAACTCCCCAGGCCGAGGACATTTCGGCGTCTTTGCCAGGTTTCAGCTCCGAATACATCGCGAATGCCTTGCCAGCTTGCATAGCGCCAAAATCTTTGACCGTTGCCGCATCCAGATTCATATACTTCGCCTGATACCATTTGCGTGCCAGCTTCGCATAGTCCATGAACACTTTGGATTCAAAAATATCGACCACTTTCAACTCTTTGTTGGAACGGTCCAAGCCGCCCAAATAATCGCCAAGATTATCGAACGACGAAGAACTGACGGCAAAATTGCTCATCTGGCGCCCCTCTTGCCCAAAGAAAGGAACGATGCCTGGTTCATTGTCTTTAATCGTTTGCAGCATAGGCTCCAAATCCTCAAGCTTGTTCACCTTGCTGATATCAAATTTATATTTATCGACTAACGCCTTATTGAACAAAATGCCGTCTACACTGGCAAATTCTTTGTTCGTAGGAAGTCCGTAAATCTTCCCGCCGATCCTTGTTCCGTCCAGAAACTGGGGCTGCAAAGCCTTCGTTACATCTGCCCCGTATTTGGCAACGAGCTCATCTAAAGGCAAGAATGCACCTTTGGCTACATTTTGCGAATAACCAAGTCCGCCTGCCGTCATCATCACGTCCATTTGCTCATTCGTAGCAATCATCAGGTTGGTCTTCTCGATCCAAGTCCCCCACTCAATCGGCTTGAGTTCAACTGTAGCGTTAATTTTGTCCGTTAAATACGCATTCATCTTGTCTTGCACAGCTTTAAGGTCCTTGGGAACCGCGCCTGTTGCGTAAACGATTGTCAGCTTATACGGATCCAGCTTCGAAGAAGAAGCTTTATCCTTCGTACTTTCCGAAGTGCTTTTCGCTGTATTCTCCTTCGTCGCCGAAGAACTGCAGCCTGCTAGTACGGCACTTAATGTGAGAATTGCCGTCGTCATTACGATAACCTTTTTCATTGTGACCAAGTCTCCCCGAATGTTGTTTTGTCGTGCAGCTAGCCTTTTCCCCCTACGTGGCTTAGATGAATCACCTCCTCCATTAAATCTAGTACTAGCCTTTAACCGAGCCCACAGTGAGACCTTTCACCAAATACTTTTGAAAAAAAGGATAAGAAATAAGAATAGGACCTATGCCAATAACCGCCATTGCCATGATGATGGAATTTTGGGGCATTTCCGAAATTAATTTGGCAGAATTCGCATTTTCCGTATGTGAGGTTAAGAACTGAATGTTAAGCAAAGCTTTCGTCATTAAATATTGAACACTGAAATAGTTGGAATCGCTAATAAATATCAATCCATTAAACCAATCGTTCCAATAAGCCAGCGTGGTAAACATGCCAATCGTTGCCAGCACAGATACCGAAAGCGGGAGTACGAGTTGAAAAAAGATCCGCCATTCCCCAGCCCCGTCAATACGAGCAGACTCAATCACCGAAATCGGAACAGAGTTCGAGAAAAAGGTTCTCATGATCAGCACATTAAACCCATTCATAAGCAGCCCCGGGATCATAAGTGCCCAGATCGTATCTCTCAAATCAATGATTTGGGTGTACACCAAATACCAAGGGACCAAACCGCCATTTAGTAAAATCGTAAAAAACACATAAAAGGACAGTATCTTGCGATACGGGAAATCCTGACGGGACATAGGATACGCAACTAAACTTGAAATGAATAAGCTGGTTAAAGTCCCTCCCACGGTAATAACAATGGTCACGCCGTACGCTCGAATTAATTGATGAATGTCGATAAATAAATAGCGGTAAGCGGCTGTGCTCCATATTTTCGGGAAGTACGTGTAGCCGCCGGTACGCAGAATGCTCTCATCCGTAAAAGAGGCGATTAACACCAGCACAATCGGAAATAAACAAAACACACACATCACTAAGAAAAAAACATGCAATAAACCGCTTGCCCAAGGTGATCCTTCCCGATGCGTTCGAAACCGCTTTTGATTAACCATCTTCACTTCCATACGTATCCCCCTCTAAAATAAAGCGCTCTCTTTATCCCATTTTCTGACCAGCATATTGGCGATGATGACGAGCACGAATCCCACTGTCGATTGGTATAAACCCGCAGCCGAAGACATGCCGATATCACCTGTTACCAATAAAGCCCGGTAGACGTAAGTATCAATTACATTGGTAGTCGAGAACAAAATACCTGTATTGAGAGGGACCTGGAAGAACATGCCGAAATCGGCATAAAAGATGCGGCCAATCAGGATCAGCACCACAACGATCACCACCGGACGGATCAGCGGGAGCGTGATCTTCGTCATCTGCAGCCAGCGATTCGCGCCGTCCATGCGAGCAGCCTCATAATACTCCTGATTAATGCCGATCATAGCGGCAAAATAGATCAAACTGGAATAACCGACATATTTCCACGTATTCACGATAACAAGAATGTAAGGCCAGTATTTGGACTCCAAATACCATTCAATCGGTTGTATATGCAAGAACGGAAAAATGACTTTATTGATAAAACCGTGTTCGATACTGAAAAAAGCCAGAACAATATAGCCAACGATGCTAAAAGAAATTAAAAAAGGCAGCAGCATGATACTTTGGTACAAATTGCGCGCGAAGCGATTTTTGATCTCGTTCAACAGCAACGCTACCAGCAGGGCAATAATTAAATTATTAACGATGATAAACGTTCCATTGTAGAGCAGCGTATTCCGGGTAATGATGAAAGCATCCTGTGATTTGAATAGAAATTCAAAGTTTTTGAAGCCCACCCAGTCGCTATGGAAAATTCCTTTAGTGTAATTAATGTTCTTAAACGCAATGAATGTGCCAAGCATCGGCAAGTAATTGTTAATAAATAAATACAACACGCCAGGCAGTGTCATTAGAATCAGACTGCTATATTTCTTTGCCATTCCGCTACCCTCCACTCTATTTCTCTTCTTCATTGTAGAGGGAGCGGCTTGCATCAGATAGCGCTCAAGATACCGAACCTATCACTTAAGTTACTTCTTGGGTATAAAAAGACGAACGACCGCCCCTTTTTCCAGCCCATTTCCAATCATGAGACGGGCCTCATTGGCATAATAGGCTTGCAGTCTTTGTTTCACATTGTGAATGCCCAAATTCCCGGCCTCCTCAGATGCCTGACCCCTTGTCATGAACTTGCGCAACGCTTGCTCCGAAAATCCATTGCCGTTATCCGCAATCTGTATCCAAAAGCCACGGCTATGATCTGCTTGCTCTTCATAACAGCTAATTTTCAAACGAAAGCCCTCCTCCTGCATCACCATGCCATGGATAATGGCATTTTCGACAAAGGGCTGGAAAATCAAAGAAGGAATAAGCCACTCGCCGACATGCTCATCGATTTCAATAGCGTAATCAAAATGCAGCGGAAAACGCATCTTATGAATTTGCAAATAGTGGTCGATGTGCTTCATTTCTTCCCGAATCGTGACCATTTTCTGCGGGCTTCGGATCATGGAGCGGAAATAATGCATCAGATGCACCATCATTTTCTGCGCTAATTCGGATTTCTTAGTGGCAATTAGGTTATAAGCTATATTTAAAGAATTCAGTAAAAAATGAGGATTGATTTGCAATTGCAGGTGTTTAATTTCGGCTTGCTGTGTTTTAATATGCTCTTCATAGACGTTGATTTTCAAAGATGAAATTTCAGCGGACATGGTATTAAAGGTCTCCGAAAGCAAGGCCAGCTCCTTGGAATGACTAGGCGGCATCCTGTACTGCAAGTCCCCATCCTGCATTCGTCTCATTGCGCGAATAACACGAATGATTGGGTTCACGACGATTTTTTTTAATAAAACTACATTGATGATGAGCAAGCAGCCAATGACAAAAGGCAGGAAGTAGATTAATTTTTGCAGCAAAGAGAGCTGTTTATAGACATTTTTCTCTGGCAGGAGAACAGTCATGATCAGATTAGAGACCTGCGAGCGATTCGTAACCAATAAATACTTATCCGGGATTTCCACCGTGTGGAAGGATTTATCTGTTTGGAGAATCTTGCCAGTAAGTGGGCGCAAAAATTCCGGGGAAATCGTCGTTGCCGTTAACGGCTCTGCCTGATCAGAGAAGAAAATAATTTGCTCATCAGCGACCAAAGGAACCTTATTGGAAGGAGCAGCCAAGCTTTGAATGGGAATGATACTTCCTACGTAGAGACTCGCCCCTGATTTGACAACATGAATTAAACAAGGAATGCCCGCAACCTTCACGGTCCTCCATCCATCCCCATGTTCCACGAATTGCCCCTCGCTGCGCATCCATTCATATATGAAATCCTCTGTACTTTTGTTTTGCGGAATTTGCGACCCGTTCGCTCTTGTCATCACAAGATCTTGCGTTTTGGCCGAATAAATGAATAAAGCACCCAATTCGCTGTAGTAGTTAATATCCTTCTCCATCGTATTGGCCGCAGCGATTCGCGTCATTAAGTATTCATCGCTTCCGCGAGGCTGCCGTTCCAAGGAAATGACCGCCGGATCTTGGAAGGCCAGCCTGAACATGTAGGTATTGATTTCCGATAACTTACTGTCAATATGGCTCATTTGCCCGCTTAACAGGCTCGAATTCGTTTGGGCAACTTGATCGCGAACCAAGTTCATCGCATAGCTGTTGCTGAAAAACAACAATAAAAACAAAGGAAGGGATACTAGGATAAATACGCTTACAAATTTGAAGATTAGCGATTTCCTGCTCTTGTCATTCATCTGCCTCGCACCCCGGTATCTTCATTCTTCCATTTACGCAATTCATGCGGCGTCATCTGATAGGTGCGTTTAAACATTTTCGAAAAATGAGAAAAATGCGTATAGCCCAGAGAGACTGCAATTTGACTGATGGTAGCATCCGTTCCCGTTAAGAGATCCCTGGCCATCTTCATCCGTTCGAACGTTATGAAATCGGTGAGTGTCTCACCTGTCTCTTTCTTAAAAAAGCGCGACAAATACGCCGGGTTTAAATGAACAGACCCCGCTATATCTTCGCGGGTTATTTCCGCGGTCAAGTTCTCTTTGATATATGTCTTCACCATTTCAATCATCGTTTTTTCACCTTTGCGGCCGAATTGCCGCTGGTACATAAAGGCCTGATTGGACAGGCTGATATTGTTGCTTTCCATAGCAATCAAATCTTGATATACACGGGATAAGTCCTGGATGGTCGCCCAATTCCCGATGTAACAGGATACATGGCAATAAAAATGTTCGTTGCAGGCCCGAATAAAGGCTTCGCATCTCAGACGCCAGTCTTCCAGGGGAAGCGGCTCGCTTCCGTCCGAGTAGATGAAGATCACATTGATACCGGAATGATCCTGCAAGGCAAGTCCGTTATCCTGTCCGACGACCAGTTCCGCAGCCGCGTTTCGAATGGCATACTCAAGGACTTCCTCATCTCTGGAACTGAATTCTCGCTGCCACTTCTCCACACTGATCAGGATGGGCAGAATCGTAAAGTTGTCAGAAATGGTCAGTCCGACTTCTTGCAGCTCGCCTTCCATCTTAACTGGATCATTGGATATCCGCTCATCCAGATAATCTTGCCATATTCGTTCAATTAGCAGCGGCTTTTTGGCCTCCCACAGCGGGTAGAACCTTTCGTACGTCTCTTTGATCTCAACGAACCCCAGCTCCTTTTTGCGGATTTCCAATGCTTTCACGATAATCTCTTCGAATTCCGAGAAGTTAACGGGCTTAACGATATAATCAAATACGCCCAATTGAACCGCTTTTTTCGCATAATCAAATTCCGAATGACAAGTAAGAAACACGACAACCATAGAAGGATAATGCTGTTTAACCCATTCCATTAATTGAAGTCCATTGCCACTGGGCATCTCTATATCGCATATCATAATATCAATGGGATGCTCCGTTATGATCTTTTTGGCCATGTCGATATTATACGCTTCCAAAACCTCTGTAAACCCCAGGGATTCCCATTCCAAGTTATATTTAAGTCCTTCAATGGCATAAATTTCATCATCGACAAGCAAGATTCGACTCACTGCGAAAGCCCCCTTTTATTTACATCGTGACTGTGTCTTATAATACTGGATTAAAATGAGTATAGCAGGACACGCTCCGCAGGTGAATGAACGAACACAAGTAATTTATATTTCATAAATGAATTTTGTCCATCGGGTTGTCGGACAAATGAGAAAACTGGCTTCGCCGCCTAAAAGATAAGCCTCTTCAATGCGTAAGGGAACTCCAGTACGTTATTTTGGCAAATAGCAGGGATGCTATGGTCATAGCGGAACTACAGGGTCTTATTTCTACGAAAAGTGCTAAATTTCTAAGCAAACAGCAAAATAGCGCACTGTAGTTCCCTCAAGCTCGCTATCATGCCACTTTTGGCTGGAATAGCGTACTGTAGTTCCCTCAGCCTAGGGATCATGATGTTTTTTTGCCGACAGATTAAGAGGATACGGTGGAACAGGAGGATGCTTTCCGCAAAAAAGCTGGAGCAATGCCAAACGTTTCAAGCCGTGCATGACACGACGTTCCTTAACGTTCGAGATCGCCGACACCATCGGCTTCAGAAGCTTCCGCTCGTTTGACCGAATTTGCAAAGGAAACGGGCGCAACGCCATCGGATTTCCGGAGGATTGCGTCCGCTAACTAAAGATAAGAGCCTCTGGGAGTCTGTCCGACGAAACAGGAATTAGTCAAACAATTCCGAATAAGTAGTAATAAGACTTCAAAAGGATGTGTCGTAGGCATGGCTAAATTCAAAGCATATACCACAGAGCAAGGTGAACTTCTACCTATCTATTTAAGCGAGTGGGTAACAGATGATCATGAAGTTAGACTTGTCAGCGACATCGTCGAGCAGTTAGACCTATCTGCCATTACTAACAAATACTCCAAGCGTGGAGAAGAAGCCTATCATCCTGCCATGCTGCTCAAACTGTGGTTCTATGGGTATGCGACAGGCGTCTTCACGTCTAGGAAACTTCAAATAGCTACGAAAGAAAGCATTCCTTTTCGCTGGTTATGTGGCGGATACCTGCCAGATTTTCGTACGCTGAGTGACTTTCGGAAGAACCACCTGGATACCCTTCCAGGTTTATTCAAACAAGTCATACAAATCGCTATGGAACTGGGCTATATCTCGCTCGGGCATGTGAGCATTGACGGTTCTAAAATAAAGGCAAGCGCCTCTAAACATAAATCGATGTCACGTGAGCGTATGCAAAAACGCCTCGTTCAATTGGAAGACGAAGTCCGGCAAGCATTGGAGTATTCTGCTACCGAGGAAATGTTGGAGGAACCCCATCCGACGAGTCCTTCCCTATCGTTGGAGGAACGCTATGCCCGCATCGCGCAAATAAAATCTGCGCTGGAGAATTTGGAAGAACAGCGGCCAGCGGAACAGGCCGAATCTCCTCAGAGCGATCAATTTAATTTTACCGATGCCGACTCTCGCATCATGAGCACACGGAACCAAGGTGTCATTCAAGGCTACAATCCACAAATTGCCGTAGACAGCGATCATGGCTTCATCGTTGGACTTCAAATGAGTAACCAAACAACCGATCAACAGCAGTTTGAAAACGTGCTTCATTCCATGAAAACAATGACAGGAGATAGGCCTCAGAAGCTGAGTGCTGATGCAGGGTATTTTAGTGCGTCCAACATTGCAGCGGCGCTGGAGGCTGAAGTGGATGCCTACATTGCTGCCGATCGCGAAAACAAAAAAAAGAATAATGCCTACGACAAGACCAACTTCACTTATGTACCTGAGCTAGATTATTATCTCTGCCCTGCTGGCAAAGAGCTTACACGGAAACGAACCGTGCATGCGAATGATGCAGATAAGCCAACGACTTGGGTTTATGAATGCAGCGTCTGTAGCGAATGTCCTTTTCGAGACGAGTGTGTAAAAAGTAAAACAGGGAAGCGTTCCATCACACGTAGCGAGCATGATCCCCTGCGAGAGGAAATGCGAACGAAAGTGCAAAGTGATGAGGGAACAGCCGTTTACCGAATGCGTAAGGCGATCGTTGAACCGATATGGGGGCAGTTGAAGGAGGTTCAAGGATTTCGTCAATTCCATTTGCGGGGCGAGGATAAAGTATCTGGGGAGTTCATACTGCTCTCTCTAAGCCACAACATCCGCAAATTGCATGCGGCGAAGTATCCCAAACCAGCCACTTTGTACAAACGGGAGAGGTCTGCCCGTAAACAAAGAGTGGCTGGATGAGAGGGAGTAGGCTACGGAAAAACCAGATTGAACAGGGAAAAGCTACAAAGCTACACATAAAGAGCACTCATCGTTCAGTTTCACGATGGAGTGCTCTTTTAATTCTTTTCGTCGGACAGACTCCTGGAGACTCTTATTGCTTGAATCGAGCTGCTTTTGGCGCGGATAAGAGCTTCTGGAGGCTCTTAATTCTTCGTGCAGCGGAATTTTGCATTTAGACTTAACAGTGGACACAACGAATTGGGAAATTAGATAATAGACCTATCTAAATGACGAGGTGTCCGAGATGAATGAATTCCGCCAACGGTACAATCAAAAGTTCAAAGAAGAAACGGTTAAGTACATTCAACAACATAGTAAATCGATTCCGGATATTGCAAGCGAATTGAACATTCCAGCGAAGACATTGAGCAGTTGGGTCAGTAAATATCGCCAATTTCCAGATGAGCCCTTCGTAGGAAGTGGCAATCTACGTAGCCATGATCAGATCATGAAAGACTTGGAACAACGCAACAAAGACCTAGAGGAAGAACTAGCTATCTTAAAAAAGGCGCTGCACATCTTCAGCAAAGACCCGAAGTGAGATTCAAGTTCATTGATGACCACCGTTCAACATTTCGAGTTGAGAAGATGTGCAGCGTACTAGGTGTATCCAAGAGCGGCTATTATAAATGGCGAACCACACCCCCAAGTGAGCGGAAAAAGCACCGCGAAGCGTTGGCTAAAGAGGTGGAAAAGGAGTACTTGGAATCGGATCGGAATTACGGGAGTCCGAAAATCACAAAGGAACTGAGAAAAAAAGGTTTCAAAGTCGCTGTCAAAACGGTTGGACGCATCATGAAAAAGAAGGGCTTACGCTCACAAGCTATAGGGAAATTCAAGGTACAAACAACGGATTCCAATCACAGCCACCCGATTGCGCCAAATTGGTTAAATCAGCATTTTGATGTGTGTACAAGACCGAATCAAGTATGGGTTACCGACATCACGTACATCCATACACGTCAAGGAAACCTTTATTTAGCAAGCGTTCTTGACTTGTTTACCCGCAAAATCGTTGGCTGGCAGCTGGGCAATCGCATGACCGTGGAACTGACGCTAGACGCCTTAAATCAAGCATACGAAGCCAAAAGGCCGCCTAAAGGCCTTATCCATCATTCAGACCGGGGATCGCAGTATGCATCTAATGAGTACCGTAAACAACTGAAAGAATACCATATGATTCGTAGTATGAGCCGTAAAGGTAATTGCTACGACAACGCTTGTATAGAGGCTTTTCACAGCATTCTCAAGCGGGAATTGGTGTACAGATATAAATTTCAAAGCCGCCAAGAAGCACACCAACGAATCTACTGGTACATTGAGTTTTTCTACAACAGGAAGCGTACGCACAGCAAGCTTGGCTATTTGTCTCCAGACAAGTTTGAATCCCAGTACTACAAGCAAATAAAACTAACTTCTTAGCTCTTTTTTTGTGTCCACTCTATTGACTCAGATACATTTGGGTGGTTTTGGTTGGCGATAAGAGCCCCCAGGGACTCTTATTGCTTGAATCGAGCTGCTTTTGGCGCGGATAAGAGCTTCTGGATGCTCTTATTTCTTGGTGCAGCGGGGTCTGGTGATGCTGGTTGGATAGCAGAAAGAGAAAGGGCTGCTCGCAAGGTTGTAACCTTGTGAGACAGCCCTTCTTTGCTTTTCCAGGTGGAACTACCCTTTTACCGCCGTATTTGAAATGCCTTGAATAATGAAGCGCTGACCAAGCACGAACACGATGATCATTGGCAGGATCGCGGCACTTGCAGCAGCCATCATGCCGTTATAATCCACGTTAAACTCCATAATATAGTTTTGCAATCCCAGAGGAATCGTATATAATTTGCGATCTGTTAAGAAGACAAGCGCATTCTCGTAATCGTTCCACTGCCAAGAGAAGTCGATAATCGCCAAGGTAGCCATAGCAGGCTTTGCTAGCGGGAGCATGAGCCGAAAAAAGATTTTATAATGCCCGGCACCATCCATAAAAGCAGATTCGGAAATTTCCGCAGGGATTCGGATGAAAAACTGTCTCAATAAGAAAACGCCGAAAATTGTAATCATGCCAGGCAAAATGAGCGCCCACAAAGTGTTATAAATCCCCGCCCATTCGAACATAATGAATTTCGGCACAAACAGCACCTGAGGAGGAATCATCATCATGGATAGATAAATGAGAAACAATGTATCCCTGCCTTTGAACGTGATCCGAGCGAAGCTGTAGGCGGCCAGCGATGAGAGCAAGGTTGCGCCAATGGTGCAGGTTACAGCCACTTTCAAGGAGTTGAGATAGTAGGTGGCGAAGCTCATTTTCCCCGTCCATACCCGGATATGATGCTCCATATTGAAGTGTGCGGGGATCCAGCGGACCGGGTATTGAAAGACCTCAGCTGGAGATTTGAAGGAAGTGCTGATCATCCAAATGAACGGGACAATCATGGCAAGTCCAAAGGTAAACATGACGATCGTCATTAGTGCTTTGACCAAGGTCTGGAGCGGAAATCGGCGCTTCGTCCGAGCTTTCGCTCCTACCGTTAGGTCCGTTTGAACAGCAGCCATAGAGGTCGCCTCCTATTCCATTAATCGCCGGGTAACCAGCTTCATTGCCGCTTGTCTAATAATGAACCCACTTCTTCTGACCAAACCACTGGATAAACGTTATTGCTGCGATAATTAAGAACAATACCCAGGAGATGGTTGAAGCGTAGCCCATTTCATAATAACCGAACGCATTTTTATAGATAAAAAGAGAAAGAATTGTCGTGCTGTTACCCGGTCCGCCCTGCGTAATAGCCTGAATCAGCCCGAATGACTTGATGGTCATAATCAAACCCGTAATCAAGAGAAGGAAGGTCGTCGGGCTTACGATGGGAAATATGATCGATTTAATCTTCACCAACCCGCTTGCACCGTCAACTGTCGCAGCTTCCAACAGTTCTGGCGATATTTCCTGCAGCGCTGCCAAATAAATAATCATGTTATAGCCGAGCATGAACCATATCCATATGATGTCGATGGCCACCATAGACGTCTCTGTCGTGGACAGCCAGCCTGGCGGATGAGAAATTCCTATGGCCCGTAGCATCTGGTTGATCGGGCCCTCAGACGGTTGAAACAACAACATCCAGACGAAAGCGACTGCTACCCCGCTCGTAATGTAAGGCAGAAAGTACATGGCGCGGATCAGCCCTTTGGCAAAAACGTGCTTATTCAGCACCAAAGCAACCAGAAAGGCCAAGAAAATCGAGACCGGAACAGACAGTAGATATAAGCCCGTATTCTTAAGCGATACATAGAAGAGATCATCATGCAGCAGTCTTTTGAAATTATCGAGTCCCACGAAATGAAAGGAAGGATTCGCGAACTGGTAATTAGTGAATACAAGGCCGAAAGAAAAGATCGCCGGCAGGATAAAAAATAGGAGAACCCCCAGCATGTTGGGAGCAATAAATAAATAGCCAGTGAGGCTGTTTCTGGCCATCCAGTTGGTCTTCATGCAATGACCTCCCGTCACATAAGGAGCAGGGAAACCGACCTAAGCCAATCCCCCTGCCCTGTTTATTATTTGTTTGTTTTTAGAAATTCGCTGTGCCGTTTGACCATGGCGGCCAAAGTCGTCGCGGTATCCTGCTTGCCCAAGAAATATTTCTCATATTCCTCTCTGCGTAGATCCATTACCTGCTGCGGCAGATTGCGCGAATAGGTCGGTGTCTTGTCCTCGAACAGAACGTATTTCAGAGACGGAATGTCGTAAGTGCTCTCGTTTTCGCCCAGCAGCAGCTTGAGCGCTTGATCGGCATCCGCATCCTTGGAAGACGGAATGCGCCCGCCGGAAGCCAGTGGCATCAATCCGCCGTCCGCATACCACTTCAGGAACTTCCATGCTGCTTCTTTATTCGCTGTTTTGGCATTGATCGACACGAAGTCGCCGAGGCCGCCTCTTTTCATACTGTTCTGCCCGTTGCTGTCCAGTCTTGGGACAGGGGCGAAAGCAATTTTGAACGTGCGCGGATTTTCCTTCAAGTTATTCGAGCTGCGGAAAATCCAGGAGCCAGCGTTCAGCATAGCGCCTTCCCCTTTGAGGAACATCGTTTCCACCGGCATTTTGGTCGTTAGTTGTTCGCCCAACATCGGGGTGGATTTATCTTTCATCATCGCGTTCAGTGTATCCAGCCACGTACCAACCAGCGGATTGTCCAGATTCGAGCTACCGTCTTTCTTGGTATAGCCGTCATGTGTCAGCACGGAGTCCAACGAATCGGGATAGACTTCCAAATGTTGAAAAAGACCGAACCGCTTATCTGTTTTCAATTTAGCCGCGTAATCCTGCATGTCTTTCCATGTCCAGGAAGTCGGAAGTTTGAGATTGGCCTGATCGAGCATATCCTTGTTAAACCAAATGTAGAAGTTGCTCTTCACCGTCGGAATTCCGTAATATTTTCCGTTAACTTGCCAGTCCTTGGAATTGGCGCCCATCTTTTGCTCGATGTTGTAATCCGTGTAGCTGCTCAAGTCAAGCGCTACGCCAGCATCGACTCTCTTCTTCAGCGACGTGCCCGAGTAGTTGACGAATAAGTCGACGCCTTGCCCAGTGAGCAGTGCCGTATCCAACTTGAGATTGCCGGCATCGTCATTGACATAGCGCTCGTATTCCAATTGAATGTCCGGATTCTTGGAATTCCAGGCATCAACCACGGCTTGGGGACCCGACTCTGGCGGAACGCCCCCCCACATTTTCAGCTTAACGCTCTTAGCCGAAGGAGCCTGCGTTCCTGAACTTGAAGCGGTGCTGCTGGGAACGTTGCCGTCCGAGGATGCGCCGCATGCTGTAAGACCTAACGTAAGAGCGAGTGCACCTAGTGCCATTGTCATCTTTCTCTTTGTCATTTTCGCTGACCTCCCGCAATGGATTGCTTGTTGCTGTACCTACTATATCATTCGCAATGTGAAGTGGATAAGAAACAGAATCCATGAATCTATAGAACAAAAGTCACATTCGCGAGAGAAACCTTGCCTCTAAGGATCGCACATTGACAAAAAAGCCAACCCGCGCTAACACGGATTGGCTGCAGCTCAAACGACTAGAGAGGCTGCCGTAACCACTGCATCATGTTCTGTGCCTGAACACGGCAGGTGTCATCCCCGCAAAGCGTTTGAAGATCTTAATAAAATAATTATCATTGGCGAAGCCAACGATTTCGCCTATATGGCTAATGGTGAGATCGGTCTCACGCAGCAGTCTTCGGGCATGCTCAATACGAATCTGGTGCAAGTATTGAATGATGTTGAGGCCCATCTTCTTCTTGAACAGCCCGCTGAGGTATTTGTCATCCATACGGACGAGATTCGCAAGGCTGGCCAACGTAATCTCCTGAGCATAATGCTCATGCAGATAGGCGATGATCTTGTTGATATCCGGATGGTCGGACACCGCAATACGGGAGGCATTCAAGCGCACGTAATGCATCTCCAGACGGGCAAGCAGCACGGCTCGCAACGCCCGGTGATCCGCTGCGAGCAGCGCCTCCTTATCTACAGTGAAGAGCTGCGAGATACGGGCGCAAAGCAGCTCGATCCGAGCAGCCGCTTCCTTCACTTGATGCTGCGGCACTGCCTGCGCTTCGAACTTCTCCCACAGCTCATGAACCGCTCCAACCACGGCATCCCATCTCAACTGCTCCAGGTTATGCCAGATTTCGTGCTCCAGCCCCCATGTATCCGCAGTTTCCATCACTGAGGAATTCTCCGAAATACAGAGAGTCGCACCGCGGACCGGATGATACCACATCTTGTCGAGGGTAGCCAGCACCTGCCCCCAAGTTTCCCTTAGCCCTTCGAGATTGGTCCAATTGGCATAGACGACACAATGAGGAACGCTCCGCTCTTCAAACAAAGTGAAAGAGCAGGAAGGTGGCGCCCAGCAGAAAAAGGTGCTAATCCCTTCCGCTGTCAGCGAATGCCAGTACCGAGAGCATGCCGTATCCCCATCCAGGAGTCCGAGCGCCAGAAACTCGTCGACCGAGAATGCAGCATCTCCATGCAGCACCGCTGCAATTCGCAGCATGCGGCCACGAGCGCCCGGAATATCAGGCACACTTCCTGCATCCCTGCTCGCCCCACCGCCTCCTGTCAGCTCTGCCCAAAGTTTGCGGTAGACAGCTTCAGCCTCCCGATCTGCGGCTTGTTTGCGCTGATAAAGCTCTTTGTCCACTTTGTCCATTGTCTCTGCCAAAGTTTCATGATCCATGTACAGTTTAAGCATATAACTGGTCGCACCGAACTCCAAAGCCTGCTGCACGTATTGGAAGTCACTCATGACAGTCAGCATGACGAAACGGCAGTCATAACCTTCCTTTCGCGCTTGTTTCAACAATTCAACGCCATCCAATAAAGGCATTAATATATCACTGATGACAACGTCAGGCTGGTACTCCCTGATTTTCTCCATGGCCTCGAGTCCATTGCCAGCTTCCCCGACGATGATGAACCCCATTTTCGCCCAAGGCATCGTTTCCTTTAATCTTCGCCTGACGAACACTTCATCTTCAACGAGCAGCACGCTCCACATCGGGTTCATCTCCTTTTCCGTAAGGGGTAGAAAGCAATAAGGGAAGCTGAATACGTACCTTGCAACCCTGGGAGACGGGTACATAGTCTAAACTGGCTTCTTTTTTGAACAGAAGCGCTAACCGCTCTTTCAGGTTTTGCAAGGCAATCCCTTGATGCTGGTCCTTAGAAAAGCTGGCGCTCTGCAGCATACCGATGCCATTATCCTCCACTTCCATGATGAGATGCAGGTCCTCGCAGTAAATGCGAATGGTAATTTGTCCCTGCTCCTGAATCTGGGAAATACCGTGATAAATAGCATTCTCTACGATCGGCTGCAGGCTGAGTTTAGGAACAAGCGCGTATTTAAAATCATCCGCATATTCGTATTCAATCTGGAACTGCTGATCGTAACGGAACTGTTGAATATACACATAGCCCCTCACCAGCTCCAATTCCTGCTCCAGATGAATGAGATCCACATCGAGCTTCAATCCGGCTTCGGTCAGTCTGCCCAAGGATACACAAATTTTGGGAATGGCCGGGTCCCCCCGATCCAAAGCCAGCCAGCGAATCGTATTCAGTGTATTCAGCAAGAAATGCGGATTCATCTGCGACAGCAGCATCTGGAACCGGCTGGCTTCCTTCTGCCGTTCCTCGACCTTCAGCCGTTGAATGAGCCCATTCATATCGGCAATCATTTGGTTGAAAGCCTGCACAATGGGAAGAATATCTCCCCCATATTTGTTCTCCGGCAGCCGGACCTTCAGCTCCTTACGAACGACATCGAGCATTTTGAACTGGATGAGCCGCAGAGGTCGGGTGACTGCTGAAGCGATGATAAAGGTGATAACGATAAAAGCCATCGTAAAGAAAATGAGGGTCCCCATATAGGCATTCTGAATAGAACGAAGCTCCGCGAAGAGAATATGGGAGGGCACCGTTTTGAGCAGATAGCCTTGGAACGAAGGCACCGTAGTATAATTGATAAACGTACTGCCTTGTACGAAAAAACCGTTCTTCGCATCCGCTGCAAGCAAGCGGTCGATAATGGGCTTTTCCAATAGCAGAGCCGCCTTATCCGTGCCAGACTGGACGATAACGCTCCCGTTTCGATCAATGAGATAGTACTGGTCGGACGCTGGACTTCCGTTAGTGGCAGATCTGAACCAGGTTTGGTAATCCACGGCGATGTGAATGATGGCGCTCATGGCACCGTCTGTATCCCGGAGAGGCGCCGAAATGCCTAGCAGCTGCAGACTTTTGCTAATGTCGGGCAGCACGTCGTTGCTTTCCAGCTGCCACCGGTAAGGGGCCGACGCCGTCAAGGCGCTCTGAAACCAAGGCTTCGCCTGCACAGTATCGTAATTCAAGCGAATCGCTGGCTGAAAGGACGTGTAGATATTGTTATGAAGATCCGCAATCGTATAGAAAACGGGCGGACTTGAGATGAACAGACTGTTCGTTACCGATCGAAATCGCTCTTCGATTTTCCGCTGATTGAAGAGCTGGTCGACGCCTTGCGGCTTCTTCAGCACAGCAAGCACGGAAGAATCCTGCTCGAACATCGTGATCGTCTTGAACGTTGTAGCCAGCAGGCTTTCGAGTGATTCATTCATTTTGCTCATCTGAACCAAGCTTTGCTCGCTTGTCTTCTGCTGCAGGTTCAGCTTCACTTTCTGGAAGTTATATATTTCCAAAGTGGAAAACGGCAGGAGAATGAGCGCGATGAAGGCAAGAAATAGGCGAGATTTTAACGTTAAAGACGTAAACCAGGATAGAAACGGCACGTGACGATCCCTCGCTTCCGCTGAATGCGTAGTTGAATATTTTTCAGTCTATCACAAGGGGTCTTGAATGAGAACAAACCGAAGGAAACGAGGAAGTTCCCCTGTCACCTTCGGTTCAATGCTCGCTCTCTCATTCTATGAGCTTCCCTCCAAGCAAACAAGGAACAAATTCCTCTATTGCATAGAACGATAGTCAGATTATGCTTGAACATCAACTTACGCTGCCTCATAGTTTTTTTCCTATTTCATAAGTTCACGTTCACTCGGTAAAGCGGTCATTTCCTGTTTGGCGTTTGGCCTGTGCCCTAATGCGACCAGCAGGAAAATAATTGCACTGCCTATATAAATATACGTTATACCATTAGGCAAGCCGATAGCTAAGTAAACCAGCATCGGGCCCAGTGCGGAGCCCATATCCGTCGCAACCGAGTAAGCGGTCATAACCGCAACGACAGATGATAGATGGGCGACGTCCGATGCCAAAGCGTCCATTAAAGTAGAAACGGCTGTACTTGCCGCCAAAATGAGTAAAATAACCGCACACCACAAATAGATCGGAAGCTGCCACGGTACCAGGGCATACCCGACCGCTGAGCAGATCAGCGTGAGACAGAAAAGAGGCAAACGCCCTTTGGAGCCGTCAGATCGCAGGCCTATCCAGGTGGCAAGAAACGGTTCCCACCCCCAGCGAGCTGCCTGCAGCACGCCCGATAGCATCGTGCTCGTCACGACGATCCCTAACAGTGTCATCGGCTGCGGATAGTTGGTTTCGATCTGCAGACTTAACGTGACGCTCAGAACAGTCTGGAGGAGATAAACGAATAGTCCGGTTGCAACAATTTTAATCACAGGCTTACTCCAGATTGACTCCCGACTGTCTAGACGTTCCTTCCGCAGAAGAGAAACATCTGGCTCGTTCGCTTTACCGCCGGAGATGTAGGCAGCGACATAAGGAAGCCCTAACAGCATAAACACCCCGAAAGCAATGGAAACGATTTGCATCCCGACAAGCGGAGCGAGGACGCCGCCAACAAGCATGCCGATCAGGCTTCCCAAACGGGATATTCCGTTATACAGTCCCATGAGATGACCACGATTTGAATCGTCCGAGTAGCGGATAACGGTTAAATAGCCGCCCATGCGCAGGAAGGACCAAGCGATCCCCCATAAGCAACGAAGAACGAGCCAAATAATGAAACCCTTGAATAGGCTATAGCCGATTGTTGTCGCGGCCGCCAGGAGTATGGCTAGAATAAGACCTGTGCGCAAAGACATTCTTTTATAAAGCAATCCGATCAGCGGAGTCATTGGCAGCCTGATAAAACGATTGATGGAAAGGAGTACCCCGACCTCCCATAAGGCACTGAGGCCGACTTCCCTCCAGTAAATAGGAAGTACGATATACAACATAGAATCTCCGAGCAGACAGAGCGCGGTAACGACTGCAATAATCGTGACGGGACGCTGATTCTTTTTAAGTCGATCTTCAGATGTAGCTATACTCATGGTTTCTCTTATAACATCTCCCCCTGTATTTTGTTTAAGCCGTTATATTTACCTCCTTACCCCAACATAATCCATCTGTTTTTCCATGTAAACATCAAAAAAAAGTGATTTCTATAAAACCATCAGCAAATTCTCCCTATATAAGCAATCCGTCATTCTATATTCGCAATCTCGTACGCTTCTTATCAAACCCCGAAACATATAATTTATACAAAAAGGTGCCCCAAGGGCACCTCTAACCGAAACCAATACGATCATTGCAATTTGATCAGTCTCCACTTCTGACTTGCCGCACCGTTCGCCGTCTTAATAACCGCCGTATATTCCGTGCCGCTTAGAATCGTATCTAATGGTTTGCCGCTTTGGACACCTATAATCGTATAGGTGCCATCCGCATTAGCGGTGAATTTCCACCTTTCGTTCGGTGAACCTGCATAGGGCCATATTATCGTCTTCGAGTTGTCCGTCGTTGTGGCTGCGGAAACATTCAGCGCTTTGCCGCTTGGGACGCCAAGCAGCCTGAACGTTCCATCACCATTGTCGCTAATATTCCATTGCTCGCTTGCAGCACCGTTATCTGGTGACACAATAACGGCCGTACCATTCGCCGTTGCATTTCCTTTCACGTCCAATGCAAGGTTCCCGCTCCCCGCATTAATGAGTTTGTACACGCCTCCTACCATAGCAGACTGGCTAAATTGGAACCAGTTCAGATGAAAGAGCGGGCCGCTAACTCCCTTGTAAACGAGGAATACATTTTGCACGCCCGCAGCACCCGTTACTCCACAACTAACCGTTTGCCAAACTTGCCATCCTCCAGTAGACGGAACCTTACAAGTGCCTGCAAGTGTGCCTGCCCCACTCCCTAAACGGACCTCAATGGTCCCTCCGGGTCCGTTGCTCGCAACTCTGGCGGAGAATGAAGCTGCGCCACTTCCAAAATCAACATTGTTGTAGACGGTATAGTCATTATTGTCAATCGATGTGAGATCATACCCCGTGCCTTTGTCCGAGGCGCTCTCAAGCTGGACGCCTGATTGGCTGTCATAGTTCTCTGCTTCGATTTGGTTAAATGCAGATTGACTATTTCCGCGCACGAATGTAATCCGCGAATCCGTAAATGGATTCAGAAGTTGATTGCCGTACCGGATCACAGGAACCGTGCCGCTGGGAGAATCGATTTGAGCGGATACGAGCTGCCCATTTGCCCATTTGATGCTGAGTTCGTACCCGCCTCGCGCTTTCACACCCGTTATTTCTCCACTCGTCCAGGCCGTAGGCAGCGAAGGGAGAAGTTCAATTTCCCCGGTATGACTTTGTACAAAGAGTTCTGGATAATACGCGCTTTTTATTTGCCATTCATTTACCGAAGGATTCGTCGGATAAATGGTTGCAAGGGCGGCAGCTTTATTCCCATCATTTAGTCGTGCCCACATGTACCCGCTATCCGGGTGATATCCGCCTGAACCGCGCATGTTTAGGGATACTTTAGCTGCTTGAAATAAATCAGGCGTGCCTCTCTTCGTGATCTGATCCAGGAAACCGACACCGATGAGCTGGGAAGCATGGCGATGACTTGGATCTACGTTCGCGTAATCATTATTCCACTCTTTAATTTGACCGCCAGTTCCAATTTGATAAGGAAGCAGCTTCGGCAAAGCCGTTCGAATACGATTCAGCAAATCAACATCCGCAGGAGAATCTGTTTCCAATATGCTCCCCGCTTCAAGGACATTTTCAAACAGTTCTCGTATGACTGTCATATCAATCGTCGAACCTTGGCTCACAGCAATTTTTGTGCCATCTGACAAAACATACTTCGTTTCTGGCGAAGTAGAGGGCGATGTCACGAGATAACCCTCCTTATTAGCAACAAGTAAATCCAAAGCAAATTCCGCTGAACCTTTCATGAGAGGAAATGCTGTGTCACGAAGAAAGGTTTTGTCCTGTGTGAACCGATAATGATCGTAAACATTAAACATGAGCCACATGCCGCCCGTTGGGTAGATCGCCCACTCATTATCATTTGCGCCAAGCGCTGTTTTTGCCCAAACATCGGATGCATGCGGCACCACCCACCCGTCAAAGCCGAAATCGGATTGTGCGGTTTTTGCTCCGTTGATAGCTAAATTTTTAATATACTTCCACAGCGGATCGCCGTTCTCAGCAAGATTCCCTGTCTCAATCAATGCATACATCTTCTCTACATTTTCATTAAAGTAATGCGCTCCATTCGAGCGAGGACTCCACATGTAATTCCACATTCCCTGCTGATTATGCGGTCGGTCAAATGTATTCGCTCTGGAAGTGCAAATGGAAACGTAACGCGCATATTGATAGGAGAGCACATTGGCTCTGGCATCGCCTATGTTTCCGTTCACTTCCGTCCATAACCTGCGGAACAAGCTCCGATAATCAGTCTGGTGGGCACTCAGGAGCTGGTCATAGGTTTTGGCAAACGCCGCGTTCATAATCCCCGTTACGATTGGAGTAGGATTATTGCCGCCTTGGCTCGGATTCGGATTCGTAAACGGATCCTTGTAGCTTGTCGCATCGGCATACAGAAGTTCAATGACCGAAGCGCCTGAAATGTTCAAATTGCCTCCGGTTGCTGTTATGGTTCCTCCCGTCGTTCTGGCGCGAAGACGAGCATCGAACGTCATGCCTCTCCCGTCTGCCCACAGCGTGGTTGGGTACTGAGCGTAAGCGTATGGGGCTGTTCCTGTCATTTGGATCTCGTTGCCCGATGAAGAGATGGTTCCGTGTCCGTTCATCTCATTCGGCAGCGTCATCTTGGCCGTCATACTCATCGGCTGGCCGCCGTCATTGGTCATTCGGACAACCATAACGCGATCCGGGTAACTCGCAAATACTTCGCGCTTATAAGTCGTGTTACCCACTTTATACGTGGTAGTCACAACAGCTTTATCCAAATGAAGTTCTCGATTGTAATTCGTATATCCCGTCGTATTCGGGACATCCAAGACAATATTGCCGATGGGCAGAAAGTTAGCCATAAACGCATATCCCCACATCCCCTTGGCTGCCGTCTCAGCTTGTTTTAATTTCTCCTCGCGATACGTTACTGTTGTTGCCGTATCCGCTTGAGCAAGCAGGCTTCTTGCATTATTTAGAGCCGTCTTGCGATTTGGATCATAGTTATTGAACGGTTCGCCGGAATGAAACGTTTTGTCGTTAAGTTGAAGAATTTCAGTCGCAACACCACCTGATACTTTTGCGCCGAAGAAACCATTTCCGACTGGTGCTCCGGTAAAATCCGTCCCGCTGGCCGGCGTTGTCCAATTGATTTTCAAATCATCCCAATTGCCTGTTTTCTGAACAGGCAATGCTGTACTCCCTGCATTTGCTTGAGCTTGATTGGATGCTCCGACTGAAATAAAGCTTGCTACAAGAAGAGAACTAACAATCAAGCTTATTAAACTTGTTTTTACTTTTTTCATAACATCTTCTCCTCGATTATCATTTTAATTGACTTTCACGACCTTCCACTGCTGATGTGAACTCCCCTCCCAAGTCAAGAGCCTGCTTACATATACGGGAGGGATAAACTCCCCTTTAAAGTTGCCACTGCTTGTTAGGACTAAACCATTGGCGCGATTAGCAATTGTATAGAATCCGTCTCCTAGATCCGTCAATTGCCACTGTTGATTCTCGCTGCCTGCCCACGTGGTTTCTTTCGTATTCGTGCCTGGTGCCGCCCCGGTACCTGCACCGTCCAGTGCCAGACCATTTGTCCGGTTAAGAATCTGGAAATAGCCCGTACCGAGATCGACGAACTTCCATTGAGAATCATTACTGCTGTTCCACACATTTTCCCTCACATTCGAACCTGAAGCCACACTCCCTCCTCCATCGAGCACCAGATCTGTCGTGCGATTCGCAAGTTTGAAGTATGCATTTGAATCTAAGGATATCTTGAGCGAAGTAATCAAATCGTTATTGCTAGTGTCTTTGAGATTGTTATTGTTGCTTGCAAAAGTCCAGGAAGTCCCGCCGTAATTGTCGTCTGCGTAGGCTGTTACCTTGTAACCTGACGGCACTAGGATAGAGGAAATGCTATTATCTTCAATTCCGGCTGCTTGCAAACTTGATTTTGTGTAGTTGCCCAAAGAGAGAGGAATTCGATTACCTTCATATTGCACATGCTTGTAAAAAGTTGGACCCGACACCTGATGCAAATCTGGAATATTTCCTGTGAACGTTAGTTTTACCACATAGGCGCTTGCAGTGAATGGCTTGCTTGCCGGCATCGTAATTTTCAAACCTTCCTGATTTTGGACTCTATTAGGCAAATTAATATAGGTACCAGCGGTATCTCCTAGCAATTGCACTTTTGAAAGCGTGTTCAAATTAATCTGATTAGAATTAAGTGTGCTTATGTTCAAATTAGCGCCATTCCCCGGCCATCTCAGAACGATGGCATATAACGTGTTGTTGTTTTTGTTTCGAGTGAAACGAATATCCGTTTCCGTCCCAACAACGGGCTTTGAATGAAGCGCTCCGCCAAGCTGCGTTGGACCTTCGCCATACTCCGTCCATGCGCGCGTCGAGTAAATGCTTTCTCCAAACCGTTTCAACCAATCCCCCATCCCAAGCAAAATATTTTTTTGCTCCTGTGGAATTGTTCCGTCTGCCATCGGTGCAATATTAAGCAGCAAGTTGCCATTTTTACTTACACGATCGATGAGAGAGTGAAGCAAAGCAGGTGCCGAATAGTAGCTCATGCCAGGCGTATAACTCCAACCGCCGACGCTATCGTCTGTTAACCAGTAATTAGAAGTTAAATCTGCCGGCCCGCCTCTTTCATAGTCGACAACTTCACCTTTCAAGTTGAATCCGCCGCTCGTTTTATAGGTTGCGACAACTTCTTTGCCCCAGTCAATTGCTTTGTTATAGTAGTACGATAGGAACTTGAGACGCTGCGCTTCATCAATCTTCGTCAAGGCAAAATCCTGCCAAAGAATATCAGGCTGATAAGTATCGATAACTTCTTTCAGTTTATCGTACCACAGTTGATCCTCCTGCAATTTCGGCAGTTGACCGTATAGTTTCATCAAACTTGGGTCGGATTGTGCGGGAGCGTATTGAAAGTAACCGTTGCTGTTATAAGCATGATGCAACGCTGTCAACAGCTTCAAATTCTTGTTGCGGATAGCGGTTGCAAAGGTTCCAAGGAGATCCAAGTGGGGTCCCTTGTCCACCGAATTCCATTCATTTACAGAACTATCCCACATCGAATAACCATCGTGATGTTCAGCAACAGGACCAGCAAACTTTGCTCCCGCGTCAACGAACAATTGCGCCCATTCGTTAGGATCAAATTGACCTCCAGCTGATTTCAACTTGGGAGCGAACTCAACCCAATTCCCATTCTTATCCTGTGCGCCATTGATAAAATTGTGATAAGGCCACGAAGATGGGGTTCCGTACAAACTAACATGATTGTTGTATTCTTTACCATTTTGTACGTACATATTACGGGGATACCATTCATTAACATAGGCAGGGACGCTGAACACGCCCCAATGATAGTAGATGCCAAACTTAGCATCTTGAAACCATTCCGGGGCGGCCCTATGCTGATCAACAGATTCCCATGTGGGCTGATAAGTGGTTGCTGCATGAGCTCCTAATGGCGCGAGTAAACTGCAGGATAATACAATTGAGGTTGATAAGGCCAATACCTTCTTAAATGGCTTCATCCATACATCTCCCTTATATTAGAATTACGTTCGCTGCGAATCAGCACACTTTGACAACTTGGCTAGATATACGATTAATAGGCTAATTTCATTAATGCTTCGTTGTAAACGGACTGGCCGGAAGTCCCGCCTGATTGAACAGGTTAGGATTCTGAGGTACTCTACTGTACGCATAACGCACATACACCGGGGATGGAACGGAAGCGGATGTTACTTCGACGGTGTTGTTTGAAAGATTGATTACCGCTGTGGCCGATGTAAAGATCCCATCCGAACCCGCAATCTCGAATTCTCGCAGCGCGCCGCTGCTCGCTTGTCCATATACGTCCTTGACCATGAGGCCGCCGCCGAGTGAGTTTGCTTCAAATTCAACGATCATTTTGTTGCCGTTTATGGTTACGTTCTTGAATAACGGGCCTGTGAACACGGCCGAGGACTGACCTAGAATCATATTCTTTGCCATTAAAGACAGCCGCTTGCCGATCATATCTTTGCCGGGCGGATGAACGTCGGTAGCTATACCTTGATCGGTATCCAATGTAACGACCATGCCGATTTTAGACGGATTCGTTACACTCTTCAACGTAAGACGTTGAGCTTCACGCACAGCCATGAAATCCGCTCTGCTATGACGTGCCAACTGCGTGTAGAAGAAGGGCAGGTCCGCTTGGCCCCATTGGTTCCGCCAATCATCGATTAACGTAGGGAAGGCTTCCTTGTACATGACTTCTCGCTCTTGCTGGTAGTCACTCTCCCCTTGATACCACAACACCCCGGCAATATTATACTTGGTTATCGGGGCTATATGGTTATTATAAATGGTTCCGTTATTTGCCTTGTAATTCGGCGTGTTGTTCTCCGGCGCGCTGCGAATCCAGCGCGTTATTTCGGTGCCACCCCAGGCAGTGGATATAAGCCCGATGGGGACATTCGGGTTTGCTTGCAGCATTTGTTCGGCAAAAAATAGGCCGACCTGAGAAAAGTTCTTGTTATTATTCTCCGATAAGGTTAACCACGAACTGCTGCTGTCTCTAAACGGCACATTGAAACGAGTTTCGCTGGCATCAATTTGAGCTAGCTGGAAGTGTTTAATCATTGGGTTTGTCGGAAGGGGAGGGATGTATGACTTAAACAGGGAATCGGCATAACTCCACTCCATGTTGGACTGCCCTGCAAGCACGAATACATCGCCCACATATACGTCGGCAATCGTCTTCCCATAGCCGCGGCTTTGAATTGTAAGCGTGTATGGCCCTCCTGCAGGCAGCGGGGGTAATGAAGTCATCCAATTTCCGTTAGCGTCAACCACTGTGTTCTTTTGTGATAGAGAAGTTCCATTTGTCAATTTAACGGTAAGTGTTGTCCCAGCAATTCCTTTTCCCCAAATCACATGGTTTTTGCCCTGTTGCAGCACCATATCAGTCGTGAAGAAATTAGGCAGTATGATCCCTGTTTCGCCATTCGGAACCAAGATGACTTGAAGTTTGGAGTGATCTCCGTCATCTACGGTAGACTGAATAAATTGGGTTGCACTCGTTGTCGATGCGCCGGGTATACGGATCTCCTTGCCGCTATTGCGGTTCAAGACCTGATAATGCCCGCCGCCTAGGTCAGCCAACTGCCATTCATCATCAGCCGTATCCCCCGCCGTGTAAGACTTCTGGATAATTTGGGCTCCATTGGACGTAGAACCGCCTTCAACGGCAAGCGTTTTACCGCTGCTTCGGTTCATAATCTTGACATATCCTCCGTCTAATTTAACTACGTTCCATAGCTGATTGGGCGAGCCTACATAAGGATATTGAATAACCCGCGCGCCATCGCTCCAACTGCTTCCCGCCACATCCATCGCCATTCCTGAATGGACGACAACAAATTTATAAGTCGGAGCAGGCACTTGTTTGATCATAAATTTCTGCGTATCGCTAGGTTCAATCTCCAATTGATTAAGCGCAGTCCCAGCTTTTTGACTCGCCCCTGGAATATTAAGCGCTTTACCGCTTTTTCGGTTAATCAGCCGATAATATCCCGCTCCTTCGTCCGTTAGCAACCACTCATCATTTGCCACACTCCCGGATGTGTACGCATTTTGAACAATGCCGGCTTGATTCGCAGATGAAGCGTCTTTAACACTTAAGGCTTTGCCGCTGTTCTTGTTGATAACTTTATAGTAATTGCCATCGAGATTCGTGATTTCCCATTTTGCTTCGTCCATGCTGGCATCCGATCCTCGAATTACCGAAGAGCCTTCCAAGGTATTGTTTGCCCCTGATACGCCTACAGCAAAGCCGCTATGTTTGGCCATAATCGTGTAGGTCTCTCCAGAGATAATGCCAGCCGTGGCTGCGCTCGCTTTTCCCTCCGTTCCGAATAGTGGTGAAACCAACGCACACAACAAGCTTGCCGCAATGCCGGCTCCCAACTGCGTGCTTTTCCTGATTTCTCCCATTAAATTACTTCCTCCATCTTTATTATGACATGCGATTGCACTCGAAATTGTAAGCCCTTACATTCACCTCCCTCGCCCAACATATTCCATCTTTTATTTCAAGTAAACATCAAAAGAGAGCGATTTCTATAAAACCATTAGCAAATTCTACATATTTAAGCATTTTTTCGAAAAATTTCGAACTTCTATCTAAAAGGCTAACATGAAAAAACCGCCAATTTGTTATCATCGGCGGTCTTCTTCATTTTATGATACATAAGAAAACTTAATCACCTTATATCCAAGCGGCTTAAGCGTGTCGCGCGGTAACGACAATAATCGTGACGGGACGTTGATTTATCTAAGTCGATCTTCGGATGTAGTAAATTCATGTGGATTCTCCTTAAACCTAGCAATGAACAGTGAGCCCGTCATACGCAACACATATCCCTTGAGGTTCAAATATACTTTCCCAATCTTCATGCAATAGAGCGGAATTATGGGTGAAGTGTGTAACGTAGATTCGACCAGCATCATGAAGGATTCGCTCCTTAACGAATATATCGTGCACGTCCAGAATTGTATCCGCGTTCATATGGTAGCTCTTCTGTTTAATTCCTGTCTTTTCATGCGTGCAGTCAAGTATCGCCATATCAACCTTCTTGCCGCTAAGCCATGCCCAAGTATCCTCTGGAAACCATCCCGTATCATAACGGAAGCTCTCGTACGAATGTTTTTTCCACCAAGCTTTCGAGCAGTGAGGCACGCCTCACAACTACAAAATACATTCGGAAAGCCTTCAGACGCAGCCGTCCCAAGAAAATGAATTTTCATTGTTTCCTTTCACCTCCTTGCCCCAACATATGCCATCTGCTTTTTCATGTAAACATCAAAAAAAAGGTGATTTCTATAAATCTATCAACAAAATCTTCACAATTAAGCACTTTTCCCGAAAATTTGAATGAATGATTTTAAAACAAAGGGGTGCCCTGAGGGCACCCTTAAACTCATGATCATTACTGCAATTTGACCAGTCTCCACTTCTGACTTGCCGCACCGTTCGCTGTCTTAATAACCACCCTATAATCTGTGCCGCTTAGAAGCGTATCTAACGGTTTGTTGCTTTGGACACCAACAATGGAGTAGGTGCCATCCGCATTAGCGTTAAATTTCCACCTTTTGTTCGGTGAGCCGTCATAAGGCCATACAATGGTATAGGAGTTATCAACCGTATAGGCTCCGGCTACATCCAACGCTTTGCCGCTTTGAATACCAAGGAGCCTGAACGTGCCATCGCCATTGTCGCTAACATTCCATTGCTCGCTTGCAGCGCCATTATCTGGTGACACAATGACTGGTGTCCCATTCGCCGTTGCATTTCCTTTCACATCCATGGCAAGGTTACCGCTCCCCGTATTAATGAGTTTATACACGCCGCCAACCATAGCAGACTGGCTAAATTGGAACCAGTTCAGATGAAAAAGAGGACCGCCAGTTCCTTTGTAAACGAGGTATACGTTCTGCACGCCCGTGACACCCGTTACTCCGCAACTAACTGTTTGCCAAACTTGCCAACCTGAAGTAGACGGAACTGTACAAGTGCCTGCCAGCGCACCTGTCGGACTCCCTAAGCGAATCTCGATGGTCCCTCCAGGTCCATTGCTCGCAACTCTGGCGTAGAATGATACGGCACCGCTTCCAAAATCAACATTGTTGTAGACCGTATAGTCGTTATTATCAATTGATGTGAGATCATAACCCGTACCTTTATCTGAGGCGCTCTCAAGCTGGACCCCTGACTGGCTGTCGTAGTTCTCTGCTTCAATTTGATTGAATGCGGATTGTGTATTTCCGCGAACAAACGTAATTCGCGAATCGGTAAACGGATTCAACAGCTGATTGCCGTACCGAATTACAGGTACCGTACCAGTCGGGGAATCGATTTGAGCGGATACAAGCTGCCCGTTTGCCCATTTGATGCTGAGCTCATACCCGCCTCTCGCTTTCACGCCTGTAATTTCGCCACTCGTCCAAGCTGAGGGCAGTGAAGGGAGAAGTTCAATTTCTCCGGTATGACTTTGCACAAAGAGTTCTGGATAATACGCGTTTTTTAATTGCCATTCGTTCACCGAACTATCTGTTGGATAAATGGTTGCTCGGGAAGCGGCTTTATTCCCATCGTTAAGCCGTGCCCACATGAACGAGTCATCCGGGTGATATCCACCCGATCCGCGCATGGTTAGCGAAACTTTAGCTGCTTGAAATAAATTAGGAGTAACTCTCTTCGTGATCTGGTCAAGAAAACCAACGCCAATTAAATGGGAGGCATGACGGTGACTTGGATCTACGTTCGCGTAATCATTATTCCACTCTTTAATTTGACCGCCAGTTCCAATTTGATAAGGAAGCAGCTTCGGCAAAGCCGTTCGAATACGATTCAACAAATCAACATCCGCAGGAGAATCTGTTTCCAATATACTCCCCGCTTCAAGGACATTTTCAAACAACTCTCGAATGACTGTCATATCGATCGTCGAACCTTGACTGACAGCAATCTTTGTTCCATCCGACAATACATACTTCGCTTCGGGCGAAGTAGAAGGCGATGTAACCAGATAGCCATCCTTATTTGCAACAAGTAAATCCAATGCAAATTCTGCGGAACCCTTCATAAGAGGGAAAGCTGTATCTTGAAGAAAGGACTTGTCCTGTGTGAACCGATAATGGTCATACACATTAAACATGAGCCACATGCCGCCCGTAGGCCAAATTGCCCATTCATTGTCCCCTGCACTAAGTTCTGATTTTGCCCAAACATCGGATGAGTGGGGTACAAACCACCCGTCAAAGCCAAAATCAGCTTGCGCGTTTTTCGCCCCGTTTACAGCCAAGTTTTTAATATACTTCCAGAGCGGATCGCCATTTTCAGCAAGATTCCCTGTCTCTATCAATGCATACATCTTCTCTACATTTTCATTAAAAAAATGCGCTCCCCACGAGCTTGGCTTCCACTTGTAATTCCACATTCCCTGCTGGTTGTGCGGACGGTCGAATGTATTTGCTCTGGAAGTGCAAATGGAAACGTAACGGGCATACTGATAGGTGATAACATTAGCTCTGGCAACGCCTGTATTCCCGTCAACTTCTGTCCATAACCTACGAAACAAGCTCCGATAATCAGTCTGGTGGGCACTTAGGAGCTGGCTATAGGTTTTGGCAAACGCCGCGTTCATAATCCCCGTTACGATTGGAGTGGGATTAATGCCGCCTTGGCTTGGATTCGGATTGGTAAACGGATCTTTGTAACTTGTCGCGTCGGCATACAGTAGTTCAATGACCGAAGCACCTGAAATGTTTAAATTCCCTCCGGTTGCTGTTACCGTTCCTCCCGTCGTTCTGGCACGAAGACGAGCATCGAACGTCATGCCTCTCCCGTTTGCCCACGTGTTTGCGTCCTCGTTGTAAGGGGCTGTTCCTGTCATCTGGATTTCATTACCCGATGAAGAAACCGTTCCGTGTGTGTTCATTTCCGCCGGCAGTGTCATCTTGGCCGTCATACTCATGGGCTGGCCGCCGTCATTGGTCATTCGAACAACCATAACGCGATCAGCGTAGCTGGCAAATACCTCACGCGTATATGTCGTGCTTCCCACTTTATACTTGGTTGTCACAGTAGCTTTATCCAGATGTAGCTCCCGATTGTAATTCGTATATCCTGCTGTGTTCGGCACATCCAGGACGATTTTGCCAATTGGCAGGAAGTTGGACATTTGCACCGATCCCCACATCCCTTTTGCTGCCGTATCAGCTTGCTTTAATTTCTCTTCGCGATAGGTGACAGATGTGGCAGTATCCGCTTGAGCAAGCAAGCTTCTTGTAGCGTCCAGAGCTACTTTACGACTTGGATCCGTATGATTAAAAGGTTCGCCGGAATGAAACGTTTTATCATTAAGTTGCAGAATTTCAGTCGCAACACCGCCTGAAACTTTCGCGCCGAAGTAACCATTCCCGACCGGCGTTCCGGTATAATCTGTCCCGCTGGCAGGCGTTGTCCAATTGATTTTCAAATCATCCCAATTGCCTGTTTTCTGGACAGGCAGTGCCGTACTTCCCACATTTGCATAAGCTTGATTAGATGTCCCTACTGAAACTAAGCTTGTTACAAGAAGAGAACTTACTAGCATGCTTATTAAACCTGCTTTTACTTTCTTCATAACATTCCTCCTTGATTTTTTGTTGGGTATCCCATTGCATATCCAACTAGCCTCCTTATATGTAAGCCCTTACATTCACCTCCCAGCCCCAACGTATAGCATTTCATATTTCATGTAAACATTAAAAACAAGTGATTTCTATAAAACCATTAGCAAATTCTACATATTTAAGCATTTTTTCGAAAAATTTCGAACTTCTATCTAAAAGGCTAACATGAAAAAACCGCCAATTTGTTATCATCGGCGGTCTTCTCTATATCCGTTATCATACACCTTGTTCTCACTTGTCGTATTCCGCAACTTGTATTCTGACGTCGTAACCCCATACTTCGTCTTAAACATTTTATAGAAATAATTTTGATTCTCCCAACCAATTAAATCCAAAATCTCAGCCACATTGGTATTTGGCCTTGTAATAAGTTCTGCTGCGATACTCAATCGATAATCCATCAACCATTCAGCAATGGCTTTACCGTGAACATTGCGAAATATTTTACCCAAGTGATACTTGGAAAGGTTCAATAATAAAGCAATACTATCCTGACATAACGATTTATCCATATAATTGGATTCTATGATTCCAATGACTTTACTTACAATCTGCTGATTTCGGTTTACCTTGGAATCCATCATACTTTCGGCGATTTGACGAATAAGCACATGGAACTCAGCGTTGATCTCTCCAATCGTTTCCATTCTACTGATCATTCGAACAAAAGTACTATATTGGATATTGAACGTTGCTAATCCATTCAATTCAATTTCTTTGATCCGCTTATAAATATTAAATGCCAAATAATATAAGTAACTAATGACAATATCGTAGGAATAATGATTCAAGTAGGCGACAATCTGTTCATAGGCTTGAATCGCTTCCTCATATTTTCCATAAACAAGAAGTTCGTCAAATGTTTTTTCCAACTGGAGCGGCGGCCGGAAGTCGTCCGTTTTCATGTGTTTTAACTTATCCGATGAGATGATCGATCCTTGTCCGAAAATGAACCTGTACTTGCTAAACTGAACGGCTTCTTGATAAGAAATAGATATATCCTGAAGTTGTTTAACCGAATACCCGATTACGCCTGTCATCGAAAGTTTTAGATTGCTTTGGACCCAGTTTTGAAGTTCCGCAATGATAAGACTAATATCTCGAAGCTGTTTCTCATAGGATTCTTCAGAAGCTTCCAGAATGAAGACAACTTCATCTCCCAAATCAACCGCACAATTATTCGTGGAACGCGACGCTATTTCTTCCGCTGCATTCCCGATCGCATAACGGAAGAGTTGTTGATCTGCAGCGCTGTAAGTTCTTATAAATTGCTCATAACGGTCAATCATAAAAATAACGGCAAAATGGCGCTTATCAGCCAGCAGGCCGATGTTAAACTGATCAAAACGGGATTGTAGGTCAGCAGGGTTATCATCCAAAGAATTGCCGACCAGTCTTCGCATAAATTCCTTTTTTTGAGAAAAAAACGCGATCTTATTGTCACTCATTAATAATTCGTTCTGCTGAATGGTTTTTGAAATGATATCGCTTAAGTAGCCAATATCATCCTCATTTCCAACCAAAGACGGAGAACGGTGCAACTCCGAAACTTTACCCACCAACCCGCGAATAGGAGAATACAAACGTTTGGATACATAAAATACAATGAATATCCCTGGAATCAAAATCACTAAACAAAAGGCTAACGTAATCCAACCAAGCCGCTCCATATCATGAAAAATAATCGAATAAGGAACAATATGAATGAATTTCCAATTCAAAGCATCAGATGTTACATAAGTGATCAAATGTTTCTTTCCTTGAATTGTTGTTGTAAAAAAAGCTTCCTTACCTTTGCCGCTCTCTTGGATGGGTTTGAGAACAGCCGCTTTCTCCTCCGCCGATAATTGCTCCATGTTGCCTAGAATCAGTTGTTCGTTCTCTTCTAGTATCCATGTACTTCCTTGATTTTTTCCGTTAGAGGAGAGAGATTGAATTAAATCTTTCAAATAATCCACTTTCACGTTAACAATAATGGCGCCTTTTACGCGATCTGCTGTATCCTCATATTCATAGAAAATATAAGTCAAGACACTCATCTTCTGATTGCTGTCAATATCTTTTCCATCAGCCGAAACAAAGACAGGGATTTTTCTCAATACAGGGTAAAACTTCCCTCTTGTTACCTGCTTCTTCTGATCAATGATAGAAACTAAGCCTTGATCAAAAAAAGAATCCTTGGTATTACTGGATTGAAGCCAAGTCGAATACAATTGGTTGCTCGTTCCATTAAAAACATAGACGGAATGAACGAATTGATTCGCGTTTTTCAACTTGGAAACATCCTCCAATGCCTCTTGAATATCTTCATAATCATTATTTGCATTGTACATAACCGACTGTACCCGATTATTGGTCAATAAAGAAATGGCAAATGTCTTCGAAGCTTCATTCAAATATGTTGCACTGTAGCTGATTTGCGACAGTGCCTTCGAATTAGCGTCAGAAACGAAGTTCACGCCAATTTTTTGGAAATTAGTGTATAAGATATAGGAAAGCGCCAGTAAGATACAGATAAATATAAGGGTGAATGAAGTAAACATACGAATAAACATAGACCGAGGCAGTTTTATCTGGCTCACGAGCGATAACCCCCCAACATATCCCTTGTACGTCCATCATATAGCAAATTAATTAAGTTGAAAAGAATATTCCACTTTATGGAAAAGTAACCGCTCAATAGCTTGTATAAGCTATGAGCGGTCATTTAACTCTTACTTTTTATTTACCTTGCGCCATTCGTCCAGTTGTTTTTGAGCTTCCGCAGTAACTTTATCCAATCCTGCTTTCTTCAGTTTATCGTTAATTTCAGTCATGGTTTTCTCCGGATCGGCAGATCCAAAATTCAGTAGCGAATTCGTTACGCTGTTGTACTGTTTAATAATCGCATCGATTTGGGCCATCTCCGTTTTAATGGGATCACGATTCAAAACAAAGCCGATTAATGGGGAAACAATCGCTTCTTTGTTCACTTTATTCGTTTGCTCCCACACATCTCTAGGCTGTCCTGGACGAAGGAACATATTAAACTGACTCCCCAGTTCCCAGTCCGTCCCCGGATTATATCCGCCATTTGGCAAGGATTCAATCGTTCTGTCATCCACTTTCTTGTAATGCTTGCCTTCCATGCCTACACATAATAACTGATATAATTCTTTATCAGCGAACAATAGATCTAGATACATCATCGCGCGTTCAGGATTTTTGGAGTTTTGGTTAATCGCTGACAGAGATGAAATTAAACTCGTATTGGAAACGTAAGACGGACTTAGTTGAACATCGGTTACATCAAATCCTGCCCATCCTTTTGTATCGCCTTCATTGCCAGGCTTCACCGCTCCCGCTAGGAACATCCCATATTTCCCCGTTTTTTGTTCCGCTTTATAATCTTTAATCGTAGCTGCGTCTTTGCGAATATATCCTTTGTTGTACCATTCTCGATTCATTTTGGCCAGTTCTATCGTTTCCGGAAGTTCATACAAGTTCTTAATTTTAAAATCATTATTTTTCACATTAATTACTAGCGGATTGGTCGTATCGCCCGTAACGGTGTCATACATGAGTCCGGTATCCATTCTTGAAAGAAACTCTGTGGAAACCGATGCACCGCTCGACGTAGGCACAATGCCAGGCTCATTTTGCTTCACATTTTCCAGAAATGGTTCCAAATCACGCAATGATTTGATCTTTGTTTTATCCAGCTTGTACTTATCGGCTAAATCCTTTTTAATTGAAAACCCTTTCATTGTCGCCATAATCTGATAACTTGTTATGCCATATAGTTTGCCATTCACACGTGCCCCATCAAAAAATTGCGCTGGAATTGTTTCCTTGATATGCGTACCATATTTATTAAGAAGATCGTCTAACGGCAGGAAAGCGCCCTTCGCAACATTGTTATAAAAATTATTTGTCCATGAAGCCGTATACGTTAAATCCCAATCCTCGCCTGCAGAAATAATCACCTTCATCTTGTCGTCGAAGTTGCCCCAATCAATGGTGTTCAATGTGATTGTCGTATTGATTTTTTCTTTGGTAATCTTGTTCATGGCATCGACAACAGCTTTTTCATCCGGTTGCGGTGTGCCGACTCTGTAGATGGTTAGATTCACAGGAGCCAGCTTAGCAGGACTAGACGCCTCTGCCCCGCTTTTCGAACTCTCAGCTGGCGAAACCGCAGCGGTTGGCCCCTCCGTTGTTCCGTTGCTACATCCGCTAATTAAGGATACTGCACATACGATTGAGAATACGCTTCCAAACGCTTTTTTCATGTTTTTCATTTGTTTATCCTCCCCTAACTAATAAAGTCCACTTTTATTTGAAACCTTACGGTGTCAAACCAACGTTAAGCATCTAGCCTTTAATGGATCCGACTGTAATTCCTTTGACAAAAAATCGTTGAAAAAAAGGAAAAATGAATAACATGGGACCTGCAGCAACGACCGCCAGCGCAAAACGAGCCGATTGACTTGGCAAAACAATATTTGAAGTATTCGCTACGGACAGCGCGCTGTTTAAAAAATCAATGTTAGACATGATTCGATAAAGCAGAAGTTGCAGACTGACATACTTGCCAGTGTCAATAAACAATAAACTTAGCCAATAATCGTTCCAATAGATCAGTACGGAGAACAAGGCTATTGTTGCTAATCCGGATTTGCTAATAGGTATAATAATGGAGAAAAATACGCGATATTCGCTTGCGCCATCCATTTTCGCCGATTCAATTAATGCGAATGGGATCGTCGACATAAATCCTTTCATTAACAAGACTAGAAAAGGGGTTACGACATAGGGCAATATTAATGCGAACGGCGTATCCTTCAAATGCAAAATCCGCGATATGAGAATATACCATGGCACCAAACCGCCGCTGAACAAGAGCGTAAAAAAGATGAAAAATGAAATTTTATTCGCTAAAAAGAAATCTTTTCTACCGATCACATAAGCAACCATGGCTGTGATCATGATGCTCAGCAAAGTGCCAGTTACGGTTACAAAGATCGTAACCACATAGGAATTAATAATTTGTTTAGGATTTTCAAAAATGAATCGATACGCTTCCAAGGTGATCTCGCTTGGAAATAAGGAATATCCTTTGGTAAGTATCGTATTTTCACTCGTAAATGAAGCAGCGAGAACAAGTACAATTGGAATGATGCAGGCAATCGACGATAACAACAAGACAATGTGGATCAGGAAGAGACCCATGCGCGATTTGATTATCATTGAAAAGAACCTCCTTAGAACAGGGCGTTTTCTTTACTAACCCTTCGAATGACGAAATTTGTAAGCAAAATTATAATGAGACCAACAAAAGATTGATAAAAACCGGCGGCCGATGCCATGCCAATATCCCCGTTGACTCTCAAAGCTCTAAACACAAACGTATCAATGATATCTGTCGTTGGATAAAGGAGCGTTGAGTTCATCGTAACGTTATAAAACAGGTCGAAATTCCCAAAGAAAATACGGCTTACTTGAAGCAGCACGAGCAGAATCATTAAAGGCTTCAGCAAAGGGAGGGTAATTGACCATATCTGCTGCCAAATGTTTGCGCCATCCATTTCTGCCGCTTCAAAATACTCAGAATCAATGGATATAATAGCCGTGTAATAGATAATGGCGTAATAACCCGCATTTTTCCATAAATTAACCAATATTAAAATGTAAGGCCAATATTGGGATTCGTTATACCAAAGAACAGGCTCCTTACCGAACCAGGATAATATCGTGTTTAGAAACCCGTGACTCATATCCAGAAAAGCAAGGCATACATAACTCACGATCACGAATGAGATAAAATAAGGGAAAAATAACGCCGTTTGATGGAACTTGATAAACTTTTTCGATACTTGATTCAAGAGGAGTGCAAGAATAACGGATACTATTAATGTTGATATTATGAAAGCCACGTTGTAGAGCAGCGTGTTTCGAGTAATGACCCAAGCATCGCTGGAAGTAAAGATGAATTTAAAATTTTCAAAACCGTTCCATGGACTATGGAGGATACCGTCCCTGTAATTGTAATTTTTAAAGGCGACTATCAGTCCGTATAAGGGAATGTAGTTGAAAACAAGAACAAAGATGCAAGCAGGCAAAGCTAAAACTAGCAACTGATGAGTCTGCCTGAGCTTCTTCCAAACTGCAGGAAGTTTATGCGCCGTAGGGCCTCCTCTGGCTTTTAAAGTTGCAGGTACTCTCTCCATGTAAAACACTCCTCGTTTCGTATTTACCCTCGCTGGCCTGCTGCACTCGCAGGTTGTTTTTTGGTGTGACTTTATCATAGCTTCTGTACCTGTCATTTCTAAACATCAAGTATGTTGTTTTTCTATATTTCGGTGTGTAAAAACGAGCGATTTCTATAGAATCCAGGGGATCGAACCGTTTATGCAAGCCTTTTCCAATAGTATTTAGGATTGAAGATTTTTCCAATGATCATTTTTGGGGTTCATAACAAAAAACACGGCGTTTCCCCCCACATTTCGGGAGTAAACGCCATATTTTTTCGGTCATTATTTCAGCTTCATATAATCTGGCATAAGCTTATAACCGGTACTGATTAGATTTTTCCCAGCTACTGTGAATCTAAAAATCTTATTTCCAGCAGTAGCAAATGTGATCTGCCCCATGTCATACTCCTGATAACTTGGTACTAGATTGTATACGTCTACAGGCACGCCCAAATTTACTCCATCAATTGACAACTGGAAAGTACCACTCCCACTGTCTCTCTTGAGTCTTACCTTGACATTATAGGTTCCAGGCTGGCTCGCATAAACAGCATAGGTGACAGAATTACCAACTGCCGTTGCATTCAGGTTATTACATTTTCCATTGCTGCAATTCACATCTGCAATATCCGATTCAGTAGCACCTGATGCTACTGTCACAAGATCTTCAAGCTCAAAGACGGAATCGACTTTTTCAAATTTCACAGCATCGGCAACAACATATTGTCCATTTGCTTGATTAGTTAACTCAACATATCCTGTTTGCCCGGCTTCGAAATAATGAGTACCCAGCAAAACCCAGCTTCCGCCAGTAGGTCTCTGATCTATATAATAGGTCTGCAAGCCTCCGCTATAGGATACTTTAAATGGTGCATTAGTAGCCCGAAATTCATTTCCATTTGGCAACCAAATATACACCTTATAGTTTCCTGCCACACTCAGCTTAGGCTTCCATTTCATCTTATCTGCACCTGAACCGCCACTTGGTGAGGTTACATAATCTGCTCCATAGAAGTTAGGATAGTAGGTTGAACTCGCCCATGCGCCTGTAGCTTCGGCCTGGGTATTATCAACGATGATCTCTTTAGGCTGCTCTGGCGAATAAACGACTCCAAAGTCATCTATATAAGCATAATTACTGCCACTCGTCTTGTATCCATATATCGTAGCCGTTGTATTTTGAGGACCTGTCGTAAATCTTACATCCACTCTCTTCCATGTAGAACCGGTAGATGAACTATACACGTCATTTCCGCCATAGTCCTTTACCCCTATTCTGACTTCTGAGGAATCAGTTACCTTCGCCCATCCGCTCAGGTCATAGGTTGTGTTTGGCGTTAGCCCTTTAATGATCTGCTCTACGCCATCCTGTACGGTTTCAAGTTTTAATCCGTAGAACCCGGTCCTTGCATTGGCATTTGATGTTTGATGCGAATAGGAATATTCTGCAGCAGCAGTCTTTGCATATGTTCTTGTCCATGGAATAAGATTAGTAACCTCAAAACCCGAATTATACGTACGATTTCTGTGCAAGGGGTAAATCTTTGAAAATGTTGGGTTTGGAGGGTTTGTAAAATCATGACCGGCCTTCCAGCTAGGGGCGCCATATTCAAAAGCTCCTATATCCGGCTTACTGCCAACATATCCATTAGTAATCCCATCAATAACTTCGCCGGCATCAATATTCGGTGAATTCGCCGCAAGGTGAAAATCATTAGCTCCTGCAAAGCCTGCGTTGCTCCCTGTATAATTGGTATGCGATGTCTCGGCGTACGAGGAACTGTCATTTAAAATATTATTTACTGACCATGTACCGTACATGTCATTTACAAAGATAGTTGAAGAGCCCCCGCCAATTTCGCTGCCTTTGGGGAATGTATTATTGTATAGAAGATTAAAATTGGTAGGACCATTGATATTAGTCCCTATTCCCGTTGGACTATCGATTCCATAGACTAAATTATGATGTACGATAAAATTGGAAGAACCGTTATCCAGATAAATACCATTAGGCTTTGTATGAGAAAAGTTATCATGTAAAATATTGTATCGAATTTCGGTATTCTGACCATCTGTTGCTACCGCATAGATAATTCCAAGGTCTGTGGAAAGCAAGCCGGCATTATATAGATGATTGTGCTCGATGATACTCTTCGAAATCCCGTTCTTTAAAAGGATGATACCCCTTGAACTGTTAAATGCTGTATTGTAGCTTACGAGATGGCTGTCGCCAAATACCCTGATTGGCGCAGTGTCATTGATCCCATAATTACAGTCATGAATAAGATTATTAACTAGCCTGTTATTGTTGCCAAAAATAGTTACACCATTGGAATGACTCCATGCAATGGTACTATTCTTTATCTCATTGTAACTTCCGCCGAGGACAAAGCCAGAATCATCCCTATGTGAAGCCCAACCGTTTGTATTGGAATCATAATGATCTACATAGGTTGCATTTATACCGTCAAAAACATTACCGGTTCCGCCTTCTGTTGTTGCTGCTGTGCCGAAAAAGTTCAAACCCTGCACCGTAATATATGACTTATTTGTTAAGTTAAAACCCCAAATACGTTTTTTAACGGATACAGTATCGCTTAAGGGATTCCCTCCAGGAAACCACATATAAAGTGTTGTCGTGCCGCTATCATAAAACCATTCATTTTGAGTATCCAGCAATTCCAGCTTATTCGTAAGATAATAAGGTTGGCCTTTCTTGGTATAACCGTAACTACTACTTGCATAAAGTTTCCCACCTGTATAGCTTGTAATAATCTTAGAATTTGAAATAAAATTATCAGTCGGCATATAAGTAATAGTTGCACCTGTGTAATACCCATCAGTCGGTATTAAATCCGCATCCTTTACATAATTTGAGCCGACTTCATCAAATGCAGCCCAAGTCGGGTTCCAAAGATCTGAACTTGTATTCGGCCACCTTGCAAGCTGAGCCATATTTCCACCTATGAATACTTGATTCCTGTCTCCTAAATCCATCGTAATCTGCTTCTTGTAAATGGAACCCGAATGTTGTATCCATGATGCCGAGTCAACCCTATCAGTACCTGAAATAGTTACGCTTTCTCCTGGGTATGGCTTGAATATTATCCTATTTTCCGACGTTCCTGAATTAGCAGGAATGACTTCCTCCGGATAGGTGCCTCCCCGGATTATACAAGTATCACCCGGCTGCATCAGACTTGCTGCTTTTTGTATGGTTTTAAAAGGTCCTGTCGTACCCGATACGAAAGTGGGAGAAGTGCCATTCCAGCTATCATTTCCATTAGTAGCCACATAATAATTCGTACCTGCTGCCTTTGCTTCCGGAGTGATAAAACCCCAGTTTGTAAGCGCAACCAAAAATATAAAAACGAACAAGCTGCTCAATTTACATATTCCCTTGATATTGCTCATTATTTCCCCTTCTTTCCGTGTTTTTTGAAAATCTCGGCAACCAATTTCATGCTCAAATTGATGAGAAAGGTTACGGACTTACATACTCGAACTTCACTGCGTCTGCATTGACGCAGTCATTGTTAGCATTATTCGTCAACTCTACATAGCCATTCGTTCCCGAGGTGAATGTGAAATTCCCCAAGGAGACCCATCCTGGACTCGGCGCAACCTGTTGATTAACATAATATATATGGTCACCAGTCGTATCGTGAACGTTGAACGGCGCATTAGTAGCCCGACTGATATTGCCATTCGGCAACTTGTAGTACACCTTATAAGTACCGGAATAGGGCAAGTTTGGCGTCCATTTTATCTTGTTCGTTCCATTTGTAGTTGATGCATACAAATAGTTAGCCCCATAATAATTCGTTAGGGTCGTGGATGACATCCATGTACCGGTCAGTTGGGCGGCTGTATTATCTACAATGACTTCTGAGCTATTCACGAAAACGATTCTCGGATCCGTGTCCACATTCAGCAACTGATTCTGATAACGTACAATCGGCTTCGTTCCGAAAGGAGAATCGATCTGTGCGGATACCAGTTGCCCGTTCGCCCATTCGATGCTCAGTTCATATCCGCCTCTTGCCTTGACGCCTACGATTTTACCGCTTGACCAGCCGGTCGGCAATGAAGGGAGCAGCTCAATTTCGCCGGCATGGCTCTGAAGGAACAACTCGGGAACATAAGCGCTAATCGTCTGATATTTATTTCTGTTAGGATCTATCTGAAATAACTTATGGGCTTGCAAAGCTTTGTCGGGTTCGCCGAGACGAGCCCACATATACGATTTATCGATGGTAGCTCCAGTCCCGCGCAATTCCATAGATTTCCTGGCTGCCTCGAACCAATTTGGGGTTCCCCGTTTCGTAAGCACATCGCGCAAATTTAGGCCAACCAGATGCGAAGCGTGACGATGTAAAGGATCCTTGCCAGGGTAGTCATTATTCCATTCTTTCAACTCTCCTTGACTTCCAATAGCGAATGGAAGAAGATGAGGGGTTGCCGCAGTGATCCGATTGATTAGATCCAGGTCATCTGCGCTATTTGCTTGCAAGACGCTTGCCGCTTCAAGCACATCACGGAAGAGTTGGCGAATGAGTGACATATCCATGGTGCTGCCTTGACTCACCGCAATTAGTGTGTTATCTGACAACTTGTATTTGTTTTCCGGTGAAGTGGACGGCGAAGTAACGAGATAACCATCCTTATTGGTGACGAGCAAATCTAGTGCAAATTCCGCCGCCCCCTTCATCAGCGGATAAGCGGTGTTCTGAAGGAACGTTTTGTCTTTGGTAAAAAGATAATGTTCGTATACCGTATTCATCAACCATATGCCGCCCATAGGCCAAATCGCCCACTCGTTATTCGTGTCAGCAAGCGGTGTCGCCGCCCATATGTCGGAGTAATGCGGCGCCATCCAGCCATCAAAGCCGAAATCCTGCTGCGCCGTTTGCGCGCCGCTGATCGCCAAATTTTTTATCCATTTCCATAGCGGGTCACCCATTTCAGTCAGGTTAGCGGTTTCAATATTGGCATAATGCTTTTCCACATTTTCATTAAGGAAATGCGATGAGTCCGTTTCAGGAATCCATTCGTGATTCCACATGCCTTGCTGATTACGGGGCCGGTCAGTCGTATTTTCGCGGGAAACTGAAATCATTTCATAGCGGGAGTATTGATAGGTTTTGATATAATCTAACGCGGTTCCTGTGTTTCCGTTTACTTCTACCCAAAGCCTCCGGAACAGTTTGCGATAGTCATCCAAATGACTATTCAAAAGTGTGCCGTACGATTTAACGAGAGCTTTATTCATGATTGCGGTGACAATCGGTGCAGGGTCATTCCCGCCTTGGCTCGGATTCGGGAGCGTGAATGGATCCTTGTAGCTGGTCGCATTGGCATAGGTCAGTATAATTTCACTTGCCCCCGAGATCGCCAAATTTCCGTTCGTCGGCGTGATGGTTCCGCCCGTCGTTTTCACTCGCAAACGGGAATCGAAGGTCATACCTCTGCCTGCCGCCCACAAGGAATTTGCTTTCCCCAAATTATAGTTCGCCGTGCCCGTCATGGTCATTTCATTGCCGGAAGACTGTACGGCAGCGTGGCCCGTCATTTCCGCCGGATACGTAAACCTGGCCGTCATACTCATCGGTTTGTTCTCGTTATTGGAAATCCGCATCACAATCACGTTGTCCGGATAACTCGCGAATACTTCCCGGGTATACGTCGTTGTGCCTACCTTATATTTCGTAGTGACCGTGGCCCGATCCAAATCGAGTTCACGGGAATAACTTGTAAATCCCGTCGTACCCGGCACATCAAGCATCAGCTTGCCAATCGGCAGGTACCTGGACGCGTAACTTCCTCTTCCCCACATCCCCTTTGCCGCTTCTTCTGCCGCTTTCAGCTTGGTTTCCCTGTACGTGACGCTCGTCGCCGTATCCGCTTCCGCCAGCAGACGACGGGTTTCCGCCAGCGCCGTAATTCGGCTGGCATTATGAACGTCGCCAGGTTCGCCGGACCAGAAGGTTTTGTCGTTAAGCTGCAACGTATCCGTGGCGACACCGCCGGCGACTCTCGCTCCGATGCGGCCGTTGCCGATGACCGTACCGCTAAAATCATTTCCGTTTGCTTCTGTTGTCCATGTATACTTGAGCTGTTCCCAATTTCCGGCTTTTTGTTTTGGAAGGGTTGTGGACCCGGAAATCGCGTAAGCCCCCTGTTGCCAAACACCGCTTGCAAGCAAGGATACGCCCAATGCTGCGACCAGCAATATCTTTATTCTTTTGATCATATTTGATCCTCCTCGGGAATTTTCTCATCATTTCCCAGAACTATTAAAGCGCTTACAAATCATGAGTAAAACTATATCCCGGCTTTCTAATAATGACGAGAGCCGGGACAATGATGTACTGCAGCCTATACTTGAATAATGCTGTTCAATATAACCTATTTAGAAGCAGTCTTGATCGCTTCGTCCGCCCGCTGTTTCATTACTTCAATCGTTTTATCCAATGCTTGCGCACCCAAGAAATATTTCTCGGCCTCTTCGAACAATGCTTTTCTGATTGCTGCCGAGCCTGTCGTAGTTGGGTTTACAGCGAGCGTATAGTTCGCTTTTATGACATTCAAGAACGATGCTTTATCGAAGTACTGACCTTTATCGCCAATCAACAGCTCAGCGACCTTGTTGATATCCGTCTTCAGATTAGACGGGATACGTCCGCCAGCAACCATTTCCAGGTTGCCTTCCGTCAAATACCAGGCAAGAAACTTCATAGCGGCTTCCTTGTTTGCGCTATGCGAATTGATCGAAAGCTTATCGCTGAGTCCGCCGCTGTTTACATTTTTGCCTTTCTCCATTTGCGGTACAGGTGCAAACGCGACCTGGAACTTGCGATTCGGGAACGCTTTCTCGTCCTTGATATAGCGGATCAGGTACGTACCTGCAAATGCCATAGCCACTTTTTCTTTGAGCAACTCTTCTTCCGGCAAAATTTTATTCGCTACTCCCTCTGCGTAGGGCCGTAATGCCTTGGCATCCAGCAGTTGCTTCTGAATTTCAAGTCCTTTCTTGAAGGCATTATCCTTGAAATTGGATGTGCCGTCCGCTGCATAATAGGCGTCGATCGGTTTGGCCGTCGTCAAAGTCTGAAACGCGAGCGGTTCCCAAGTCGGAGCGAGGAAAGCGCCGAATTGTCCCGGCTTCGTTAATTTTTTGGCTAAAGCGGCATAATCATCCCACGTCCAATCTACCGGAACGGGTTCGTTAATCGCATCCAGAGACGATTTATTGAACAACATGAGATTCAAAGATTTGGCGCCAGGCAAATAATATTGTTTACCTTTATTTTTCGCCAAGTTCCCGGAACCGATGACCCCATCTACGTCAAATCCTACTTTCTTGATCAAGTCATCCAACGGCTCGACCATGCCGGCGTTAATTCTTCGATCCATGATAGCATCGTTATAGTTGATGAAGAGGTCAGGCGCGTCATTGCTTGACAAGAGCGCGGTATCCAGCTTTGTATTGCCTGGATCGTCATTGACAAAACGTACATATTCTACTTGGATGTCTTTATTGGCTGCATTCCATTTGTCTACAACAGCTTTGGGACCACTTTCCTCAGGAGTGCCTCCCCACCATTTGAGCTTCACAGCTTGTCCTGCTTGCTTAGTGGCGGAAGGACTCTCAGAAGGCGTTGTTGTCTGACTGTTCGATGCGTTATCATTCTTTCCGCAAGCGCTTACCAGGATGGAAACGGAAAGCAAGCAAGCTGCACTCAAAACTATAAATTTCTTCATTTTATTGCCCCCTTGTAATCGTTTTGCTTACATAAACAATCATATCAGCAATACTTGGGCAACTTAATGATATTTTCTTTGATAGTTTAGTGTTTTTCTTAGTACTTTAAGGTTGATTTTCGAAATTCAAGCGGAAATACCCCTTCGATCTTCTTGAAATATTTGCTGAAATGAGTCGCATCGCTGTAGCCGATCATCTCGGAAATTTCGTAAATTTTATACGAAGGATTAAGCAGCAGCTCACGAGCTTTTTTCATCCTGACTTTCATCAAATAGTCGACGATCTTCTCTCCTGTTTCCTTTTTGAATAACACACTCAAGTACGTTTCGGCAAAGCCGACACGTCTGGCAATTTCGGAAACTTTTAAAGCGGTCGCATATTCCTGTTGAATAATATTCATCACTTCGATAATTTCCTGACGATACCGCGGCTTCAAGTCCAGTCGTATAAATTCGAGGGTTTGAATGGCCCACCCGCCAAACCATTCCGATATTTCTTGCAGCGTCTCCGCATTGCGAATGATATCATACGGATACCTTTCATTGTAGGAAGGTAAAACATAGAGATCCTTGCCTAGCTGCTCCAGCTTCTTTTCGAACAATAACAGCAGATGCAGCCACTTTTCCCTTATGAGCGCAGGGGGGACTTGGAACTGTTTCTGTTTTTCGTACCATGAATGAATGGCTTCCGCCATCTGTTCGGGTTTTTGATCGATCAGCGTATTCCAATAATCTTCCTGCAGGCTCTCGATTTTTGCAGCTGCTTCTGAAACAGTCCAATCCGTATCATAAAAATAATGAGCATCCCGATGATAGAATCTGCTTTGAAGCGCATGTTCCGCTCGGATGAATGCCGTATGAAGCTCATTCAGGTTTACGGCATCTTTGACAATCCCAAAACTTAGCGAAACTTTGGCAAATGCCAATGCTGCGGAATGCATTTCGACTAACATTTCTTCTGAAAACCGCTCCATTAATATCGCGAAACGGTCATTTCTGATTTCGATTAAATCGCCTTCTCCGTATTTTTTAACGATTTCTTTCAAAATATTGATGATAGTGAAGCTTAGCAAATGTTCGCTTTTAAATCTGTTTTCATCCACGATTTGTTGGTAATTATCGATGGAAGCACAGGCAACCCAATATGTTTGTTCAATGGAAATAGAGCGGATTTCGCAAATCAATCTATCCGTTTCCATATTCGTCCCCTGCTTGACGAGCAAATTTCTAAGCAGCTTTTCTTTCAAATCCAGCTCCAGTTGCTCCATTCTATAGGTTGCTTGGGAATGTATAACTCGATTTGCGTGTTCAATCTCGAGCTCCTTACGAATACGTAAACACTTTTGCAAGAGTTCGCTGGGTACCCAGGAGAGCTTCAAAATGTAATCGTTCGCCCCGATTTGAAGCGCCCGTTGCACATATTCAAAATCGTTATAACTGGACAAGACGATGATTCTCGTGTCCGGCCATCTTTCCCGAATGATGTTCATCAGCTCAATTCCATCCATTTCCGGCATACGAATATCTGTTAGTACAATATCGCAAGGACAGTTTTCCAGAATAGTGAGCGCTTCTAAACCATTTTCTGCTTCGCCTGCGATTTCAAAGCCATTTTCCTTCCAGGAGATCAACGTTTTGAGCGATAATCGCACGAGAATTTCATCATCTACAATGAGTACACGCGTCATTCAAATATCTCCTTTTGAATAGGCAGCGTAATTGTAGCCTTTAAGCCGCCGTAATGGGATAACCCTAATGAAATGCCGTACAGTTTTCCGAAATGCAGTTTAATCCGATTGTCTACATTCGAAACGCCGATACCGCTGAATTTTGCATTATTGCCATGGATCGTTCGCTCCTGAATGATGGCAAGCTTACTCTCCGGAACGCCTTTCCCGTTGTCCTCGACGGTAATGAGCATCCCGGATCGATCTTCCATGAGTTCAGCTTCAATCCATACGGTTAACGGCAGCCTACCGCCATGAATAATGCTATTCTCGACGAAAGGCTGCAAGCTGAATTTTAAAACCCGATTATCCATGAGCGCCTCGGGGACATGGATTTTGAGGAGGATATTGTCATGAAAACGGATCTTCTGCAGCGTCATATATAACTCCAAATATTCAAGCTCCTGCCTAAGCGTCACATATTGCTGCGTTTGTTTCATAGAAAATTCGAGAAGCTTGCCAAGCGCCGTAATCATGTCGCTCACATTCTGATTCGTACCCGAAAGCAGAGCCATTAATTTGATTGAATTCAGTGTATTATATAGAAAATGCGGATTGATTTGCGCTTGCAGCGCTTGAAATCGTGCCTCTTCTTTATTTTTCTGCTCCACTTCCAAATCCAAGATCAACTGATCCAGTTTCGCAACCATTTGATTAAACTCATGGCCTAACGCCGAAATTTCGTCTCTTCCTTTTACAGTTACAGCAGTTTGAAAATTTCCTCTACCAACTTTCCGCATAGAGTGAAGCAGTGAATAAATTGGCTTGGTCAGCCTAATCATGAGCCCAAGAAACAGGATCGTCCCCATGAGAAAAACAAGCAGGATGCCGATTAACGAGTGATTCCTCGATTGATCGAGTTGATTCGTAAAATGATCGTAGGACATAAGCTCCAGAAGGGTGAATCCGGCTTGCGAGACTTCCGCTGTATTGATGAGATATCTGTTCCCATTAATCACGGCTCTCTTTGAAAAGGCATTCGTCCGCGGTTGTCCTGATTGCTCTTCTTCGAAAATAAGGTTGTAGGGATTCCACTCTGTATCCCTAACCACGTTGTCGCTTGTTTGGATCAAAAATCTTGGAATGCCGCTATCCAGCCTTGCACTTTTTCCAAAAAACGTTTCGCTCGGAACGCCAATCGCAACAACCCCCTCTCCGTTCATGTTCCCGTCATCCTTGCGAAGAATACGCGACATGAGGACATAAGGTGTCTCTATACCTACTTGTGTATACCCGTGATCCGGGTTCATTTTATAAGATATTGACCAGTAAGGAAAACCTTTGGCTTGTTGGGCTTGCGTATACCATTCTTCTTCTATGATTGCATTGTTATCATAGTTAAAAAGCGTCGATACGGCAAACCGCCGACCATCCACAACCTGGAGGAAAGCCTCGCTGTTCAGCAGCAAATCACGTGTAGTTGTAAGCCTGTTTTGCAATTGTTTCATAGGGATAAACACATTATAATTGATGTTCAAATCCGAAAAATCGGGGCGATAAAACTGATTAAAGTCCGATTCGGCGAATAGTGCGGCTTTGACCATTCTTGCCGCCATTTCGTTCATCGTATTTGCCGATTGATCGACCAGTTCCTGGTTCGCGCTATATATCTTTTCTTCGAGCACACGCTGAGAATTGTAGGAATACATCAAGAAAATAACGAGCGTCGGGACGACGATAACGAGAATGAAATAAAAAATGAGTTTGCCCCTGATCGAGTTATAGGGGTTCCAATGGTTGATCAATAGCCATCCTCTCCTGATGTATGACATCCATTCTCATCAAGTATATCATTTGTAGGTAAGCCTTTGGTTGGTGGAAATGAAAGAAAAAAAGCCCGGAGAGACGTCTCTCCGGCTAAGGCTAAACATACTAGGCATAACAACGCACTTCGTAGATCGCAGCAGAAGCATCGCCATTCGTAGCTTCCACGACAATACGAATCTGGCTTGTTGTAACAGGCTGATCAAGGATATGTTTCTGCAAACGATGATAGTTTCCTTCTTTCCTTGCTACCGTCACCCATACATCGTTGATCCATGCCTGCACATCATACTGTTTAGGACACTGCGGATCTCGGTATAGCGGTGCATAATTATGAATTTCTCTCAGCAGATGCCCAGGGAAAGTCAGATGCACTTCCGATATCGTTTGCGGGCTTTCCCACTTCAACGCAAGCCATTGAGCGAGCGGTTGATTCGGATCCGAGCGCCATATATTGGTCGATTGGTGAGGGCGGGTAACCCCACTGATGACTTGCTCGGGACGATATGACTCCTGCGGAGGAGAAACTTTAAAGCTCAACGTTCCGCCATCTTGCATATAACGGCGCATTCTTCCTTCGCCCATATCGAAAGCAGCCGTATGTCCAGGAATCACTGTGCCGGCTGAATGCCATTCTACGTTAGGGTTTGTATCCAAATCCAATCGGACATAACCATCCTTCCGATTGTGGGCCAATTGCAGCGGCCAATCCACCCATACGCCTTGCGAGTTCGCCGGCACAATCAGTTCTGCTTCGGCGAGCGGCTGACCCGGCTCGGTTCGATAGTCCCAAATATGGTTAACTTCAAGCAAGATGGCTTTAACCGTTTGTTCCTCTTTCGTCGAATTGGACAAACAGACGGAAAGTGAGTCCATATTTCCCGAACCGATGGCAATCCATTGGCCTCTTCGGTGAGTCAGCGGTTCAGCAAGATTCGCGCGTCTTATCTTCTCTTTCTCGTTGCGCAGTCCATAGGTCTTGTCTTCCGTTTCCGGTCCGGCTCCATAAACAAGCGCTGAGCTGCTTGCCGATACCTGGGCCAATCGGGCCAAGTCGGATTTATCTTCATTCTGGATATTGGGCAAGAAGCAGCCGTCCCGCAGCAAGATTTGCTGAACATCACGAATTGCATCCTTATAAATATCGTGGACGGCGATTCGTTTCTCAAGCGCAATTGCCGCTCCTACGCCAACTGCTTGTCCCATCAAAGCGGTTGTAGCCATTACGCGAACCGTACCTAGCGCCGCATGCGTTACACTGACATTGCGTCCGGCCATCATCAGGTTATCGACATCTTTCGCCACCAGCATCCGAAACGGAATGCCATAAGGACCGCAGTAGCTCTTGCGGGCGTACTCCGATGTTTCGGGGTACCCTTCTGCGCTTGCGGGCTCCGCAGTAGGAGCAAGCAAGCCTCCCGGCGTATGAAGATCAATAAACCAACCGCCAAATGCGACTTCATCCGGGAATATCACATTATTGGCCGGATCATGCTCGGTCATGAAATACTGGCCGATGACTCTGCGGCTTTCCCGTTTGCCCGGTACTTGACCGATCCAATCCAGAGCATAATTGGCAGCCTTTTGTTTAATTTCAGAATCTTTGTTCTTCATCCAATCCCAAATCCCTAACGTGTGGCGGGTAAGCTCATGGCGGATCGTTTCATTGTCATAAATCGTATTCCAAGGGACGCCGATTTCAATCCACCAGAAGCCGGATTCCAAATCGTAAAAATGTCGTCCTTGTTTGTAGAAATAGTCCGGATTTTCATGCTTAACCGCCCACTCCGGCGCTTCGAACGGAACGGGACGTCCCATATCAACGGCACGGAAATGAATCGAATTTCCCATCGTATCGCTGCTTTCCTCAGCCGGCGCATGCGGCTCCCGGAACTCATCGAAGCCTTCGCTGCCCCAGCGCCATTCGCATCCTGCCTTGTCGGCAACGATAGCATCTCCCGTGCAGTCAATGAAGATGTCGCCTTCGATGTGGAGCTCTGTTTCCGCATTAGCGACGTTTGCCTTGATGGACTTAATCGTTCTATCGTCTGACTTCTCCACGTGCAGAACGGAGGTGTTTAAATAGAAAGTCAGATGATCCGTTCTAACCGCCATATCGTACATCACCATATCCGAAATGCTGTTAGTCCGGCCATTTTCACCGATATGCTCGTGATTGCGAGCTCTCTCTTCAATTAACAATTCAGAGATAATACCGGTCTCCCTGCCATAAGCATGGAACGCAGCAGCTCCGTGCGGGGTTACCCGAATTTCGGAAGACGCATTGCCACCGAAGACCGGGCGGTCATGAATGAGCACAGTTTTGGCTCCTTGACGGGCCGCCGCTACGGCAGCGCAAAAACCGGCCAATCCGCCCCCGCATACAACAACTTGATAGCTTTCCTTTTTGACCTTCATTGCGCATGTCTCCTTGTTATTTCAATTTGAGTTGGCTGAATATGTATAAAAAAGGCTAGCCTTTTAACCCCGTATTCGCGATGCCTTCGACAAACCATCGTTGGCATAGGCATACGATGATGACGAGAGGCGCGAGCGCAAGAACCGATGCCGCCATAATGAGTGGGTAGTTCGTGCTGTTTTCACCATCTGTATAGCTAAGCAAACCTAACGGTATCGTAAACAGGTCCCGGTCTCTTAACAAAATAAGCGGATTTTCGTACTCATTCCAGTGCCAGGTGAAGGTCAAGATCAATAGCGTGACCAAGGCCGGTTTAACGAGCGGAAGCGAAATTTGCCAATACATTCTCCAATAACCGGCGCCATCGATTTTGCTGGCCTCGAACAACTCTGTAGGCAATGTGCTGAAAAACTGCCGCATTAGGAAGGTTCCCAGAACGGTAAACATGCCAGGAAGGATGATCGCCTCATGCGTATTCACAAGATGCAAATAGTCGAAAAGTATAAATCTGGGGACAAATAGCACCTGAGGCGGAACGATCATAGTAGCCAAATATATCAGGAAAATCGTATCTCTGAACTTGAACCTCAGCTTTGCGAAAGCAAATCCGGCTAATGAACTGGTCACTAGCGAGCCTAGCACCTGTAAAAATGTAATTTTTATGGAATTTATATAGAACACATAATAAGGAACTTTACCGAACCAAACTTCGTGGTAGTTCGACCAATCGAATGCTTTCGGAATCCACCGAATCGGAAACTCGAAAATATCAGCTTGGTTCTTAAACGACGCCGACGCCATCCAGAGAAACGGGAGGACCATGAGAATTCCGATCGATAACAACAATACTGTAAGAACACTTCTAAGAAGCGTATTTTTTTGAGACAGACTGAGCATGTGCATAGCCTCCTAGTACTGGTCCTGCCATTTTTTTTGAGTTCTCCACTGTACGAGCGTGACCAGGAAAATAACCAGAAACAATAGCCAGGAAACCGTCGCGGAATAACTCATTTGGTTCAACTCGAATGCTTGCGAGTAAATGTAAAGCGACATCACCATCGTTGATTGAAGCGGCCCGCCATTCGTCATGACCTGCACGGCTGCGAAAACTTGAAGCGAGGAATTAATTAAGGTAATCGCTATCAAGAATGTAGTTGGCTTTAGCATCTTTATGGTAATAGCCGTAAATTGATTGAACGGTGATGCGCCGTCGATCGAGGCCGCTTCATACAGTTCCCTGGAAATCCCTTGAAGGCCGGCCATATACAAAATCATCGCATATCCGACGTAAGTCCAGATGGTCATGATCATAATGGCCATTAATGCGTAATCCGGACTCGCGAGCCAGCCAGGTGGATCTGAAATGCCGACCACTCTCAACAACGCATTAATCGGTCCTTCCGAGCTATTGAACAACACCCGCCATACAACGGAGATAGCCACCAAACTGCTCATATACGGAAGAAAAATAAGCGTCCGGATCCATGTTTTCAAATAAACATAATTGTTCAAAATGGCAGCTAATGCGAGTCCGATCGCTATTGCCACTGAAACCGTGATGACGGAAAATACGACGTTATGCTTCAAAGAGAGGAACACGTTCTTATCGTGAATTAGCCTCTCGATGTTATCCAATCCAACAAACACCAGCCCCTTTAGTCCTTGCAAATAGTTCCAATCCGTGAAAACCAGAATCATACTAAACAGCAAAGGAAACAAAATAAAGAAACCGAAACCAAGCAGATTGGGGAAGATAAATAAATACCCGGCCACATTTTCTCTCGTCTTCTCTTTCAAATTCATAGGTTCTACTCCCCTCTCCCTTTATACGCTAAGTATAATTGAGGCTTTGCCCTGTATGAATGGGATAAACTAAGCCGAATATGTGTTTTCCTTCGATCTTCTAAACGAAACAAGCTGACTCCTGTTGAACAGGAATCAGCTTGAGAGGTTCCAATCTTTTACTAGAATTAAGAACATAGAATCTCACTACAATTGCTTAGAAAACGCCATTACGCTTTGAACGATAGCATGCTAGCATAAAAAATGCAGTAAAAAATTGGAAGGAGGAATTTTTATGAATCGCACCAGAAGGAAACTGAACTGCCTGGCTTTGTTTATCTTCCTGTTGCTTGTTTCTTTTTTTGGCGGAAGTAATGCAAGCGCTTCCGAGACGTCAACAGAAAATATCTATGAATGTGAAAGCGTTGCCAGTAAGGCATCAGGCGGTACGCTGGCAAATTATCCGGATTTGAACAGCAGTGCCGGCGCTTGGCGTATGCTTTCAACATCTACCGTCGGCGCTTACGTCGAATACACGGTGAATGTCCCAGCTCCAGGTCCATACACCGTATTTGTAAAAAACAAAAAGGTAGACTCAAGAGGTATTTACCAGTTATCCGTCGATGGCGTCAACCAGGGCGGTACAGTGGATCTTTATGCAAGTACTCCACTATATACGGAAGTTAACCATGGTACAGTCAACTTTGCCTCTGGTGGAAATAAAACATTTAGATTTACGGTAACCGGTAAGAATTCCAGCAGTTTAGGGTATACGCTTGGCTTGGACGCTATAAGGCTGGTGAACCAACGCCAATCACAGCGCCTATGGTATACCGCACCTGCTGCTAACTGGGAAACAGAAGCACTCCCGATAGGTAACGGCAAGCTTGGAGGAATGGTTTTTGGCGGCACCGGCGCTGACAGAGTTCAGATTAATGAAGCAACCATCTTTAGCGGGAAAAAGGTACAGACTACACCAGCCAACTACACCGAATTTTCACAGATAAAGACGGCCCTGAACAACAATGATTTTGCTTCTGCAAAAACTCATTTTAATAATTGGCTTAGTAATGTGCCTACGGATTATGGGCCTGAGGATTTTGGAGAATACCAGAGCCTTGGCGATATCAATCTGACATTCGCAGGACATGAATCTGGTACAAGCAATTATGTCCGTGAATTAAACCTTAATACTGGAATGGCCAAGGTTTCGTATGAAAAGGACGGTAAAACTTTTACCAGGGAGTATTTTTCCAGCTATCCCGACAATGTGATGGTCATAAGGCTCACCAGCAGTGCCCCGCAGTCCATTACAACCCAGGTGTCCATGGCTAGTGCCCAATATAATATCGTGCAATCTTCAAGCGGAAACAATACGTTGATTGTCGATGGAAAAAACAATACAGGCGCGCTTAGCTTCCAGACCAGGATCAAGGTATTGCCGAGCGGCGGTTCCCAGTCCCTAACCTCCAATGTTGCGAGTGTGACCAATGCGGACAGCGTTACAATACTCATGTCCACTTCTACCACATACACCAATAATTGGCTTAACTATGCCGGAAATACGGATTATGCAGCGGATGTAACAAATGCCGTATATAACGCCGGAAATAAGACATATGAACAGCTCAAGTCAACACATACCTCGGATTATAAAAGTCTTTTCGACAGGGTCAGCCTTGATTTTAAAGGGGCCAGTATGGACGCCGTCCCTACCGACACACGTTTGACCAATTATAAGAACGGCTCTGCTGATCCAGGGCTGGAAAGTTTGTTATTCCAGTATGGACGTTACCTTCTGATCAGTAGTTCCAGACAAGGCGGCCAGCCTGCCAACCTTCAGGGAATATGGAACAACAGCAATAATCCGAAATGGGGTAGCATGTATTGTTTCAATATCAACTTTAACATGAATTACTGGCCTGCACAGGTTGCCAATCTGACCGAAACCCATATGCCAATGATCGATCTCATTGACAGTTTGAGACCCAGTGGCAGGGAAACGGCCAAAAATTATTTTAATATCTCGACAGGCTGGTTTGCAGCAAAGAAGACAGACGTTTGGGGCTTCACAATGCCTTACAGGCCGGCTGATAGCGGGCTTTTCATGGGTGGTTCCGGATGGCTTGCCCAGGATGTATGGGAATACTACAGCTTCACAAGGGATACCAACTACCTGGCAACCAAAGGATATCCGATTTTGAAGGAAGCAGCACAATTTTATCTTCATTTCCTTACGCCATCGGGCAACTTTTTAATCTCAACGCCTTCAACATCTCCTGAGAATTCATTTAAATATAACGGTGCTTCCTATCAGATGTCTGCAGGTACGGAGGTGGACCACCGGATCATTGAAGAACTTTTCAATAATACGATAACGGCAAGTACGATCCTTGGTGTGGATGACACGTTTAGATCTCAGCTTCAAACCGCTGTTGCTAAAATCCCGCAGCCGCAAATTGGCAGCTTAGGGCAAATCAAGGAGTGGTATCAGGGTGATTTTATAGAGGCAGACCCAACCCACAGGCATATTTCCCAGTTGTACGGCCTATTCCCCGGCAATACGATTTCACCGCTTACAACTCCGGCATTGGCAAATGCAGCTAAAGTATCCCTCAATAGACGCGGGGATTTAAGCACTGGCTGGAGTATGGCGTGGAAGATAAACGCTTGGGCTAACCTTCTGGATGGACAACGTGCCTATACGCTTCTAAACATGCAGCTTAAAAATCTGATATATAAAAATTTATTTGACACTCATCCGCCTTTCCAGATTGACGGTAATTTCGGCTTTACCGCAGGTATTGCTGAAATGCTCCTTCAAAGCACTTACGCTAAGCAAATACATCTTTTACCGGCAATGCCGTCAAATTGGCCCAATGGCAGTGTGAAAGGACTCAAAGCCAGAGGAAATTTCACTGTTGATATGGACTGGACTAGCGGGAGCCTCACGAAAGCTGTAATTAAGGGTTCTCCAAACGAAACAGGAACTATAAGGTATGGAACGTCGGTTATCCCATTTACTTTGGATAGCAGCGGTGTTTATACCTATATACCATAAGGATAAAGGAGTGAAGTTTATGTTAAAAAGAGCAATTTCAGGTGTAATGGTGGTGTTGCTTTTATTGTTCGGCACTATTTTTGGAATGCCGATGGCGACGCAGGCGGCAGGAAACACCTACTACGTAGCCACAACCGGCAGCGACAGCAATTCCGGCACAATAAGCAGTCCGTTCAAGACCATCGCAAAGGCTGCAAGTGTCATGGTTGCAGGTGATACGTGTATGATCAGAGGAGGTACATACAGGGAAGTCATTCAGCCTACCAAATCGGGCACAGCCGGAAATCCAATCACCTATAAGGCTTATGCCGGTGAGACGGTAACTGTAAGCGCCGCTGACAAGGTTACCGGGTGGACGCTTCATTCCGGGAACATATACAAAGCACAGATGAATTGGAGCCTGGGAATGGAGAACCAGGTGTTCGTTAATGGTGAGATGATGCACATAGCCCAGTACCCCAACTGGACGGATACCAACGTCTTCAATCCGGGTAGGGCAAACATGGATAGCGGTGCCGACCTAACAATCGCATATTCAGGCCTTAACAAGCCTGCCGATTACTGGAAGGGGGGATCCGTTTGGATTAGGGGGACGTGGACTGCCCAAACGACTACGGTTACCGCTTCAAGCGGAAATCAGATTACAATAGCGCCGCTTTCGTCTTCCGATGGCCGTTTTACAGGTCCATTAGCCGGCAGGGAATTCTTTATCTTCAATTTATTGAGCGAGCTTGATGCCGAACGAGAATGGTTTTATGACAGCAGTACCCAGGCCATGTATTTGTGGGCACCCGGAGGCGTAAACCCCTCTACCATGAATGTTGAAACGAAAAAAAGGATTTATTGTATAGACCTTACTGGGGTTTCCTATGTCAATATCGAAGGCCTGAACACCTTCGGAGGCACAATAAGAATGGCGGACAATTCATCCAACAATGTAGTGAAGGGGATAGACGCCAAATATATCTCCCACAGGATGAACCTTCAAAATGCATATGAAAAGGACGACACGGGGGTTTATGTGGGTGGCAGCAACAATACCTTGAGGGATTCCAAACTTGCTTACAGCTCCGGAAATCTCATCATCGTTGCTGGTTCGGACAATAAGGTTATAAACAATCTTGCACATGAAGCCAACTATATGGGAACTTACAATGCAAACGTATTTATAAAGGGCAAAAGACATTTGATAAGCTATAATACACTATACAATGCAGGCCGGGATTTAGTGCAGCTACAAGACGTTGAAGCGGTTATTTTTGAGTATAACGACCTCAGCCTAAATGGATTATTAAACCATGATTGCGGCGGAATTTACGTTACAAAAGAAGATGGTGGAAAGACAGAGATCAGGTATAACCGCATCCATGACCTTACAGTTTACCAAGATACCGGGATCTATTTAGATCAGCACAGCCACAATTTTATTATCCATCACAATACGATCTGGAATACGGATTTCGCAGCAATTAAATCCAGCCAGCCAGGAAATTTTGTGCAAATATACGACAATATGGTGGATGGGATTATTAAAAGTGTTTTTGGCAGTGCATTTAATAATGACGGATATGGAACCTGGATCTACAATAATGTTGCAACTGACGGCTATTTGATAGACGGAGATGCCTTCCGGTATGGCAATACAACTGTAGGATACAACCAGAACCTCTATCCTCCGGCAGGACAAAACTTGGCTAATCCACCCAATCCTACCTATGCGCCGTCAACGCTGCAAAACACAAATAGGGTTAAAAATGCCTTCTTTGACTCAAACCTTGATTCATGGACAAAAATCGGTGCACCAACGGCAGTTTTTTATAGTGCAACCTATGACCCTATTAACATCGATAATAGAGAAACAAGGTCAGGTTATGGAAGTGTACAGCTTGGCAGCGGGCAGAATGGGGTCGAACAGTTGATAACCGGTCTTGAGCCCAATACAACCTACGAATATTCAGCTTGGGCAAGGGTACCTTTCGGTGAGACTGTAGAGATAGGTGTCAAGGAATATGGCGATGCAACCATTTATAAAAACGTATATGGCAATTATCCAAACTGGACAAGGCAGAAGGTGCAGTTTAAAACAGGCCCAAGCCATACAAGCGCAAAGGTTTATATATGGAAGAGTTCTTCGGGTGCAGGTCTGTGCTATGGAGATGACGCGGGATTGATTGAGATGAATGATACTGTCCCCTTGATCGTGGATAACGGAGACCCCAATTACAGTGAAATAAGTGGTTCATGGTTAGACAGTAACTTGACCGGTTATAATGGAAGCACTACCAGGTACGCTCGTGAAGGTGCTTCGGCGAAATGGACCGCTCCCATTTCCGTAGCCAGAACTTATGATGTCTATATGAATAAGATCATTCATAGCACCTCCGATACCAATACGAAGGTCGAGGTGGTTCATGACGGTGTTACCAGTGCAGTCTATGAGGATTATTCCACCGGCACTCCTAGCTGGAAGTATATGGGTACTTTTACGATGACACCGGGGCAACCCAACTATGTAAAAGTAACCAGAGGCAATAACTCTCTTAGGGCAGATGCAGTAAAATTTGTAGCTTCCAATAATTCGTTTGACCCTGCAGTATTTTATAAAATTGTCAACAAGAAGAGCGGGAAACTATTGGATGTTGCCAATAGTACGAATGAGCCTGGTGCAAAGGCCATCCAGCTAGGGAATTTAGGCGGAGAAAGTAAGCGATGGCAGATTATGTATAACGGCAACGATTATAGCCTAGTAAACAAGAACAGCGGCATGGCGGTTGATGTTGCAGGAAGTGCGATAACGAGCGGTGCGGAAGTTGTTCAATCTCCATACTATGGAATTATCAGTCAAGGGTGGCAGATTGCCGCTGCCGGCAATGGTTATTATAAGATCATCAATACGAACAGCGGCATGGTTGCTGCCGTTAAAGGCGGTTCCACAGCAGACGGTGCGGAGATCATTCAATCGCCATACTCTGGAAACGATAGTCAGCTGTGGAACATCGTATTAGACACAGGTGGAGATGCGCAGATTGTGGATAATGGAGATGCCAGCTACAGTGAAGTAAGTGGGTCATGGGTAGACAGCAGCGTGATCGGCTATAATGGAAGCTCGTCCAGGTACAGCGTTAGCAGCGGTGCCTCAGCGAAATGGACTGCTCCCATTACCGCAGGCGGAACTTATGAAGTCTTTATCTATAAGACAATTAGCAGCAACTCCGATACCAATACGAAGGTAGAAGTGGTTCATAACGGTACTACCAGTACAAGCTATGAGAATTATTCCACCAGTACTTCAGGCTGGAAGCTGATTGGTACTTATACGATGACTCCGGGGCAATCCAACTATGTGAAAATCACCCGGGGCAATAAAACTGTCCGGGCAGATGCCGTAAAGTTTGTTATCGTTGATTGAGAATAAGAGTAGTCGTGTGGAGTCGGCTACCCAGCTAATGGGTAGCCGAACATAGACGGAATGAACGAATTGATTCGCATTTTTCAACTTGGATATCCGAGGCAAAAAGAAAAATCCATTTTACGGAAAATAAAAACCGACCGCTCAATAGCTTATATAGCTATGAGCGGTCATTTGACTCTTATTTTTTATTTGCCTTGCGCCATTCGTCAAGTTGTTTCTGAGCTTCTGCGGTAACTTTATCCAGTCCTGCTTTCTTTAGTTTATCGTTGATTTCAGCCATAATTTTATCCGGTTCGGCAGCTCCGTAAGTCAGAAGCGAATTTTCTACACTGTTGTACTGCTTTGTAATCGCATCGATTTGGGCCATCTCCGTTTTAATGGGATCACGATTCAAAACAAAGCCGATTAATGGGGAAACAATCGCTTCTTTGTTCACTTTATTCGTTTGCTCCCACACATCCTTAGGCTGCCCTGGACGAAGGAACATATTAAATTGACTGCCAAATTCCCAGTCCGTTCCCGGATTATATCCGCCATTTGGCAAGGATTCAATGGTTCTGTCGTCCACTTTCTTGTAATGCTTGCCATCAATACCTACACACAATAATTGATATAATTCTTTATCGGCAAATAATAGATCCAGATACATCATCGCGCGTTCAGGATTTTTGGAGTTTTGGTTAATCGCTGCCAAAGATGAAATTAAACTCGTATTGGAAACGTAAGACGGACTTAACTGAACATCGGTTACATCGTATCCTGCCCATCCTTTTGTATCGCCTTCATTGCCAGGCTTCACCGCTCCCGCAGGGAACATCCCATATTTCCCCGTTTTTTGTTCCGCTTTATAATCTTTAATCGTAGCTGCATCTTTGCGTATGTATCCTTTGTTGTACCATTCACGATTCATTTTGGCTAGTTCCATCGTTTCCGGAAGTTCATACAAGTTCTTAATCTTAAAATCATTATTTTTCACATTAATCACAAGCGGATTGGTCGTATCGCCCGCAACGGTGTCATAAGCGAGTCCAGTATCAATTTTTGAAAGAAACTCTGTGGTAACCGATGCGCCGCTCGTCGTAGGCACAATGCTAGGCTCATTTTGCTTCAGCTTTTCCAAAAATGGTTCCAAATCACGTAATGATTTAATCGTTGTTTTATCCAGTTTGTACTTATCGGCTAAATCCTTTTTAATTGAAAACCCTTTCATGGTCGCCATAATCTGATAGCTCGTTATGCCATATAGCTTGCCATTCACACGAGCTCCATCAAAAAATTGCGCAGGAATTGTTTCCTTGATATGCGCACCATATTTAGCCAGAAGATCGTCTAACGGCAGGAACGCGCCTTTCGCAACATTGTTATAAAAATTATTTGTCCAGTGAGCCGTGTACGTTAAATCCCAATCCTCGCCTGCCGAAATAATCACTTTCATCTTGTCGTCGTAATTGCCCCAGTCAATGGTGTTCAGTGTGATGGTCGTATTGATTTTTTCCTTGGTAATCTTGTTCATGGCCTCGACAACAGCTTTCTCATCTGGTTGCGGTGTGCCGACTCTGTAGATGGTTAGATTCACAGGAGCAAGCTTAGCAGGACTAGACGCCTCTGCCCCGCTTTTCGAACTCTCAGCTGGCGAAACCGCAGCGGTTGGCCCCTCCGTTGTTCCGTTGCTGCATCCGCTAATTAAGGATACTGCACATACGATTGAGAATGCGCTTCCAAACGCTTTTTTCATGTTTTTCATTTGTTTATCCTCCCCTAACTAATAAAGTTCACTTTTATTTGAAACCTTACGGTGTCAAACCAACGTTAAGCATCTAGCCTTTAATGGATCCGACTGTAATTCCTTTGACAAAAAATCGTTGAAAAAAAGGAAAAATGAATAACATGGGACCTGCAGCAACGACCGCCAGCGCAAAACGAGCTGATTGACTTGGCAAAACAATATTTGAAGTATTCGCTACGGACAGTGCGCTATTTAAAAAATCAATGTTAGACATGATTCGATAAAGCAAAAGTTGCAGACTGACATACTTGCCAGTGTCAATAAACAATAAACTTAGCCAATAATCGTTCCAATTTACCCTCGCTGGCCTGCTGCACTCGCAGGTTGTTTTTTGGTGTGACTTTATCATAGCTCCTATACCTATCTTTTCTAAACAACAAGTATATTGTTTTTCTATAATTCGGTGTGTAAAAATGAGTGATTTCTATAGAAACGAGCCCCTCAACGATTATGTGCATTTCGAAAATCAATTCAGAAGTTCGATCCTCTCACGTTAATGCTCTAAAAAAAATACGGCGCTTACCCCCGCATTTCGGGTGTAAACGCCGTATTCGTCCCTCTCTAAAGCCCCGTTGGGATCGGCCCATTCGCAGCCCTCCCTGGGTTTATTTTAAAATTTCAGCTGCCTGCTTGAAATCTTCGCCGATACCACATGCCCCGCATTTGCATTACTGTGCCCGATTTCGTTCGGAGCCGGGCCGACGTACGTTGATTCTTTTCCCTTTATCATCAAGAGCCCAGGCTCTAGTGTGATTATGGCATAAATGGGTTCTTCGTAGGGAACAGATTGTCTGAAAATCGGATGCTCCTCCGTAATTTCCTCAGAATACCGAATCGTATTGAACTGAGGCCCCAGGTAATGGTAAGAAATACTGTTCATATGAATGAAGTAAATATCGTCGATCACTTTGACGCCATCAAGATGATTGTGGCCATTCATACAAGCAATCACTTTACGGAAGCCCGCTGATTGATTGGCTTCCCGCAAAATCTCACGAAGTTTGTCGCTGTTATGTATACCGACGTTAGTTCCCACATGCGTCTCTTCCAGACTTTGATGGCTGAACAAAATCGTGTGTTTGTCCGTTTGGGACAAATCTTCCCTTAACCACTCTAATTGTTCATCTGTAACATTACTGACGGAATCTGCATGCTTGGAATAATTACCAAACGAATAATCAACATATTGACTGTCAACACGGAAATAGTTTGCATCCAAAACAATGAAATGGTAGTCCCCGCAGTCGAATGAATAGTAGTTTCGCTTCATGCCAAGATAGCTCATAATCGTTTGTTTATCACAGATATCCATGTCATGATTGCCTAGCACATGATAGTTAGGCCCGCCAAACTGTTGCCAAATGCCAAGAAACGGTTTGTTTTCCGGGGTCGGGAAACAAAAATCCCCCAACTGGATAATAAAATCTAAATCCTCTTTATTGGAATGATCTATAAATGCTTGAAGCCGATCGCTTGCTTTATACATCAAATCTTGATGAATATCGGTCATTAACCCAAATCGAATTCGGTTACGTTCCATACAAATTCCCCCAACAAGTTGATTAGGATGCACAATCAAGGAGCACAACTACTGGATTATAAGATTGGTTCATAGTTCCAATTATATGCGAAATATCGCATTTTTTCAATCGATATTGCTTCAATTTGCGTATAATTAAAATTAAAATGCATTTATATGCTTCTTTCGGTATTATGAAAACATAATAAAAACGCAAGCTAGGATAAGCTTGCGTTTATGATCGAAATATTATGTTTTTTGTAAGTCTCCAGAAGACTGCTGTCCATCAAAGAATCCGTTACAATCAAATCAATCTGATCCAATCCGCTAATATTCAGGTAGGATACCGTTTCGAATTTACTGGAATCCGCTACGACAACTTTCCGCTTGGCACTCTTTAGCATCGCATTAATGACCTCTGCCTCACCTTGGCGAAAATCAGTCAGCCCTTTCTCAAGGGAAATCGCATTGATACTAATGAATGCCAGATCGATATTGAAATTCATAATTTCCTCTTCCATCGAGCGCCCGTACAAGGAAAACTCCTCATGATTCAGATAACCCCCGGGAATAATAACTGTGAAACCCTTTTTCAGCGCCAAAATATCCGCGATGCGCAGGGAATTTGTTATGACTGTGAGCTTCTCGAAACGCGCGGCAAGCCGCTTGGCAACCTCGATATTGGTCGTGCCGGCATTGAGAGAAACAGCTTGATACTCCTTCACCAGCTCGACAGCGTACATAGCCAGTTCCTGCTTTCTTTCGTTCTGCGTAATTTTACGCTTGAAGAACGCCTGATTCGTCGCTACGTCTTCTCTTTTGGAAACAGCTCCTCCATGTACGCGTCTAAGCTTCTCCTCTTGTTCCAACCGTTCTAGATCCCTGCGTACTGTATCAAGGGAAACTTGCAGCAATGACTTCAATTCCACTACGGTGACTTGCCCTTTGGATTCCAGTTCCAATAATATTAAGCGATGCCTCTCTGGTGCAAGCATTTCATCATTCCTCCGTGTTTTTGCGTTTATCAGCATGTTTACCTTAAGTAAGGGTAACAAAAATGCTTCGTCGAGTAAATGATGAAATCTCAATAATAGGCAGCGCCAACTTTCACTTAGTAACGAACATAAGTAAAAGCCGGGAATGCTTTGTCTGATCGAGCAATTACTTCCCAATCTTCGGTGTTTTTCTTCCTTTGGAACCGAACTCTCGAATGTGTATTTTTACTTCGACATCAATGTTAGCCTCACTGAACGTCTCATCCCAGTTTGTCTTTACTTGCTTCCATGTTCTGTAGTTATGTATTCTTAATTGTTCACCGAAATTGGCAACATCCACTTTATACGTATCTTTTGTTTTTGCAATGGAATGCTCAACGAGGCGTTTTACCTCTTCGGCTACTTGTTTATCCACTTTCTTAATATAATCCTCTTCGAATGCATCATTTAGTGTCCAGTCCTCACCCAGACGCCCTTCGGATTCAATGGAAACGAGAAAAGAAATCCGTTCTCCTTCTACTCTAGGCTTGATCTTTGTTTTGGTATTATTAACTTCGTAGATAATCTCTTTCTTTGTTTTCTTATCGACGACCTTAAGAACCCCTCCTTGACTGCCATGACGAGTTCCGAGAATCCAATTAATTCCTGATACCTCGTCTTTATCCAACCATCCGATCAATCGCTTTTTTTTCCCTGAAATGACTGCTGCTCCTTGCATCGTATATCCGTTTGTAAGATTAATTTCTTGAACAAGGAAACTATTGTCGCTAGACAAATTAACGGACAGCTCACCCAAGGTTGTTTGTCGAGCCATTTCTAACGTTTTGTAATGATTTCGAGACCTATAAAAAATATTAAAGGCGGGAATTTCATTATTTTCCGTCTTTTTTTCTAAAAACCCACTTGCAGGTCCTTTTGAAAAATAGACACGCACACTTCTTCTCATCTCATGATCCCGTTGAAAAAAGTTCATCAAGTCTAGCAATTGAGTGGAGGAAGTAACTTTATCGCTTAGGATGATAACCTTCAAATGTGTATAGTAGGGCGATCGATCTGTTCTTGTTGACGTTTTTCTAATAATTTCAAACAAATTAGTTCCTTCATCGATCAGGTTATAATATCCTTTAACCACCTCATCCTTCGTTCCGATGGTCGTGTTGACGAATTGTTGGGTCATCTTTATCCGATTGCTGACGGGATCTTCCGCCTGATCCAACGCGATACCGGCGATCATGCCCAACTGTTCGATTTCACGTTTATCCCAACATCCTGGAAGTACAATCAACGAAATGAATACGAGAAATACGACACTCCGCATTTTTGGCGATTTCAAGGTGTATGTCCCCTTTTTCTGAGAACAGCAATGATTAATAATAAGACGGGCATAACTCCTGCCGTTACCAAGGATAAATAGCCAATAATTTCACCAAGCTTGATGCTGCCGTTCAAATCGCTTGGATAGATTGCGATAATGTAAATGACGATCAACAAACCAACATGCACATAGTTAATGTTGATGCGAAAAAGTTGGCTAATTCCCAAGCTTGCGATGTAATGGGATATAATGTAAGTAGTGAAAATTTCAACTAACCA